>NZ_JAUXYO010000176.1 GCF_030694325.1 Allobosea sp. | reverse complement strand
CAGCAGGCGGCGCAGCGACGCGCCGAGGCGGTCCATCAGCGGAACCGGCCGGGCGGCCGGCGGCGCCCGCGGCGGCAAGGGTGCGTCGGCGGCGCTCACGAGCAGTCCATCCGGGCGATCCGCGGCAGGCTCTCCGCTCGCGTCTCGCCGGCCTGGGCGGCGATCGGCGTATCGTAGAGCCGCAGGCGGAACTGGAAACGCCCGCTCGCCGGAAGGGGGAGCCAGTCCCCGGGCTGGGGCCAGGACGCCGCCGCGATCCGGAGGCCGCCGTCTTCTGCGCGCACCACCTCGGCATCGGTGAAGCTGTTGCGATCGAGCGGCAGGCGGAAGTTGCGTCCGTCGGTGTCGGTGACGCTGAGCGTCCAGCCGCGCGTCGTCGGGATCTGGCCGGTGAGCCGATAGCGGCAGCGCCCGTCGAGCCCGCGCCCCTCGTCGTCCCGTTCGGCGATCAGTTCGAGCCCTTCGCCCGCGCCCAGCGGCAGATGCACGCCGCGGGCGAGGTAAGCCCGCAGATAGGGGTCGATGTCGCGGCTGCCGCTGCGGGGCCAGGCCGCCCAGGGGCCGATCTCGACCATGCCGAGCAGAGGCCGCCCGGCCACGGCGAAATGGGCCGAGGCCAGCCCCAGCCCGGCGCCGAGCGCGATCACATAGGCCAGATGGAAGACTCGCAATGCCCTGCCTTCGGAAGCAACCGTCCATGTCGGCCGGCGCGGGAGTTGAACCAGCCGGCTGCGGCCCGTCAACCGGACGCCCGCCGCGCTCAGCGGATGGCGCTGTTCCCGCCCGCCGCGGACACGTCGCGGATCCCGACCTGCAGGCGCCCGCCGATGCGACGGGGCGCCTCGATCGTCTTGAACATCGCGCCCACCGCCGACAGAACCTCGAAGGATTGCCGCGGCATGTGGCCGGCACCCGGCCCCGAACCGGCGGCGATCGCGGTCGCGGGCGCCTGCGCCTTCGCGACCGTCGCCGCCTTGGGATCGGGCGGCGCCACGCCCGGGATCGGCTTCAGCTCGAGACCCCGATGGGCGAACTGCATGATTTCCTTCCAGGTCATGGCCGGCAGCGAGCCGCCGGTCATGTTCGCGGTCTCCGACGAATCGTCGTTGCCGTACCAGACCGCGCCGACGAGGTTGCCGGAATAGCCGACATACCAGGCGTCCTTGTAGCCATTGGTCGTGCCGGTCTTGCCTGCGGTGACGACACCCTCGAGCGCGGCACGACGGCCCGTGCCCTCGGTCGGGACCTTGGAGAGCATGAAGTTCATCTCCTGCGCCACCTGCGTGCTCAGCACACGGGCCGGCTCTGGCTCGTCGCGGTCGTGCCGGTAGATGACGTCGCCATGCGAGTTGCGGATCTCGATCGCTGCATAGGGCCGCGCGCGCTGGCCGCCATTGGCGAAGACGGCATAGCCCGCCGCCATGTCGATGACCGTGACCTCGGCCGCGCCGATCGGCAGGGATACCGTGTCGGTCAGCGGTGAGTTGAGGCCCATGGCACGGCTGGTCTCAATGATCTTCAGCCGCCCGATCCGAGCCGCGCGCGCGACATGGGTCTCGCCGGTGGCCTGGCCCAGCGCGATCGACATCTGCACCGGGATCGTGTTGATCGACTTCGCCAGCGCCACCGTCAGCGGCATCGAACCCGCGAAGGAGCGCCCGTAATTGTTGGGGCACCAGTTGCCGATGCAGACCGGCCGGTCGGTGACGACCGTGCTGGGCTTGTAGAGCCCGGCCTGCATCGCCGCCGCATAGACGAAGGGCTTGAAGGACGAGCCGGGCTGCCGAAGGCTCGCGGTCGCGCGGTTGAACTGGCTC
Source organism: Allobosea sp. (assembly GCF_030694325.1). Taxonomy (GTDB): domain Bacteria; phylum Pseudomonadota; class Alphaproteobacteria; order Rhizobiales; family Beijerinckiaceae; genus Allobosea. The sequence continues at coordinate 20,653 of NZ_JAUXYO010000176.1, read as the reverse complement.
GCACCGTAGTCGCGCCCGCCGACCAGCGCCCGCACCGCGCCGTCGGTTTCGAGCACGGCCGTCGCCGCCTGCTTGGCGCGGTAGCCTGGCCCATATTGGCGCAGGATCGACTCGATCGCCTCGTCGGCCCGCTCCTGGATGGCCGGATCATGCGGCGTCTTCACCGTCAGAACCCGCTCGGGGCCGATCCTGCCGTCGTCGGCGAGCCGGCGAATCTCGTCGAAGGCCCAGTCGAGGTAGTAATCGGGGCTGGTGTCCCGGCGCCGGTCGATCGGCGTGGCGGGATTGCGCTTGGCGCTGTCGACCTGGCCCGCCGTCATGAAGCCGGCATCGACCATCGCATTGAGCACGTCGTTGGCCCGCGCGCGCGCCGCCGGAAGGTTGACATGGGGCGCGTATTTGGTCGGTGCCTTGAACAGCCCGGCCAGCATCGCGGCTTCCGCCAGCGTGACGTCGCGCACCGACTTGCCGAAATAGTATTCCGCCGCGGCCGCCACGCCGAAGGTGCCGCCGCCCATATAGGCGCGGTCGAGATAGAGCTTCAGGATCTCGTTCTTGGTCAGCCGCTGCTCGAGCCAGATCGCCAGGAAGGCTTCCTTGATCTTGCGGTCGAGCGAGCGCTCATTGGTCAGGAACAGGTTCTTGGCGAGCTGCTGCGTCAGCGACGAGCCGCCCTGCACCACGCCGGAGGCGCGCGCATTGACGGTCACGGCGCGCAGCGTGCCGATCAGGTCGATGCCGAAATGGTCGTAGAAGCGGCGGTCTTCCGTCGCCAGAACCGCCTTGAGCAGATGGTCCGGCATTTCTTCGAGCTTCAGCGAGTCGTCGTGACGCGCGCCGCGATGGCCGATTTCGGTGCCGTAGCGATCGAGGAAGGTGACGGCGAAGACCTGATGCTTCAACGCCTCCTCGCGCCCCTCATGGAAGGACGGGATCGCCAGCGCCAGCAGGACCAGCGAGCCGGCGATGCCGACATTCAGCCCCTCGCTCGCGAATTCCGCCGCGAGCCGCTGCCCCCCGGTGACGGTCAGCCGGTCCATGAAGCTGCGGATGCGCTCATAGACCTCGCCGGCACGCCGCGCTGCGCCCCACAGGCCGGCATCGACCCATGAATCGACCGCCAGCGCGAAGCGCTTCAGTCGGGTCGTCCAGCCTGCCTTCCTGAATTCCATCGCCGTCCTGGGACTCCGCCGAAAGCCGCCGTCCCGATCGACGGCGCCACGGTTCTGCTACACTCCGGCCAGCCCGCCATCATAATCCCGCCGGACCGGACATAGATATCCTCTTGCCGCGCCCATGCCAGAGGCCGGACGCGAAATGCTGGGACAGCAGATTCCTTGCCACGGCGCCTGTCCCGTTTCGGTACGCCGCCCGCCCGTCCGTGGATGCGTCATCGCCCGCGCTTCCATCCCGGCCGGTCGCGTCGCATAAGGCCCCATGGCCGACGATCCCAACCCCGACGAGCCCTTCTGGCGCACGACCCCGCTCGAGGCGATGAACCGCGAGCAGTGGGAATCGCTCTGCGACGGCTGCGGCCGCTGCTGCCTGGTCAAGCTTCAGGACGAGGATACCGGTGCCATCCACGCGACGGACATCGGCTGCCGCCTCTTCGACGCCGGCACCTGCCGCTGCAAGGATTACGTCAACCGCTCGACCAAGGTGCCCGACTGCGTGACGCTGACGCCCCATGACGTCCGCACGCTGCCCTGGCTACCGCCGACCTGCGCCTACCGCCTCGTCGCCGAGGGCCGCGACCTGCCCTGGTGGCACCCGCTCGTCTCAGGCGATCCCGAGACTGTGGTCGAGGCCGGCGTCGCGGTCCGCAACCGTGTCTTTGCCAGCGAGGACGACGTGCCGGATGAAGACGTGCCCGATCGCATCGTCGCCTGGCCGCTGCGCTGGCCCAAGAAGGCGAGGGCGATGGGGCGATGAGGCTCGTCCGCAGCGGACATGGCCCATCGGCGCATTGATTGTTCACGCGCTTTTCGGCATGACCACGCCGCGGCGCCTTTGTTGCAGCGCACGCGAACCATTCGCCGACCGCTGCGTTTTTGCGCGGTCTGGGTGATGTGAAGGGGGCTGGGACGATGGCTGGTGGGAAGTGGGTCTACACCTTCGGCGACGGCAAGGCCGAGGGCGAAGCGGGCATGAAGAACCTGCTCGGCGGCAAGGGCGCGAACCTCGCCGAGATGAGCAATCTGGGCCTGCCGGTGCCGCCCGGCTTCACGATCACCACCGAGGTCTGCACCTGGTACTACGACAATGGCAAGCAGTTCCCGCCGGAACTGGAGGCGCAGGCCCAGGCCGCGCTGGATGAGATGGGCCGGCTGACCGGCAAGACCTTCGGCGACCCCGCCAACCCGCTGCTCGTCTCCGTGCGCTCCGGCGCCCGGGCCTCGATGCCGGGCATGATGGACACCGTCCTCAATCTCGGGCTCAACGACGTGACCGTCGAGGCGGTGGCCAAAGCCTCGGGCGATGCGCGCTTCGCCTGGGACAGCTACCGCCGCTTCATCACGATGTATTCGAACGTCGTTCTCGACGTCGACCACGGCCATTTCGAGGAGGCGCTCGAGGACTACAAGGAGCGCAAGGGCCTCCATCTCGACACGGATCTCGGTGCCGAGGACTGGAAGATCCTCGTCGGCAAGTACAAGGACATCGTGAAGAAGGCGCTCGGCAGCGACTTCCCCCAGGACCCGCGCGACCAGCTCTGGGGCGCGGTCGGCGCCGTCTTCTCCTCCTGGATGAACGCGCGCGCGATCAAATATCGCGAGCTCAACAACATTCCCGCCGCCTGGGGCACGGCGGTGAACGTCCAGTCGATGGTCTTCGGCAATATGGGCGACACCTCGGCGACCGGCGTCGCCTTCACCCGCAATCCCTCGACCGGCGAGAACGCGCTCTATGGCGAGTTCCTGATCAACGCGCAGGGCGAGGACGTCGTCGCCGGCATCCGCACCCCGCAGGACATCACCGAGGCTGCCCGCAAGGAGGCCGGCTCCGACAAGCCCTCGATGGAGAGGGCGATGCCGGAGGCCTATGCCGAGCTCTGCCGCATCTACGGCATCCTCGAGAAGCATTACCGCGACATGCAGGACATGGAGTTCACCATCCAGGAGGGCAAGCTCTGGATGCTGCAGACGCGGTCCGGCAAGCGCACCGCCAAGGCGGCGCTGCGGATCGCGGTCGAACTAGCCACCGAAGGCCTGATCTCGCAGGAGGAGGCCGTCGGCCGCGTCGAGCCGGGTGCGCTCGACCAGCTCCTGCATCCGATGATCGACCCCAAGGCCGAGCGCCGCGTGCTGACGACCGGCCTGCCGGCCTCGCCCGGCGCCGCCGCCGGCGAGATCGTCTTCAACTCGGACGAGGCCGAGAACGCCCGCAAGGCCGGCCGCAAGGTCATCCTCGTGCGCGTCGAGACGAGTCCCGAGGATATTCACGGCATGCACGCCGCCGAAGGCATCCTGACCACGCGCGGCGGCATGACCTCGCATGCGGCGGTCGTGGCCCGCGGCATGGGCAAGCCCTGCGTCTCCGGCGCCGGCCAGATCCGCGTCGACTACGCCAAGGGCACGCTCACCGTGGGCCAGACCGTGCTGAAGGCCGGCGATGTCCTCACCATCGACGGCGGCAACGGCCAGGTGCTGCTCGGCGAGGTCAAGATGCAGAAGCCGGAACTTTCCGGCGAATTCGCGACGCTGATGGGCTGGGCCGACAAGGTCCGCCGCCTCAAGGTCCGCGCCAATGCCGAGACGCCCGACGACGCGCGCACCGCCCGCGAATTCGGCGCCGAGGGCATCGGGCTGTGCCGCACCGAGCATATGTTCTTCGAGGCGGACCGGATCCAGTCCGTCCGCGAGATGATCCTCGCCGCCGACGACAAGGGCCGCCGCGCCGCGCTCGCCAAGCTCCTGCCGATGCAGCGCCAGGACTTCGTCCAGCTCTTCACCATCATGAGCGGCCTGCCGGTGACGATCCGCCTGCTCGACCCGCCGCTGCACGAGTTCCTGCCGCATGGCGAGGCCGAGATCGCCGCCGTCGCGCAGGCACTCGGCGTCACGCCCGAGGCGCTGAAGCACCGCGCCACCGAGCTGCACGAGTTCAACCCGATGCTCGGCTTCCGCGGCGTGCGCCTCGCCATCGCCTACCCGGAAATCGCCGAGATGCAGGCCCGCGCCATCTTCGAGGCGGCGGTCATCGCCGCCCGCGAGACCGGCAAGGCCGTGATCCCGGAGGTGATGGTGCCGCTCGTCATGGGCGTGGCCGAACTCGACCTCGTCAAGGCGCGCATCGACGCCATGGCCAAGGAGGTCATGGCCGAGAGCAAGGTCGAGCTGACCTACCAGGTCGGCACGATGATCGAGCTGCCGCGCGCCGCGCTGCGCGCGGAGGAGATCGCGGCGAGCGCCGAGTTCTTCTCCTTCGGCACCAACGACCTGACCCAGACGACGCTCGGCATCTCGCGCGACGATGCCGCCTCTTTCCTGGGTGCCTACACCGCCAAGGGCATCCTCGCGGCCGACCCCTTCGTCACCATCGACCAGGAGGGCGTCGGCGAGCTGGTGAAGCTGGCCGCCGAGCGCGGCCGCAAGGCCCGGCCCGACATCAAGCTCGGCATCTGCGGCGAGCATGGCGGCGATCCGGCCTCGATCGGCTTCTGCGAGAGCGTCGGCCTCGACTACGTCTCCTGCTCGCCCTTCCGCGTGCCGATCGCACGGCTGGCCGCCGCCCAGGCGGCGCTTGGCGCGGTGCGGGCGAAAGAGGGCTGAACCCCGCCCGCTAGCGGCGCGCCTCAGGCCGCGAGATCGTAGGGCGCGATCAGAGCCTCGGCAGGGATGCCCCAGTCCCTGCTGAGTCTGAACACCATCTCCATCGTCAGCGGGCGCTTGCGGTTGAGCACCTCGGAAGCGCGCGACTTTGAGCCGAAGAGGTCCGCCAGATCCCTCTGGCGCAGACCACGCCGAGCCATCCACTCCTGGATGGTCGCGACCGGATCCGGCGCGTCGATTGGATGGTGCTCGTCCTCATAGACCTTGACGAGCGCGGCGAGGATGTCGAAGCGGTCCGCCTCGGGCGAATTGGGCTCCGGCGGCTGCTCGAAATAGGGCTCGATCTCCGCCAGCGCCCAGTCGTAATCCGCTTCGGTGCGGATCGCTCGCATATCCATCTGCATCACACGGTCCCCGCGTCGATCCGGTCGTATTCCTTGTGAGTCCCCACGAATTTGATCAGCGCTCGCTGGTAGGCATAGGCGAAGTGGACGATCAGCCGATATTTATTGCCGCCGATATCGAAGATGACTCGGTTGTCGCCAACGAAATCGACCGTGGCTCCAAACTGAGCCTTGATGTCCCCGGGGCCAGCCCAACTCGCCTTGTTGGCAATGGCGTACCAAACCCTCAAGGGCATCTCGGCGTGCGGTTCGCGCTCCCAGAACTCGCGTAAAGTCCGGCGCGCGATCACCTGCATGCACGATCGATATCATGTTCCCAAAACGGGAACAAGCTGGAACGACGCTTCGAGGTCGTGATGGTTAGGCGAGGGAGGTGTTCATGCGGGCTGACGCCCGGAAATGGCGGCGTCTACCGCTTCGCCACCGCCTGCGCCGCGAGCACCGCGATCTGGCGCAGGCGCGCTTCATAGGTTTCGAGCGACGGTTGCGGCCCCATCTTCGCGCCGATCGCGGCGTGGGCGATCGTCTCGACGATCTGCCCGGGCGTCAGGGCCCCCAGCGAGATTTCTTGCGCGGCGGCATGGGTGAGCAACGCCGTCGCATGGTTGCAGAAGATGTGCTCGAAGGCCTGCGCTTCTTGCGTCGCGATGCTTGCCATCACCGTCTTGAGCTCGAGCAGGTGTTCGCCATCGCCGAAAGCGGCGTAGCCGGCGCCGAAATGCGCGAGCATCAGGGCAGAAAGCTTATCGGGAAAGGGCAGAGGCTGCGCCATCACGGCTTCGCAGCGTGCGGCGACCTGCGCCAGAAACCGCGCCATCATCGCCCGGAAGACGTCGTCCTTGCCCTTGAAGTGCAGATAGATCGTCGCCTTGGCGAGGCCGGCTTCGCGCGCGATGTCGTCCATCGAACTGCGCTTGAAGCCATAGCGCACGAAACGCCGCAGCGCCGCGTCGGCGATCTGCTCGATACGGGTTGTGGCCTCCTCCGGCAGAGCCGGGCAACATTCTCGTGAGCTGCTCATTTCAGGCTTGACGAATTCCAGTCTCTGTCGTTATACCAAATAGACTGAAACCATCCAGACAGTCCAATCTGGGTAGCCGCGCTGGCTGCCGCTGTCCATGCTAGGGCGGAAGGGGTTCGCAAGTTAACCCCCGCGCCAGCGTGTCGTTCCGGTTCTCAACACCACATATCCCGTTTCGCGAGGCAGCCATGGCCCACACACTTTCCGTCAACGGACGCTCGCACACCGTCGATGTCGATGCCGATACGCCGCTTCTCTGGGCGATCCGGGACAATATCGGCCTCACCGGTACGAAATTCGGCTGTGGCGTCGCCCAATGCGGGGCTTGCACGGTCTGGATCGACGGACAGCCCGTGCGATCCTGTGTCACGCCCGTCTCGGCCGTCGAAGGCAAGGTCACGACGATCGAGGCGCTCGAGGGCAAGGAGGCCCGGGCCGTGCAGGCAGCGTGGGACACGATCGATGTTCCGCAGTGCGGCTACTGCCAGTCCGGACAGGTGATGAGCGCGGTCGCTCTGCTCAAGGAAAATCCCAAGCCGAGCGATCGCGACATCGACCTCGCGATGAACGGCAATATCTGCCGCTGCGCCACTTACGCCCGCATCCGCACGGCGATCCACGCCGCCGCCCGTAGCCTGGAGGGTTGAGCATGACCGCCCACGACCTCACCCTCTCGCGCCGCTCGCTGCTGGCCGGTGCCGGCGGCCTCATCATCGCGCTGAACCTGCCCAAGGCGGCCCGCGCCCAGTCAGGCGCGGCACAGGCCTTCCGTCCCGGCGGCACGGCGAGCTTCGCGCCCAACGCCTTCATCCGCGTCGCTGCCGACAACAGCGTCACCGTCCTGGTCAAGCATATCGAGTTCGGGCAGGGGCCTTTCACCGGTCTCGCCACGCTCGTGGCCGAGGAGATGGACGCCGATTGGGGCCAGATGCGCGCCGAGCACGCGCCCGCTGACGTCAAGCTCTACGCCAATCTCGCTTTCGGCGTTCAGGGCACGGGCGGTTCCACGGCCATGGCCAACTCCTTCGAGCAGATCCGCAAGGCGGCAGCCACCGCCCGGATCATGCTGGTGCAGGCGGCCGCCGAGGCCTGGAAGGTTCCGGCCGGTGAGATCGTCATCGAAGCCGGCGTGCTCAAGCACGCCTCCGGCAAGCAGGGCCGCTTCGGCGAGTTTGCCGATGCTGCGGCAAAACTGCCAGCCCCTACTGACGTGCCGCTGAAGCCGCCGGCCCAGTTCAGACTGATCGGCAAGGAGGGCGTGGTGAAGCGCCTCGACAGCGCCGACAAGGCCCGTGGCAAGGCGCAGTTCACCATCGACATCAGCGCGCTCGGCATGCTGACGGTCGTCGTCGCCCGCCCGCCGCGCTTCGGCGGCAAGGTCGCGAGCTTCGACGCGGCCGACGCCCTTAAGGTCAAGGGCGTGGTCGACGTGAAGCAGATCGGCTCGGGGGTGGCCGTCTACGCGCAAGGCATGTGGCCGGCCATCAAGGGCCGCGAGGCGCTGAAGGTCGTCTGGGACGAGAGCGAGGCCGAGACGCGCGGCAGCGCCGAACTCGTCGCCGAGTACCGCGCGCTCGCCCGCACGCCGGGCACCGTCGCCGGCAGCCATGGCGATGCGCAGGCCGTGCTCGCGAAGGCCGAGCGCGTGATCGAGGCGGAATACGTGTTCCCCTATCTGGCGCACGCGCCGATGGAACCGCTCGACGGCTATCTGGAATGGAACGCGCAAGGCGCGCTCGCCCGTTTCGGCAGCCAGTTCCAGACCACCGAGCACCAGACCATCGCCACGATCCTCGAACTGCCGCCCGAGAAGGTGCAACTCGAGACCATGCTGGCCGGCGGTTCCTTCGGCCGGCGCGCCCAGGTCAGCCAGCATCTGGCGGCGGAATTGGCCATGTGCGCCAAGGCGATCGGCCCCAACCGGCCGGTCAAGCTGGTCTGGACCCGCGAGGACGACCTCGCAGGCGGCTACTACCGCCCGCTTTTCGTCCACCGCATGCGCGGCGCTGTGAAGGACGGCAAGATCACCGCCTGGACCAACGCCATCGTCGGCCAGTCCTTCTTCCTCGGCACGCCCTTCGAGGCGATGACGGTGAAGAACGGCGTCGATGCGACCATGGTCGAGGGCGCCAACGAACTGCCCTATGAAGTCGCGGATTTCCGCTGCGAGGTCCATACCGCCAAGGTCGGCGTCCCGACGCTCTGGTGGCGTTCGGTCGGCCACACCCATACCGCCTATGCGGTCGAGTGCTTCATGGACGAACTGCTCCAGGCGGCGGGGCAGGATCCCGTCGCGGGGCGTCTCGCCTTGATGGGCAAGGAACCGCGGTTGGCTGGGGTGCTGAAGGCCGTCGCGGAGCTGGCGAAATGGACCGGCCCCGATGCCGGCAACGGCCGCGCCCGCGGCGTCGCGGTGGCGGAGAGCTTCGGCTCCTTTGTCGCCCAGATCGCCGAGGTCTCGCTGGGCGAGGGCGGCGAGCCGAAGGTCCACAAGGTCTGGTGCGCGATCGATTGTGGCATCGCCGTCAATCCCGACATCATCCGTGCGCAGATGGAAGGCGGCATCGGCTTCGGTCTCGGCCATGTGCTCTATGGCGAACTCACGCTCGACAAGGGCAAGCCGGTCCAGACCAATTTCGACACCTATCGCTCGCTGCGCATCCACGAGATGCCGGAGGTCGAGGTCGCGATCATCGCCTCCAGCGAGAAGCCGACGGGCGTCGGCGAACCAGGCGTCCCGCCGATCGGGCCCGCCGTGGCGAATGCGCTGGCGCGTCTCGGCCAGGGTCGCCCGCGCCAACTGCCGATGGTCGGAGGGATGGTCTGATGCTGCGACAGACTGCTCTTGCCGCGGTCGCCGGCCTCGGGCTCGCGCTCGCAGGCACGGCCATCACCACGGCGCAGACTCCGACGCCGCCGGCAGGAACCCTGCGACCGGTCGAGAGCTTCCAATCCATCGCCCAGCGTGAGGCCCGCTCGGCTGCGATCTTCACCGAGATGGGCAAGGTTCTGCAGCATCCGCGCTGCGTGAACTGCCACCCGGCGACCGAGCGCCCGCGCCAGACCGATGCGCAGCGCCCGCACCAGCCGCTGGTCGTGCGCGGCAAGGATGGGCATGGCGCACCCGGCATGGCCTGCTCGACCTGCCACGGCAAGGAGAACTTCGATCCCGCGCGCGTGCCCGGCGACGGCCACTGGGCGCTGGCCCCCGCTTCGATGGCCTGGGAGGGCAAGACGCTCGGCCAGATCTGCGAGCAGTTGAAGGACCCCAACCGCAATGGCAGCCGCGACATGGCCGCGCTGATCAAGCATGTCGCCGAGGACTCGCTCGTCGGCTGGGCCTGGCGCCCCGGCCCCGGCCGCCAGCCGGCGCCCGGCACGCAGGATCAGTTCGGCGCGCTGCTCAAGGCCTGGGGCGAGACGGGAGCGGTCTGCCCGCGTTGAGTTGGGCCAATCGGTCGATAGGGAGGGCGGCGGGCTCACGAAGACCCTGCCGTCTCCCTCAGGACGCCCGCTTGGCTTGCCAGAAACCGACATGGGCGCGGTGAAGGCCCAGGCACGATCCAGGTCGATCAGAGGGGTGGTCCGCCTGGTCGATCCAGAATGATGTCGCCGCGCCTGCCGCTCAGATGGCAGAGACACTACCGCCGCTGGACCCGCGTTGCGTTTTGTGCTAGGCATCTCCATGTAAGACGAGATGCGGCCGGGTTCTGGCCATCCTCCGCGCGGTCCGTTTCGGACGGCGGGCACGATTCAGATCCACCACACATCGACTACGAGACCATGGCAGGCGTCCGCGCGCCGCGCTGTGTCTTCCTGATATACGCGGATCTGAACGTAAGGACGACCGATATGAACAAGGGCACCGTCAAGTGGTTCAACGCCACCAAGGGCTACGGTTTCATCACCCCTGAGAATGGCGGGCAGGACGTGTTCGTCCACATCTCCGCCGTCGAGCGCGCCGGGCTGCGCGAGCTGGTCGAAGGCCAGGTCGTGTCGTTCGAGCTCGTCGCCGATCGCAAGACCGGCAAGTCCTCGGCCGGCAACCTCGCCGTCGCCTGAGGCCCTTAGACTCTCCAGGCCGGCCCCGCGCCGGCCTGGTTCACGCACGAAACCTTCCGGCGCTGTGGCTTAGCGGTTCGCCGGCGGGACAGATCAAATATTCAAAGGCCGGGCGCAATCCGGCGGCACAGCCGAGACCCACATGTGCCCCTTGCGTCGCGGCGTCCGGAAAGACCTGTTTTGACCCAATTTACCGACCTCGGCCTGGCCGAGCAGCTTCTCAAGGCGCTCGCTTCCGAAGGTTACACCACGCCGACGCCGATCCAGGCCCAGGCGATTCCCCACATCCTCCAGGGCCGCGATCTCCTCGGCGCCGCCCAGACCGGCACCGGCAAGACCGCCGCCTTCTCCCTGCCGCTGATCCACAGGCTGCTCAGCCAGCCGCGCCGCATGGAGACGCGCCAGGTGCGCGCGCTGATCCTCTCGCCGACGCGTGAGCTCGCCGCCCAGATCGAGACCTCGATCCGCGCCTATGCCCAGTTCACCACCGTCAAGTCCGCCGTCGTCTTCGGCGGCGTGCCGGTCGGCAAGCAGATCCGCGCGCTCGGCCAGCATGTCGACATCCTCGTGGCCACGCCGGGCCGCCTGCTCGACCTCGTCGACCAGCGCGCCGTCTCGCTGCGCGAGATCGAGTATCTCGTCCTCGACGAGGCCGACCAGATGCTCGATCTCGGCTTCGTCCATGCGCTGCGCCGGATCGCCACGCTGATCCCGAAGAAGCGCCAGACCCTGCTGTTCTCGGCGACGATGCCCAAGCCGATCCGCGAGATCGCCTCGGCCTATCTGAGCGACCCCGTCGAGGTCTCGGTCGCGCCGGTGGCCACGACCGCCGAGAAGATCGACCAGCGCGTCATCTTCACCTCGCCGGGCGAGAAGCCGGCCCTGCTGGCCAAGACCCTGAGCGTGCCGGAGATGGAGCGCGCCATCGTCTTCACCCGCACCAAGCACGGCGCCGACAAGGTCGTCCGCCAGCTCGAGGTCTCCGGCATCAAATCCGCCGCCATCCATGGCAACAAGAGCCAGGGCCAGCGCGAGCGGGCGCTCGGCGCCTTCCGCGACGGTGAGCTGCGCATCCTCGTCGCCACCGACATCGCCGCCCGCGGCATCGATGTCGACGGCATCAGCCATGTCGTGCAGTTCGACCTGCCCAACGTCGCCGAGACCTATGTCCACCGCATCGGCCGCACCGCGCGCGCCGGCGCCTCGGGCATGGCGATCGCCTTCTGCACGCCCGAAGAGCGCGGCGACCTCGCCGCCATCGAGAAGCTGACCCGTATCGCCATCACGCCCATGGGCGAGGTGCCGTATTGGGACGGCCGCACCCCGAAGAAGCCGCCCCAGAACCAGGGTCGCGGTGGGCGCGGCCAGCAGGGCGGCGGCGGTCGCGACCAGGGTCGGTCCCAGGGGGAACGGCAGGGCGAGCGCTCGGGCCGGCCGCAGTCGGCGAAGCCGGCGCATGGCGGTCCGCGGTCTGACGCGCCGCGCAGCGAGCGGCCGCAGCGCACGGACGCGCCGGCTGCGCGAAAAGACGCTGGTTCCGCCAAGGAAGGACTTGGCGGCGTCGCGTTCTTGCAGCAAAGAACACAGCAACCACGCACCAACGGCGCCCGGCGGCGCGCGAACTGACGCGCGACGAGCCAGAACCGGGACGGGCCGGCCTCGAGGGGCCGGTCCGTTCCCTGCGCCAACGGGCACACGAAGGACGACAGAATGGCTAAAGAAGAACTGCTCGAATTCGACGGAACGGTGGTCGAAGTGCTGCCGGACGGCAATTATCGGGTGAAGCTCGACAACGACCACATCATCCTGGCCTATGCGGCCGGCAAGATGAAGAAGAACCGCATCCGCACCATCGCCGGCGACCGCGTCGTCGTCGAGATGTCGCCTTATGACCTCGATCGCGGCCGCATCAACTTCCGCCAGAAGACCGCCGGCCCCGCGCCCAGCGGCCCGCCGCGCAACCAGAATTTCCGCCGGCGCTGAGCCGCTTCATGCGGTTCTCGCGCGTCGAGCTCGTCTTCATCGCCTTCGGTGTCGCGCTCGGCGCCCTCGTCGCCCTGGTCTTCAAGGCGGGCTGGCTTGCGCCCTCCGCCGGCTTTCCGCCCTTCATCCTCGTTCTGCTCGGGCTCGGCCTGACCGAGATCGCAGCCGGCCTCGCGCTCGGCCGTTCGCCGGGCGCGCTCGTCGCCATGCCCGCCCGCCTGCTCGCGTTCTTTCTCGGCGTCGGCGTGCTCGCGCTGCTGATGGGCGGGCTGGGGTAGGGCGCCCCGCGGCTGTTACGGCGAGAGTCACCACCCTCTATCGAAAACCACGATCGTCATCCTGGACAAGCCGCGAAAGCGGCGCAGGCCGGGATCCATCATCGGGCGCCATCCCTCTCCAGAGGGAGCGCCCGATGATGGATCCCGGTCTTCGCTGTGCGAAGCCCAGGATGACGCGGAGTGTTGAGGTATGGCTGGCCCATAAAAAACCCCGGCCGAAGCCGGGGTTGAGTGGTCTTTTCCGTAGTCAAAGGTCGTCAGTTCACAAACGTCTCAAGTCGAAATTCAGTAGCCGGCCCTCTGCCAGTGCTTCGAGCCGGGGCTCACCAGCACTTTGCGATGGCGGGTCTCGGTGACGGCCGGCACGGTCTCGTGCAGCACCTGGGTGGGCCGCACCATCACCTTGCGCTGGCGCTGGGTGTAGACGGCGGGAACGGTCTCGTATTCGACGCGGGCCGGCGAAACCTCGACCGTGCGCTGGCGGTAGCCATATTCCGGCTTGTCATAGACCCAGCAGCCGGTGGTGCGGCCATGGGCGTCCGTGGTGACCTCCCAGCGCTTGCCGCCGGGCGAGACCAGGACCTTCTCCTGAATGGACGAGTACTGCGCCGGGACGTGGTGCGGGATCTGCCGGGCCGGCTGGATCATCACCTTCTCGGTGACGTAGTCGTATTCGGCCGGGACGATGCGGCGATAGGTCTTGGCCGGCCGCACGATCTGCGTCTCGGCGATGGAGCCATAGACCGGGGGCGTCTCGACGAGGTTGTAGCAGGCCGTGCCCTGGCAGGGGGCGGGACGGCAGGAGGAGCCGTAGCAGCCGCCAGCCTGGGCCGCGGACACGCTCAGCAGCAGGGCCGCCGAGACGGCGGGTGCTGCGAAAGCCGAAACGGTGAGAGCCTTCTTCGCCATGGTCGACAACCCGTCCCCAAACCCGCGGCGTCGGGCGCCGCTCTGTGGGGCGGAGAAAGCCGGGAAACAGTGATGAACGCAAGGTAAACGCCGAAACAAGGTAAAATTAACCAAGCGACGGCCCTGCAGCATCTTCATGCAGTTTGACGTTGCGTGAAGCCGATCGCGGGCATTTGAGTGGATTTCGGCGCGCGTCGCTCGGCCGACAACGAGTCAGCGCCCCTTGATCAGCTCCGCCACGGTGTCGGCCGCCGCATCGTGCGCCGCGTCGGCGGCACGGATTTCCTCGCCGCGGCGCGCCTCGATCGTTACCGAGGCGCGGTAGACCGCCTCGCCCGCCTCGTCGTCGAGGCTCACCGAAAGGGCCGCCTGCCGCGCTCGCGGCAGAACCTCGACCGCCATCTCGGCCAGCGCCAGCTGCGCGTCGTCGGTCGCCGTCTTCTCGTCGGGAAACTCCAGCGGTTCGGGCTCGCGCTCCGGGCCCGAACCGTCGTCGCTGGTGATGAAATAGCGCGGCATGTCGCCTCCCTTCGCGGGTGCAACGCCGTTTTGCCAGCGCTGTTCCGGCGCGCGCCGCCAACTCCGGGCGAAGCCGGTGCTCGGGGAGGGCCCCGGTCGAGAGCGTGGGAGGGGCCTGCCGATCTCGAGGGCCCCGCCGTCCGACGCCCAAGCGCGGGACTCAGTAGATGTCGCGGCTTCCGCGCGCAGGCGTCTCCTTGGCGCGCTGCTGGATGTCACGTTCGGTGGCCAGGCATTCCTTGATCAGGTTGCCGCGCCAGAGCGACAATGTGGCCGCCGAGACGAAAGCCGCTTCCATCCTGAACAGCGGCGCCTGCGCCTTCTCGACATAGCACTGGCAAGTGGCGGCCCGCAGCGCGGGCGGCAGCACCCGCTGCTCTTCCATGCAGGCGAACAGCAGATCGCGTGGTGCCGTGGCGGAAGCCGGCACGGGCGCATGTGCCGAAGCCAGCGAGCCGGCCATGAACGCCGCGGCCAGCGAGGAGGACAGGGTGGTCAAGTTCGATGATCTCCGGGCGGTCGATGGGAGATCGGCCCAGCGCCTTAACAATCCGTGAATCGAGGCCCGAACTGCACGCTGCGTCAGCACAAAGGATAACCGGCCGGCGAAAAATGGATCGCATGCGACGGACCGCGAGGCGTGGCCCTGACCTGACGGAGAGCCCGAGGGTTCAGCGGCTCAACCTGCAGGGAGCGCCGCCCGAAGACGCATGTCCGTCTCGACGCGCCCCATCGCGGCACCGAGCACGGCCATGGCTGGGGATTGTTCGAGCGATCGGACTTCGAAGACCCCAGCGCCGCTTTACAGCGCCTTCGAGGCCGATTCATCCTGTCATTGAACGACGTGCCCGAGATGCGCGAGCGGTTCGCCTGGGCCTCGATCGAGACGGTCGAGCTGAGCTACCAGGCGGGCGGCGGTGCTAACACAAAGCGGGTGCGTGAGGTCGTGATCAGCCGATCAGTCATTGCCTCTGGTCTGTCGGGGGCGCTCCCATGCCCGCCGCCTCCGCGGCTTCGGCAAGAAAGCGCGACATCGTCGCGGCCTCGTCAGTCCTCATGAGAAGAGTGATGATCCGGGATTCCCTACGCTCAATTTCTTCGATCGTGGCAACCGTCAGGAGAGCTGCGACACCTCCTCCCGACAGCCCGACTTCGCAGTCAAGGAGGATCAGATCGCTCGGCTTGATGCCCGTCATGAGACTTCTCCTGGCCGAGGCTCAGACCGATGCCGTCGTACCCCAATCTCAGGCTCGCCCGATTTGCGTTCTGTTGCCATCTGATTGTTCGCGCTAGAGCGCCCCCCTCACGTCTGCCCGGGCCGCAGCTTGTAGAAGATGTGCTGGCCGATCGTGTCCATCTTCTTGAGCTTCTTGGCCCAGTAGGGGCGGACATATTGGGCGTGGTAGTGCGTCGAGGCGCCGACTTCGGCGAGATAGGTCGTGCCCTCATAGACCTCGCGGGCGATGCGGACCGCGTCGCGCCAGGGGCCGGGCTCGGTGATGCGCAGGGACTTGCCCTCGCAGGTGAAGGTGAACTGGCAGGCCAGGTAGCGGTGGCTGTTCTGGTAGACCACGCCGCAGACGCTGTCGGGATAGAGCGGGCTCTTGACCCGGTTGAGCACGACCTGCGCCACCGCGGCGCGGCCCTCGTCGGATTCCGAGCGCGCCTCGAAATAGACCGCCTCCGCCAGGCAGCGCTGCTGGCGCGCCATGTCGGCGGCGGGGATCAGCCCGGTATAGATCTCGCGTGCGCCGCTCTCGGGCAGCGCGCCGCGCCGCAGCGGCGAGGCGGGGGCACGCGCCAGCAGGCCGGGCGGCTCCGGCGCCGGGGGCAGCAGCGCCGGCACCAGCGTGGTCACGCTGTAGTTGACGGAGGGCGTCGTCGAAGCCTGCGCCAGCGGCGCGGCGACGCCGGGCGTGCCGCCGTCGAGCGTGCGCGGGACATTGCCATAGGGCGAGACGCCCGAGGCCGCGAGCGCGTCCGGCGAGGAATCGGAGAGGGCCGGGTCGGTCAGGCCCTGCTCGTCGGAATGGGGTTCGAAGCCGACCGGCGGGCCGATGATGCCCTCCGCCTCGCGCATCGCTTCCAGCGAGAAGCCGCCCGAGATCAGCCCCGGCTGGGTGTCGCCGAAGACGACCTGCTCGAGTTCGCGCGGTCCCCGCGCCGAGAGGCCCGGCCTTAAGCGCGGCAGCGGATCGCCCTTGGCGGTGCGGTCGACCTCGGGGAAGCCCTTGGCGCTGCGCTTCATCTCCTCGCGCGGCTGGCGCGGATCGATGACGAAGCGCCGCTCGGGATCGTCGAAGGAGAGATGCGCCTTGTGGATGGCCGAACTCAGCGACAGGCCGGGCAGGCGGAAGGCGCTGGCCGCCACGAGCAGCGAGGGGCCTTCCTCCAGTTCCGAGGCCGGGCCGGGCAGCGTGCGGAAGAGCGATGTCGTGGGCAGCGTGTCGAGACCGGCATTCTGGCCGGCCGAGGCGGTAAACGAGACCAGCAGCCCCGCCGACAGGGCCCATGGCGCGACCGTCGACAGGGCCCATCTGAGCCCGGTCGATCCGATCCGTCTGGTCCGCCGCCGTAACCGCAAATGACTCAAAACCGCACACCCACCACGAACACAGGGCAGCGACGGGCGCGCGACCGGCGCGCTTTCGCATGATGTCGTTATCACCCCGGTAGGGTTGAGCGGGGGTTAACGGCGGGACGGAGTGGGCCTTTACGCTGGTCGTCGGGTCATCCCGGGCGGAGCGCAGCGAAGACCCGGGATCCATTCCGGAGCGCTTTCCGGTGAGGCCTCGGCATGGATCCCGGGTCTCCCTGCGGTCGCCCGGGATGACCCGGACTGGTGTCCGTGAGCAGGGAATCGCCGCCCTCCCATGCATCCGCGTGATGCGCCATGCCACGAAATCGCGTTATCGTACCGTCGTGTTCGGCGCTATCGTGCAGCCACACGTCAGCCTCGCCGGAGACCTGTCCATGAGCCTCGCCTCGAGCCCCGCCCCGGGGCGCAGCCATGCGCCGGAGATCATCGTCGCGGCGGGCTGCCTGATCGCGCTGATCACCTTCGGCCCGCGCGCCAGCGCCGGCCTGTTCCAGATCCCGATGACGGTGCAGTTCGGCTGGGGGCGCGACACCTTCGGCCTGGCGCTTGCCATCCAGAACCTGCTCTGGGGGCTGGGTGCGCCCTTTGCGGGCGCCATCGCCGACCGTTTCGGCATCGTCAAGGTGTTCTGCGTCGGCGCCCTGCTCTATGCGGCCGGCCTCGTCGTGATGGCGCTCGCCACCACGCCGCTGCAGCTGCATTTCGGCGCCGGCGTGCTGATCGGCTTCGGCCTCTCCGCCTGTTCCTTCAACCTCGTGCTCGCCGCCTTCGGCAAGCTCCTGCCCGAATCCTGGCGGCCGATGGCGTTCGGCGCGGGTACGGCGGCGGGCTCCTTCGGCCAGTTTCTCTACCCGCCGATCGGCAACATCCTGATCGAGCAGATCGGCTGGAACCAGGCGCTGATGGTCTTCGCGCTGACGCTGCTGCCGATCCTGCCGATCTCGATCTTCCTGTCGACGCGCAAGCTAGGCGGCGCGGTCCAAGCCTCGGCCGCCAACCTGCCCAACCAGTCGATCGCCCAGGCGCTGGCCGAGGCTTTCCGGCACCGCAGCTATGTCCTGCTGGTGCTCGGCTTCTTCACCTGCGGATTCCAGCTCGCCTTCATTACCGTGCATATGCCGGCTTATCTCAAGGATATGGGGCTGGCGGCCTGGGTCGGCGGCTGGACGCTGGCGGTGATCGGGCTGGCGAACGCCGTCGGCTCGCTCTCCTCGGGCTGGCTCTCGACGCGCATGCCCAAGCGCCATCTGCTGGCCTGGATCTATTTCGGCCGCTCGGTGGCGATCGCGGTCTTCATCCTGCTGCCGCCGAGCCCGGCGACCTCGATCGCGTTCGGCGTCGTCATCGGCCTGTTCTGGCTCTCGACGGTGCCGCCGACCTCCTCGCTGGTCATGCTGATGTTCGGCACGAAATACATGGCGATGCTCTATGGCTTCGCCTTCTTCTCGCATCAGGTCGGCGGGTTTCTCGGGGTCTGGCTGGGCGGCCTGCTCTACGAGGCCTTCGGCTCCTATCTCGTCGTCTGGTGGCTCTCGGTCGCGCTCGGCATCGTCTCGGCGCTGATCAACCTGCCGATCGTCGAGAAGCCGGTCGAGCGCGCGGTGCCGCAACCGGCCTGACGAAAGGCGAAAGCCGCGCGGGGTTGCGAACGGCGGCCGGCCAAGGTCAACTCGCCTCATCTGCGCCGCCAACTCCTCAGCCCTCATCCTGAGGAGCCGCGAAGCGGCGTCTCGAAGGATGCTCCAGCTGCTTCCGGAGCCTCCTGAACCATCCTTCGAGACGCGATCTGCGATCGCTCCTCAGGATGAGGGCTGAGGGGACTGACGTTGGAAGGCAGCCCATGACCACCTTCAAGGCCCTCGTCGCGACCAAGGGCGAGACCGGCCCCGACCTCGCCTTCACCGACTTCGCCGAGAGCGAGCTGATGGAGGGCGACGTCACCGTCCGTGTCACGCATTCGACGGTGAACTACAAGGACGGGCTGGCGCTCACCGGGCGCGCCCCCGTGGTCCGGCGCTGGCCGATGATCCCCGGCATCGATTTCGCCGGCCGCGTCGAGAGCTCCGAGCATCCCGACTTCAAGCCGGGCGACCTCGTCGTGCTGAACGGCTGGGGCACGGGCGAGACGCATCTGGGCGCCTACGCCCAGAAAGCCCGGGTCAAGGGCGACTGGCTGGTGCCGCTGCCCGCGGGCCTCAACCCCGACGAGGCGATGGCGATCGGCACCGCCGGCTACACCGCCATGCTCTGCGTGCTGGCGCTGGAGAAGCACGGCCTCAAGCCCGTCGACGGGCTGGTTGTCGTCACGGGTGCCGCCGGCGGCGTCGGCTCGGTGGCGGTCGCGCTGCTCGCCAAGGCGGGCTGGCACGTCATCGCCTCGACCGGCCGCCCCGAAGAGGCCGACTACCTCAAGAGCCTCGGTGCCGCCGAGATCATCGACCGCGCCGAATTGTCGGCACCCGGCCGTCCGCTCGGCAAGGAGCGCTGGATCGCCGGCGTCGACGCCGTCGGCTCGCACACGCTCGCCAACCTGCTGTCGATGACGAAATATGGCGGCGCCGTCGCCGCCTGCGGCCTCGCCCAGGGCATGGACCTGCCGGCCTCCGTCGCGCCCTTCATCCTGCGCGGCGTATCCCTGCTCGGCATCGATTCGGTGATGTGCCCGAAGCCGCGCCGGCTCGAGGCCTGGGCGAGGCTGGCGGCCGACCTCGACCGCGACCGGCTCGCCCTGATGACCACGCGCATCCCGCTGACCGACGTCATCGACACCGCCCGCGCCATCGTCGACGGGAAGGTCAGGGGGCGGGTCGTGGTGGAAATTGGCTAGCGCTCGCTTCGCGCGGAAACACGCCGTCATCCCGGACAAGCTGCGAAGCAGCGCCGCTCCGGGATCCATCCTAGCGCTCCAGAGCCCTCCGATGGATCCCGGGGCAAGCCCGGGATGACGACGCGGTTTCCGGGATAACTCCGCAAGCTTTGGAGCCTATGCGGCCGTCCCCTCGATCAGCCCGCGCTTCTTCGCGAGTTCGCCGCCGACATAGTCCATGAAGGCGCGCACGCGCGGGGCGTTGCGGATGTCGGGATGGGTCAGGATCCACAGGCCCGTCGAGAAATCCGGATCGGGCGGCAGCAGCCGCACCAGACCCGGGCGCTGGTCGGCGATGAAGCAGGGCAGGGGGCCGATGCCGAGCCCCTGCTCGACGGCTTCGGCCAGGCCGAGCACGGCCGAGCTCTTCAGCGCGATCCGCTCCGGCGCCACCTTCTCGCGGACATAGCGGGCCGCCTTCACATGGCCGAGCGCATCGCCGAGCGCGACCCAGTCGCGCGCGAACAGGCTCCCGGGTTCGTCGGTGGGTGAGGTCCCGAGCGCGCTGCCATAGATCGCCCAGGTCAGCGTCGCGAGCCTGCGCCCGACGAGCGTCTCGCCCGGCGCGTCGCTGGCGCGGATCGCGATGTCCGCGTCGCGCTTGGACAGGTTGAGCGCCTGATTGCCGATGACGATGTCGAGCCGGATTGCCGGATGCAGGGCGCGGAAGGCGGCGAAGATCGGCAGCAGCAGGTTGAGATAGAGCGTGTCCGTTGTGGTGATCCGCAATTCGCCGGAGGGGGTGAGATCGCGGCCCGCGAGCCGGCGGCTGAAGGCGGCGACGTCGTCCTCGACGCGGGCGGCCAGCATCGCCATCTCGACGCCGGCGACGGTGGCGACATAGCCGGTCTTGCGCCGCTCGAAGAGCTGCAGCCCGATCTGCTCCTCGATCTGCCCGAGGCGCCGGAACACGGTGGAATGGTTGACGCCGAGCGCCGCGGCGGCCCCCGTCAGCCCGTGATGGTCGGCGATGGCCTTGACCAGCCGGAAATCGTCCCAGGCGAGATGGGTGGTCATGGCGGGCCCCTGCCGACGGTCTCCGGCAGGCAATCCGAAATCTTGCGGGAGTGCAAGACTGCCCGGGCTTCTCCCCGACGCCTCACCGTCATCAACTCACTTGCGCTTCGCGTGTTGACAGACGGAGGTCACGGATTTTTGCGTTTGCGATGACGATGAGTTTTCGCATGACTGCGGTGATGGCGACGATCGGTTTTTTGCCGTGTTGGCAGAGCCTTTCGTA
>NZ_JAUXYO010000221.1 GCF_030694325.1 Allobosea sp. | reverse complement strand
CGAGCAGGCCAAAAGTCCTTTTCGTGATCGTCAAGGTTGTCTCTCCCGTTATTGGTTCGCCGGACTTTTTTCCGGTCGTTCTTGTCCCGTGATGGGAGCCCAGCCGGCGGTGGCCGGCAGGGCGGTCTCGGCTTGAGAACTGGCGGTCTCGTCTAGAGAAATTCGCTGCGCATCGGCGTGAAGGAATCGATCAGCTGGCCGGCCTCGACCGCGGTGACGCCGTGGACGAGGTCGGCCGGGACGAAGAAGGTGTCGCCGGCCGACAGCCGCTGGGTCTGTCCGTCGATGGTGACGTCGAAGACGCCGCTCTCGACATAGCACGCCTGCCGGTGCGGGTGCTGGTGCGCCTTGCCCACCGCGCCGGCTTCGAAGACCACCCGCACGACCATCAGATCGGGCCCATAGGCCATGATCTTGCGCTTGACGCCGGGCTCGGTCGGCTCCCAGGCGATGTCGGATGCCAGCTGGAAAAAGGAATTCAGACGATCGGTCATCGTGCGAGCCAGCCTCCGTCGACGGGGATGATGGCGCCGTGCATGTAGGCGCTCGCGTCGCTGGCGAGGAACACGGCGGCGCCGCCGATATCCGAGGGCTTGCCCCAGCGGCCGGCAGGAATGCGCGCGAGGATCGCCTGGTTGCGGTCTGCGTCGGCGCGCAGGGCCTGCGTGTTGTTGCTCTCGATATAGCCGGGCGCGATGGCGTTGACGTTGATGCCCTTCTGCGCCCATTCGCAGGCGAGAAGCTTGGTCAGGCCGGCGAGGCCGCTCTTGCTGGCGGTGTAGGAGGCGACGCGGATTCCGCCCTGGAAGGACAGCAGCGAGGCGATGTTGACGATGCGGGCGCCGCGCCCGGCCTCGACAGCCGATTTCGCGAAGGCCTGCGCCAGGAAGAAGGTCGCCTTGAGGTTGACGTTGATCACCTCGTCCCAGTCGCTCTCGCTGAAGTCGAGCGCGTCGGCCCGGCGAATGATGCCGGCATTGTTGACGAGGATGTCGAGCGGGCCGGCGAGAGCTTCAGCCTGAGCGATGACGCGCGGCGCGATCTCCCTTTCCTGCAGATCGACCTTGAGGGCATGAGCGGTTCCGCCGGCTTCCGCGATCAGTGCCAGCGTCTCGCTCAGGTCCGAGCGCCCGGCGGCCACCACCGTGGCGCCGGCCTGCGCCAGAGCCAGCGCAATGCCCTGGCCGATGCCGGTATTGGCGCCGGTGACCAGGGCCTTGCGGCCGGTGAGGTCGAAGGGCGAGGCCATCAGCGTAAGCTGTCCACGGGGGCGGGGTCCATGTCGGTGAACTCGACATTGTCGCCGGCCATCGCCCAGACGAAGGCGTAGTTCGAGGTGCCGCAGCCGCAATGGATCGACCAGTTCGGCGAGATCACCGCCTGCTCATTGGCGACGAGGAGGTGGCGGGTCTGGGTCGGTTCGCCCATGAAGTGGAAGACGCGGTGGGCCGGGTCGAGGTTGAAGTAGAGATAGGCTTCCATCCGCCGCGTATGGGTGTGGCAGGGCATGGAGTTCCAGACCGAGCCGGGCTCCAGCGCCGTCATCCCCATCACCAGCTGGTTGGTGCCGGTGGTGTTGGGCATGATGTATTGCCGGATGGTGCGCTTGTTGGAGGTCTCCGACGAGCCGAGATGGATCGTGTTGGCGTCCTCCTTGCGGATCAGCTGGTGGCGTGCCTCGCGATGGGCGGGCGCGCTGGTCAGGTAGAACTTGGCCGGGTTGGCTGCGTCGGCGCTGGCGAAGGAGACGTCCCTGGCGCCCAGCCCGACATAAAACGCGTCGAGATTCGGCAGATCGAAGGCCTGGCCGTCGACGGTGACGCGGCCGGCCCCGCCGATGTTGATGACGCCGAGCTCGCGCCGCGCCAGCAAGAAGGGCGTGCCGGTCGGCGGATAGGGCTCAAGCTTCAGTGGCTGTGCCGTCGGGGTCGCGCCGCCGACGATCATGCGGTCGTAATGGCTGTAGGTCAGCGTGATCTCACCGGGGACGAAGATGCGTTCGATCAGGAAATCCGCGCGCAGGGTCTCGGTGTCGTAGCCCTTCACGTCGCGCGGATGGGCGGCCTGGCGTTCGTCGATCATCAGATGGTCTCCATCGTCATTGCGAGGAGCGCAGCGACGAAGCAATCCAGGGAGGCGTCGAGCACGCGGCTCTGGCTTGCTTCGCTGCGCTCGCAATGACGGAGTTGGTGGGCGGCGACGGGGCTCACAGCTTGTAAGCCTCCTTGGCCAGGCGGTAGGCGAGGTCATGGGCGACCTCGGCTGCCTCGTCCTCGTCGAGACGGTGCTCGGCGACGAGCTTGGCGAGATAGGTGCAGTCGCAGCGGCGGGCGACGTCGTGGCGCGCAGGGATCGAAAGATAGGCGCGGGTGTCGTCGTTGAAGCCGACGGTGTTGTAGAAGCCTGCCGTCTCCGTCGTCAGTTCGCGGAAGCGCAGCATGGCCTCGGGCGCATCGAGGAACCACCAGCCCGGCCCGAGCTTCAGCGCGGGATAGTGGCCGGCGAGCGGCGCGAGTTCGCGCGAATAGGTGGTCTCGTCGAGCGTGAAGGCGATCACGGTCAGGTTGCGCTCGTTGCCGACCGCATCGAGCAGGGGTTTCAGGGCAGCGACATATTCCATCCGGACGGGAATGTCGGCGCCCATGTCCCGGCCGAAGCGCTCGAACAGGCGCGGATTGTGGTTGCGCGAGGAGCCGGGATGGATCTGCAGGACGAGCCCGTCATCGAGGCTCATCTTCGCCATCTCTGTCAGCATCTGGCCGCGGAAAAGATCAGCCTCCTCGGCCGAGACCTTGCCGGCGACGACCTTGGCGAACAGCGCCTCGGCGTCCGTCTTGGACAGGTTCGCCGTGCGGGCCGTGGCGTGGCCATGGTCGGAGGAGGTCGCGCCGCGCTGGCGGAAATAGTCGCGGCGCTGGCGATGGGCGGCGAGATAGCCGCTCCAGCTCATGACGTCTTCGCCTGTCAGGGCGCCGAACTGCTCGAGATTTCCGGCGAAGCCCTCGAACTCCGGATCGACGACGCTGTCGGGCCGATAGGCGGTGACGACCTTGCCGCTCCAGCCCGAGGCCCTGATCATGTCGTGCCACTTCAGATCGTCGAGCGCGCCTTCCGTGGTCGAGATCGCTTCGATCCCGAAGCGGTCGAACAGCGCACGCGGGCGATACTCCGGCTCCTGCAGCTTTTCGGCGATGCGGTCATAGAGGCGCTCGGCATTGTCGCTCGACAGGCGCTCGTTGATGCCGAAGACGCTGGACAGCGCGTGCTCGAACCAGAGCCGGCTCGGCGTACCCCGGAACAGATGCCAATGGCTGGCGAAGAGCTTCCAGATCGCGCGCGGGTCGCTCTCGACTTTCGCTCCGTCCTTGCGCGGGATGCCGAGCATCTCAAGCGGCACGCCCTGCGAGTAGAGCATCCGGAAGATGTAATGGTCCGGCTTCACCAGCAGCGTCGAGGGATCTGCGAAGGGCTGGTCCTCCGCGAACCAGCGCGGATCGGTATGGCCATGCGGCGAGATGATCGGCAGGTCGCGGATGGTCGCATAGAGCCGCCGCGCGATGCCGCGCGTGACAGGGTCGGCGGGAAACAGGCGATCATCGTGCAGCAACATCTGGTCCGGACGCTCCCATCGGATCAACCGGCGGACCATAGGCGCGACTGCGCGGATCGGTCAATATACTAATATACTAGTACGTCACCCGCGCCCGTGCTATCCGCCGAAGGGCGCCGTCGCCATGCGGCCGGCGCGTCCTCCGGCAGGGCCGCCCGGCCCACCGGCCCAATGAGGCAAGGCGATGTCGCAGGTCACGCTCCCGCCCAAAGTCAGTGCCGATCCCGTGCGCCGCGAGAGGCGGCGCCAGCCGCTGGGCGCCCTCCCGGCCGGACGCTCGACGGCGGCCTCGATGGTGCAGGACGAGCTGAGGCGCGCGATCCTAGCCATGGAAATCGTGCCCGGCGCGGCGCTGGTCGAGAAGGAGCTGACCGCGCATTTCGGCATGAGCCGGACACCGGTTCGCGAGGCGCTGATCCGGCAGATGGAGGAGGGCATCTTCGAGATCTTACCGCAGGCCGGAACCTTCGTCGCGCGAATCCCGAGCGAGGCGATCCCCGAGGCGGTGTTCATCCGGCAGGCGCTCGAATGTGCGACGGTGGATCTCGTGGCGCGGATCGCGACGCCCGAGGCGATCAGCCGGCTCGACGCCACGATCGCACGCCAGCACGAGGCTTTCGAGGCGGGCGACCAGGAGAGTTTTCATCGCGCGGACGAGGACTTCCACGAGGACCTGGCTCTCGTCGCAGGCTATCCCGGCATCTGGAAGATCGCGCATGCGGCCAAGAGCCAGATCGACCGCTGCCGGCGGATGACGCTGCCGGTGCCGGGGCGCATGGCGATGGTGATCCGCGAGCATCTCTCGATCGTCGATGCGGTCCGCCGTCATGACGGCCCGGCCGCGGTCGCCGCGATGCGCAAGCATCTGGGCACGCTGCTGCCAGACCTGGTGCATCTGAAGGCGGAGCATCCCGACTATTTCGCTTGAGGGCCGATCCGGCGCGGCGTTTGCTTGCGGCGTGATGCGGCCAGGTCCGGCGCGGGTTGCGCCCCGCAGGGCGGCCGTGTCCATCAGCCGTGCCATGGATGATGGCTCTGCTGCGCCCTGCCTGCCGAGGATGATGCCGATGTCCAGCCCCGCCGATCTCAGCGCCGCCGAACTGCTGGACGCCTACCGCGCCCGGACCCTTTCACCCGTCGAGGCGGTGGCGGCGGTGATCACCCGGATCGAGCAGTGGGAGCCGCGGATCAGCGCGCTCTACGCCTATGATCCCGAGGCGGCCATGCGGGCGGCGAAGGAATCCGAGGCCCGCTGGATGAAGGGCGAGCCGCTGCCGCTCGACGGCGTGCCGGGCACGATCAAGGAGAACATCGCGACCAAGGGTACGCCCATGCCGATCGGCACCGCCGCGCGCGACCTGTCGCCGATGGTGGAGGATGCTCCCGTCGCCGCGAGGCTGGGGGAGGCGGGCTTCGTCATGGTGGCGAAGACGACGATGCCGGATTACGGCATGCTGTCCTCCGGCTTGTCGAGCTTCCACGATCTCGCCCGCAACCCCTGGGACATCACGAAGAATTCCGGCGGCTCCTCAGCCGGAGCGGGTGCGGCGGGCGCCGCCGGCTACGGTCCGTTGCATGTCGGCACCGATATCGGCGGGTCGATCCGCCTGCCGGCCGGCTGGTGCGGGCTGGTCGGGCTGAAGCCGAGCTTCGGCCGAGTGCCGATCGACCCGAGCTATTATGGCCGCGTCGCCGGCCCGATGACGCGGACGGTCACGGATGCGGCGCTGATGATGCGCGAGATCGCGAAGCCCGACGCGCGCGACGGCATGAGCCTGCCGCCGCAGGAGATCGACTGGCTGTCGCTCGATCTGGATGTGAAGGGGCTGCGGATCGGCCTCCAGCTCGATCCGGGTATCGGCATCCCCGTCGAGCCGGAGACCAAGGCGGCCATCGAGGCGGCGGGCAAAGCCTTCGCCGCGGCCGGCGCGATCGTCGAAAAGGCGCCGGCCTTCATGACGCGGGCGATGCTGGACGGGCTCGACGATTTCTGGAGCCAGCGCGCCTGGGCCGATATCGGCGCGCTCTCGCCGGACAAGCAGGCCAAGGTGCTCCCCTACATCTTCGCCTGGGCAAAACGGGGCGACGGCCTTTCGGGCGAACGCGTCTATCGTGGGATGAGCCAGATGCTGGCGATCAAGGATGCGGCGCTCAGGCAGAGCGCGCCCTTCGATTTCGTGCTGTCGCCGGTCGCGCCGGTGCCGAGCTACGCCGCCGAACTCGCCTCGCCCCTCCACGATCCGGACCGGCCCTTCGAACACATCGTCTTCACCCTGCCGGCCAACATGTCCGACCAGCCCTCCATCGCCGTGCCCGCGGCCATGACCGCGGGCGGATTGCCGATCGGGCTGCAGATCACCGGGCGGCGCTTCGACGATCTCGGCGTGCTGCGGCTGGCACGGGCCTGGGAAAGGCTGCGCCCGCCGCTGCCCGCCTATCCGGCCGCCGCGGGCTGAGTCCCGGTGGCCTCAGCGACCCGCCTGGGGGTGGGCGGCGTCGTAGGCCGCCATCAGCCGGGCGGAATCGACGCGGGTGTAGATCTGCGTCGTGGAGAGCGAGGCGTGGCCGAGCAATTCCTGGATGGCCCGGAGATCGCCGCCGCGGCCGAGCAGATGGGTGGCGAAGGAATGCCGCAGCGCATGCGGCGTGGCTGAATCGGGCAGGCCGAGGGCGCCGCGCAGGCTCTCGACTGTGAGCTGGATGATGCGCGGCGAGAGCGGGCCGCCCTTGGCGCCGAGGAAGAGCGGCCCTTCCGGCGGCAGCGGCCAGGGACACGAAGCGAGATAGGCGGCGATGGTGTCGACGACCACGGGCAGGACCGGGACCATGCGGGTCTTGCTGCCCTTGCCGATCACGGTGAGCGTATCGCCGGCGCTGGCGGGCGCCTGGGCGCGGGTCAGCGACAGCGCCTCCGAGATGCGCAGGCCGCAGCCATAGAGCAGCGACAGCACGGCGGCGTCGCGGGCGAGGATCCAGGGATCGCGGACATCGCCGGCCCGCGTCTCGGTCTTGGTCACGGCACGCGCGGCCCGCGCCTCCAGCGGGCGGGGCAGGGCCTTGCCGATGCGCGGGCCGCGTGTCGCGGCGAAGGCGGCGGCGGTCAGCCTGCCCGTGCGCTCGCCGAAGCGGGCAAAGGAGCGCAGCGCCGCGAGCTGGCGCATCAGCGTGCGGTTGCCGACCTCCTCGCGCCGGCGGCGGCCGAGAAAGGCGCGCAAATCCGCTGGTTTGAGCGCGGCAATGTCGGCCACGGTTGCGGGCCCGCCGAGATGCTCGGTCAGGAAGGCCGCGAACTGGCGCAGATCGCGGGAATAGGCTTCCAATGTCTTGGGCGAGAGCCGGCGTTCATGCGCGAGATGGTCGAGCCAGGCGCGGGCGAGGGTGTCGAAATCGGTCATGGAGCAGCCTGTGCCTCGGGTCGGCCCGGAGCATGACGGCGCAACCTTAACGCCTCGCGAAGCGGCGGCCTCAGCGCTTCGGGCAGGCAAAGGGCATGAAGGTGCTGGCCATGCCCTGATTCATCCCCATGACGACCATGATGTTCGCAAGGTTGAGCTCCTCGGCGCTGCGCGGGCAGACCTCGCCCTTGATGCTGCAACCGGAGGCGAGAAAGGCTTCGTGGGAGTCGAGGAACTCCTGACCCAGCCCTTTCCGCCCCAGCTTCGACAGCGCGTCCCCGTAGGCCTTGGTGTAGCGCTCGCATTTGATCGCCGGCCAGTTCTCGGGCGGCTTCGGCTGCGCTTGCCCGGGAAGCGCCGAGGTGGCGAGCAGGGCGGCGCCGAAGAGGGCGACGGTCGAGCGGCGGGAGGCAAACGGCATGGGTGGGCTCGGATCTTTCGGCCGGGAGAGCGGCAGACATCATGCGATCGCGGCCCCGGTAAGGCAGGCGGTTGTCGCCATGGCGGGCAGGGGCTAGGCACGGGCGATGAGCGGCGAAGCGGAGCGGGCGGAGGATGGCGGCACGGTCGAGGTGCTGATCCCGCTTGGGCTCGATCAGGCCTACAGCTATGCCGTGCCGCCTGGCCTTTCACTCGCGCCGGGCGACGTCGTGCAGGTGCCGCTCGGGCCACGCCAGACGGTCGGTGTCGTCTGGGAGCGCGGCGCTGGTCGCGGCGGCAATCTCAAGGCGGTGACGGCCAGGCTCGACATGCCGCCGCTGGACGGCGCGCTGATGAAGCTGGTCGACTGGGTCGCCTGGTACACGCTCGCCCCCAAGGGATCCGTGCTGGCGCTGGCGCTCCGGCGACCGCCCGAGGACGGGCCCGAGCGCCCGAAGCTCGGCATCCGACTCGTGGGCGCGCCCCCGGCGCGGATGACGCCGGCGCGGGCTCGGGCGATTGCAGCCGCCGAAGGCGGGCTGCTGACCGCCAAGAGCGCGCTCGCCGAAGCGGCTTCGGTCAGCTCGGCGGTGATCGATTCCCTCGTCGATGCCGGGACCTTCGCGGTCGAGCCGCTGCCGCGCGAAGCGGTGGCGGCCATGCCCGATCCCGACCATGCCCGCCCGGCCCTGTCGGAGGATCAAGCCGCCGCGGCGGAGGCGCTGGTCGCCTCGGTCAGGGCCGCGACCTATGGGGTGACCCTGCTGGAAGGCGTGACCGGTTCCGGCAAGACGGAGGTCTATTTCGAGGCCGTGGCCGAGGCCATCCGCCTCGGGCGCCAGAGCCTGATCCTGATGCCCGAGATCGCGCTCACCGCGCAGTTCATCGACCGGTTCGAGGCGCGCTTCGGGGTCCGGCCCGGGCTGTGGCATTCGGCCGTGACCGGGCGCCGGCGCGAGCGGCTGCAGGCGGCGATCGCCAGCGGCGAGGCGAAGGTGGTGGCGGGCGCGCGCTCGGCGCTGTTCCTGCCCTACAAGGACCTCGGCCTGCTCGTGGTCGATGAGGAGCACGAGGCCGCCTACAAGCAGGAGGACGGCGTCGCCTATCACGCCCGCGACATGGCGGTGGTGCGCGGCCGCATCGAGAACGCAGCCGTCATCCTGACCTCTGCGACGCCCTCGCTGGAAACCCGCGTCAATGCCGAGCGTGGGCGCTACACCCATCTCAAGCTGCCCGAGCGCTTCGGCGGGCGCACCCTTCCGACGCTGGGGCTGGTCGATCTGCGTCAGGACAAGCCCCCTCGCGGGCGCTGGATCTCGGACACGCTGGCGAAGGCGATGACCGCCAATCTGGAGGCCGGCGAGCAGTCGCTGCTGTTTTTGAACCGGCGCGGCTATGCGCCGCTGACGCTGTGCCGCGATTGCGGGCACCGCTTTCAGTGCCCGAACTGTTCGGCCTGGCTGGTCGATCATCGCTTCCGCCGTGCGCTGGTCTGCCATCATTGCGGGCATGTCGAGCGCCGGCCGCATGAATGCCCGCAATGCCATGCGCAGGACAGTCTGAGCGCCTGCGGCCCGGGCGTGGAGCGCCTGGCCGAGGAGGTCGCGACGCTGTTCCCGCAGGCGCGGGGCATCGTCCTGTCGAGCGATTTTCCCGGCGGCACCGAGCGGCTGAAGACCGAGTTGATGGCCGTGGCGTCGTGCGAGTTCGACATCGTCATCGGCACGCAGCTCGTCGCCAAGGGGCACAACTTCCCGGGCATGACGCTGGTCGGCGTGATCGATGCCGATCTCGGCCTGACCTCGGGCGATCCGCGCGCGGCGGAGCGGACCTTCCAGGTGCTGCGGCAGGTGACCGGCCGGGCGGGCCGCGGCGAAAGGCCTGGCCGGGCGCTTTTGCAGACGCATGACCCGGCCCATCCGGTCCTCAAGGCGCTGATCTCCGGCGATCCGGAGCGGTTTTATGCCGCAGAGACGGCGTCGCGCGAGGCGGCAGGCCTGCCGCCCTTCGGGCGGCTGGCAGCGCTGATCATCTCGGCCAACAACCAGGCGGAGGCAGAGGCGCATGCCCGGGCGCTGGCGCGCTGCGCCGAGCCGCCCGACGGTGTCGTCGTGCTCGGCCCGGCCGAGGCACCGCTCGCCGTGCTGCGCGGGCGCCACCGCATGCGGCTGATCGTCCGGACGGGGCGCGACGTGAACCTGCAGGACTATCTGCGCGCCTGGCTGAGGCGGGCGGGCAAGCCCAAGGGCTCGGTGCGGGTGGCGGTCGACGTCGATCCGCAGAGTTTCCTCTGAGGCGGCGAGCCTGGCGAGGGTTCCGTCCGGCGGCGGCGGAAAAGACAGGCGGAACCGCGCCTTCTATCGGCATCAACGGATTGCGCGCCCCAAAACCACATGCTAGTGCACCGCCACATTTAGGTCGCGGAGCCGTCTTGCCGGCCTCACGTCCGTGATACATCGCAGCGCCGGGACCTTGCACTCCGCCTTCGTCAGAAGGCCGCCGGGGCGGTCCCATGAAACGAGAGATTTGACGCGTGGCTGAAGGCGGATCGCAAGGATCACTGGTTTCGGGCGTGGCCGGTCGCTACGCCACGGCCCTGTTCGAGCTGGCCAGCGAGGCCAATGCCATCGATGCCGTCAACGCCGATCTCGACAGCTTCTCGGCAATGCTGGCCGAAAGCGAGGATCTGCGGCGCCTCGTCGGCAGCCCCGCCTTCTCGGCCGAGGAGCAGACCGGCGCGATCAAGGCCGTGCTCGCCAAGGCCGGCCTGACCGGTCTGGCCGGCAATTTCATCGGCCTCGTCGCCAGCAAGCGCCGCCTGTTCGCGCTGCCCGGCATGATCGCCGCCTACAAGGCGCTCGTCGCCGAGGCCAAGGGCATCGTCAGCGCCGAGGTCACGCTGGCCGAGACGCCGGCGCCCAAGCGCGTCGACGAGATCCGGGCCGCGCTCGCTGCCGTCGCCGGCAAGGATGTCGATGTCGCGATCAAGATCGATCCGTCGCTGATCGGCGGGCTCGTCGTGAAGATGGGCTCCCGGATGGTCGACGCCTCGCTGAAAACCAAGCTCAATTCAATTCGTCTTGCCATGAAAGAGGTCGGCTGATGGAAATCCGCCCCGCTGAAATCTCCGCGATCCTGAAGGCCCAGATTTCGAATTTCGGGTCCGAAGCCTCCGTCACCGAGGTCGGCCAGGTTCTCTCCGTCGGCGACGGCATCGCCCGCGTCTACGGCCTCGACAAGGTCCAGGCCGGTGAGATGGTCGAGTTCGAGAGCGGCGTGCGCGGCATGGCGCTCAACCTCGAGAGCGACAATGTCGGCGTCGTGATCTTCGGCTCCGACCGCGAGATCAAGGAAGGCCAGACGGTCAAGCGCACCGGCGCCATCGTCGACGTGCCGGTCGGCAAGGAGCTGCTCGGCCGCGTCGTCGACGCGCTCGGCAACCCGATCGACGGCAAGGGCCCGATCAAGGCGACCCAGCGCGCCCGCGTCGACGTCAAGGCACCCGGCATCATCCCGCGCAAGTCGGTGCACGAGCCGATGGCGACCGGCCTGAAGGCGATCGACGCCCTGATCCCGATCGGTCGCGGCCAGCGCGAGCTGATCATCGGCGATCGCCAGACCGGCAAGACCGCCGTGGCGCTCGACACGATCCTGAACCAGAAGGCCAACAACGAAGGCACGGACGAGAGCCAGAAGCTCTACTGCGTCTATGTCGCGATCGGCCAGAAGCGCTCGACCGTCGCCCAGTTCGTGAAGGTGCTCGAGGAGCGCGGCGCGCTGGAGTACTCGATCGTGATCGCGGCGACCGCCTCGGACGCCGCCCCGATGCAGTTCCTGGCGCCCTTCGCCGGCTGCGCCATGGGCGAGTATTTCCGCGACAACGGCATGCACGCCGTCATCATCTATGACGATCTCTCCAAGCAGGCCGTCGCCTACCGCCAGATGTCGCTGCTGCTGCGCCGCCCGCCGGGCCGCGAAGCCTATCCTGGCGACGTGTTCTACCTGCATTCGCGCCT
>NZ_JAUXYO010000220.1 GCF_030694325.1 Allobosea sp. | reverse complement strand
CCCCCTGCCTGGCGGGTGCCGAACGTCTTCGGAGGACCGGCGCCGTCGCGCACGGTCGTCCCAGCTGCCGACGAAACCCGCTTCGTGCCGGGCGAGATCCTGTTCGAGCTCGCTCCCAACGTGCAGGCGGAGGCCGTGCTGCGCCGCTATGGGGCCACGCTCATCACCAGCCGGCGCGTCGAACTCGCGGGCACGACGATTATCCGCGCGCGCCTGGCCGAGGGGCGCGACCTGCGCGACGTGCTGACACAGATGGCGAGCGACAACGCCATCGCGGGCGCGCAGCCCAACTTCACCTTCGAGCTGCAGCAGGATCTGGCCCAGCCCGTCAGCACCACGGCCTCGGGCGGGCGTTCCGACATCCCGACGCTGCGGCTGTCGGACCCTTCCGCGGTGCGGCCGACGCCCGCGCCACGGCGCGAACTGCCACCGCAATATGTGGCCGACAAGCTCCGGCTCGGGGAGGTCCACAAGCTTGCCCGCGGCGCGGCGATCCGGATCGCCGTCATCGATTCGGGCGTCGATGTCGGCCATCCCGAGTTGCGCGGCGGCATCGCCGGGCTCTTCGACGCGCTGGGCGAGGACTATCTGCCGCATGCCCATGGCACGGCCATGGCGGCGGCGATCGTGGCACAGGGGCAGTTGCAGGGCGTGGCGCCGGGCGCGCGGCTGCTGGTCGGCCGGGCCTTTTCGGGCCGTGCTGGCTCCGGTTCCGCCAATGGCACGAGCCTGCAGATCATGTCCGCGATCGAGTGGGCGGTGAACCAGGGCGCGCGCGTGATCAATCTCAGCTTCGCCGGCCCTGAGGATCGTCTCCTCGCGCGCGGGCTCGCCGGCGTCGCGGCGAAGGGCGTGGTCGCCGTCGCGGCGGCGGGCAATGCCGGACCCAACGCCGCGCCGCTCTATCCCGGTGCCGACCCCAACGTCATCGCCGTCACGGCCACCGACGCTGACGACCGGGTCTTCCGCCAGGCCAATCGTGGCGCCTACATCGCCGTGGCGGCGCCGGGGGTGGACGTGATCGCGGCGGAGCCGAACGGTCGCTACGCCTTCTCGTCGGGAACCTCGATCGCGGCCGCCCATGTCTCGGGCCTCGTCGCGCTGATGCTGGAGAAGCGGCCGGACCTCGATCCCCCCGGGGTCCGCCGCCTGCTGACCGAGAGCGCGGTCGATCTCGGCTCGAAGGGGCGCGACCCCGTCTACGGCGCCGGTCGCGTCGATGCGGCAGCGGCACTGTCGCGCGTCGCGCCGCTCACAGCGTCACGCCCCTGAGACGGCGGCGAGGCGCGGTGCCGGCTCGTATTGCTGTTCGAGCCGGTTGGCATGGCGATGCAGCAGGCGCCAGCCGCCCTCCTCGAAGCGGAAGACATGGGTCACACGGTTGGTCCAGCGCGTCGGCACCCCCGTTCCCGGCAGCAGCACCTCGAAGACCTCGATGTCGGTGACGAGCGCGAGTTCCGCCCCGACCACGGTGGTGACGTTCTCGTGGCTGACCGTGCCGCCGCGGAATTGCTCGGCCGCCCAGTCCCAGCGCCGCGAGATCGCCTCCCAGCCCCTCTCGTAGCCACCCCAGCCATACATGCTGGTGGCGTCGTCGGCATGGGAATAAAGCGCCTTGATCGGCCCGACATCGCCATTGGCGACATGGCTCAGGGCCGATCTGAGGTCGACCAGCGCGGCGGCGAAGGCTTTCGCAGCCGGTGTTTGCAGGCTCTCGTCCATCGTCGTCTCCCGTGGCCGCGCAGCCTAACATGGCGGAGCGCCCCCGGCTCAAGCACCAGGACCGTCCCCGCGATGCAAGGCGCCGCTTGACCTTCGGTTCCGCATCGGACTGATGTCCGGCCATGGCCCGACCCAGACTTCTCTTCGTCGCGACCGAAGACTGGTTCTTCGCGTCGCATTTCCTGCCGATGGCGCGGGCGGCGCGCGAACTGGACTTCGACGTCGCCGTGATCGCGCGCGAACGCAGCCACCGGCGCGTCATCGAGGCGGCGGGCATCCGGCTCATCGCGCTCGAGGCCGAACGCCGCAGCCTCGATCCGCGGGCGCTGTATCGGCAGGTCAAGGCGCTGCGGGCGCTGATCGAGCGGGAGCGGCCCGACATCCTGCACTGCATCGCCTTGAAGCCGATCGCGCTCGCCGGTCTCGCCGGGCGCCTGGCGGGGGTGCAGCGGCGGGTTTATGCGTTGACGGGGCTCGGCTTCCTCGGGGCCAAGGAGGGGCTCGCGGCGGCCGCGGCGCGGATGGCCGCCATCGCCTGGCTGCGCGGTGCTATCGACGGCCCGCAGGTGCGCTTCCTGTTCGAGAACCCGGACGATCCCGTTACCCTGGGTCTGGATCCGGCTGACGTGGCCAAGGTCGCGATCGTCGGCGGTGCCGGGGTCGATCCGCTGATCCTGATGCCGGAGCCGATGCCGCCGGCGCCGCCGCTGAAGGTCGCGCTGGTGGCGCGGCTGCTCTGGTCGAAGGGGGTCGATCTCGCGGTCGAGGCGATCAGGCTGGCGCGCGCGCAGGGCGCGCGGGTGGAACTGACGCTGCATGGCGCGCCAGACCCCTCGAACCCCAAGGCCATTCCCGAAGAGACGCTGAAGCAATGGGCGGCGCGGCCGGGGATCGCCTGGGCCGGCCCGACCCGTGACATCGAGGCCGTCTGGCGGCAGCACCATCTCTGCATCCTGCCGTCGCGCGGCGGCGAAGGGTTGCCGCGCACCATCCTCGAGGCGGCGGCCTGTGGCAGGCCGATCCTGACCACGGACGTTCCCGGCTGCCGCAGCTTCGTGCGCGACGGGCAGGACGGCATGGTGGTGCCCGCCAACGATGCTGCCGCCCTGGCGCAGGCGTTGATCGTGCTGGCGCGGGCGCCGGCCCTGGCCGAGCGCATGGGAACAAGCGCGCGGGCGCGGCTGATCGACGGCCACACCGAGCGCGACGTCATGAACGCCGTCAAGGCGCTGTATCGCAGCCTGCTCGCCCGCCCGACGATGGACATCGTGGCGTGAGCGGGCCGGCGATCGACCGGCGTGGCTTCATCCTCCAGCACACCCGTCTCTTGCCCGTGCCGCATGCGCCCGAGATCGCGCTGCATGTCGCCGACGAGGCGACCGAACTCTGGCAGAAGACCGAGGACGAACTCGCCACGATCGGGCTGCCGCCGCCGTTCTGGGCATTCGCCTGGGCGGGCGGACAAGCTCTGGCGCGCTACCTTCTCGACGAACCAGCCAAGCTGCGCGGCCGGCGGGTCCTGGATTTCGCCAGCGGCTCGGGCCTCGTTGCCATCGCGGCCGCCCGCGGCGGGGCGGCAAGCGTAGAGGCCTGCGACATAGACGCCTTCGCGGCGGAGGCGATCGCGATCAATGCGGCGGCAAACGACGTCGCGGTCGCCGTCCGTCTCGAGGATCTGGTGCGGCGGGACGAGGGCTGGGACGTCGTCTGTGCCGGCGACGTCTGCTATGAGCGGGCGATGGCCGAGAGCGTCGTCGCCTGGCTGGCGCGGCTGTCGGCGCGCGGAGCTGAGGTCCTGATCGGCGATCCCGGCCGCAGCTATCTGCCGAAAGAGCGGCTTCAGGCGCTGGCGAGCTACGCCGTTCCGGTGTCGCGCTCGCTCGAGGATGCCGACATCAAGCACTCGACCGTCTGGCGGCTGAAGGGATAGGCCGGCGCCGAGGCGCCGGCCTATCCCGCTCAGGCGGCGCGGCGGCGCGGCTGGTGCAGCGCCACGACCTGTCCGTCCTGCGAGGTCCGGAAGCTCGCGATCAGCCGGTTGAGCTGCTCGATCTGATCGAGCAGCGTCTTGGACGAGGCGGCGCTCTCTTCGGCGAGGGCCGCGTTCTGCTGGGTGATCTCGTCCATATGGCTGACCGTCTGGCTCATCTCCTCGATGCCGTTGGCCTGCTCGCCCGAGGCGCTGGCGATTTCCTGCACCGTCGCGGAGACGGCGGCCGCGGCCTCGACGATCTGCTCGAGCGTGCCGCCGGCGAGCCGCACCAGCTTGACGCCCTCCGTGACCTCGGCGTCCGAGGAGGCGATCAGGCCCGTGATGTCCTTGGCCGCGTCCGACGAGCGCTGGGCCAGGGCACGGACCTCCGCGGCGACGACGGCGAAGCCGCGGCCCGCATCGCCGGCGCGGGCGGCCTCGACCGCGGCGTTGAGGGCGAGCAGGTTGGTCTGGAAGGCGATGCCGTCGATGACGCTGGTGATCTCCGAAATCTTCTTGGAGGCGTCCTCGATGCGCGACATGGCGTCGGTGGCGTTCTTGACGATGTCACCGCCGGTACGAGCGATCTTGGTGGCCTCGTCGGCCAGCGCGACCGAGCGCCGGGAGGCCTGAGACGAGGTCTTCACCGAGGCGGCGAGCTCCTCGGTCGTGGCCGCGCTTTCCTCCAGCGCCGAGGCCTGCTGTTCCGTCCGCATCGACAGGTCGGAAGCGCCGGAATTGATCTCGTGCGAGGAGGCGGCGATGGCGGCCGAATTCGTCTTGACCGTGCTCATCACCTGCTCGAGCCGTGCGACGGCCTCGTTGAAGTTGTCGCGGATGGCGCCGTATTCCTCGGGGATATCCTGGCCGATGCGGAAGGTGAGATCGCCATTCGCCAGCGCGGCCATGGCCTCGGTGACGGAGGCGACGGCCTTCTCGCGCTCAACGGCCAGGGACCGCTCGACGACCTTGGCCTGTTCCTCGACCTTGAGACGGGCCGTCTCTGACGCCTCCAGATAGACGGAGATGGCGTAGTCCATGTCGAGCAGGGCGGCCTTGACCAGCGCACTGATTTCCGCGGCCCGGTCGGTGGCGCCGGCCACCTTGCCGCCGAAGCGGGTCTTCGGCCAGCGCGCCATCAGGACGTCGGTGATGATCTTCTCGAGGATCAGGGCATAGCCGCCGATGTACCAGCGCGGCTCCAGGCCGATCCGGGCGTGGATCTCGCCGACCTTGGTGACGGCGGCGACATAGTTCTGGTCGAACTCGCCCTTGGCGATCCGGTCCCAATGCGAGGTCTGGCGCTGCTTGGCGCCATCGATGTGCTGCTCGCTCGAGAAGAAGCGCTTGGTCTCGGCGCTGTTGCGTAGCTGGGTGTAGAAGGCGTCAAGCGCGCCAGGCAAGGCTGCGACGATGTCGTCATGCATGCCCTTGATCCGGTCGCGGGCACGGCCGTCCAGCTGCATGAAGGAGAGCCGGCTATTGAGGTGTTCGGAAGACGTCATGGGAGGCTCCTGCCTGCAGCACCAAGTGCCGGTGCCGCTCCCGATAGAGCGCCCGCTTGGTTAACGAAGCTTCAAAATTGATGAGATTCTAAGCAATAAAATGCTGCCTCAGGTTGCATTTCGCTACGTCATTCGTCTAAGGGCGGCCGCCTGACGTAGCGATGTCCGAGTAGAGGTCCAGGAACGCGTCGACGGGCAGCGCGCGAAAATCGGCCAGTGCCGCGCGCAGGCGCGGATGATCCCAGTCCCACCAGGCGAGCGCCATCAGGCGTTCCGCCGTCGCCTCGGGGAAGCGGCGGCGGATCGGCCGAGCTGGGTTGCCGGCGACGATGGTGTAGGGACCGACATCCTTGGTGACGACCGCGCCGCCGGCGACGACGGCGCCCGTGCCGATGCTGCGGCCGGGCAGGACGATGGCGCCATGGCCGATCCAGACATCGTGGCCGACGGTCACCGGCGTCGAGCGGCGCCAGTCGAAGAAGGCGGCATCGTCCTCCGCATCCTCGAAATAGGCGCTGGCGCGATAGGTGAAATGCGACTGGCTGGCGCGCTGCATCGGGTGGTTGCCGGGGTTGATCCGGGTCATCGCCGCGATCGAGCAGAACTTGCCGATGGTCGTGTAGATGATGTTGGAATCGTTGACGACATAGGAGTAGTCGCCCATCGTCGACTCGACGAAGGAGGTCCGCGCGCCGATCTCGGTGTAGCGCCCCAGCGTCGCCTCCCGGACGACCGCCGTCTCATGGATCACCGGGTCGAGCCCGAGCTTCCTGGCGGCCATGGGGGTTCTCCGTGCTGTTGGTAGGCGCCGGCCTGATCGTCAGCAGCCGAGCGGGAAGGCGTCGATGATGCGGAAGCGGCCGGCCCGGTCGTCCTGCCGACACAAGGCGAGGCGGTCGATGGCGACGGGACCCGCGGGGACGGCGCTTGCATAGGCCTCGGCCAGGGCGGCCGCAACGGCGGGCGCCTCGTCCGGCGGGAGCGCCCCGGTCAGCGTCATGTGGAAGCGGAAGGCCTCGCCGACATAAGGATAGCCATAGGCTTCGAGATGGGCGCGCTCGGCCGGGGTCAGCGGGCTGGCGAGGCGCCGCTCCCGATCGGTCTGCCCCAGCGGCGCGCGAAACGGCTCGAAGGCCTGGACGATGGCGAAGGCCAGCGCCTGCAGTGCCGGGCTCGGTTCGGCCGGCGTCAGTGCGACGAAGCGGCCGAGCAATGTGACTTTGAGGCCGGCCAGAGGCACGGCCGCGCAGCCGAGGGCGATCTGCCGGGCAAAGGCCCGCAATTCACCCTCGCTGCGGCCGCTGGCCAGCTCGAACGGCGCCTTCAGCGTTGCGTGGAAGCCGTAGCGGCGGGGCTCGGCGGTACGGTCCGGCCACAGCTGCGCGTTGCAGCCGGGCGGGACGGCGAAAGCTATCTCCTCGCCCGTGAAGGCGTCGTAGCCCAGCGTCGCGCTGCCGAAGCGCCAGAGCGCGCTGTCGACTGCGGGCGCAAAATAGAGGGCGTAGCGCGCGCCGCTCAAAACGCGCGCTCGCCCTTCGACCAGACGGCCGCGATCACGGGCGTCGGTCCCAGCGCCTTGAAGCGGACGAGATCCGCCCGGAGCCCGGTCTTGAGATGGCCGCGGTCGTCCAGGCCGAGGATGTCGGCGACCTTCCAGGTGACCATGCCCATGGCGTCGGGCAGGCCCAGGCCATGGCCGTTGTGCAGCTTCAGCACGGCCTGCAGCAGGCTGGCGGGAACATAATCCGAGGAGAGGCCGTCGAGCAGGCCCTTCTCAGCGAGTTCGGAGACCGAGACGCCGCCGGAATGCGAGCCGCCGCGAACGACATTCGGCGCGCCGGCGATGGTCGCGAGCCCCCTTTGCTTGGCGGCGGCGGCGGCCTCGACCGTGGTCGGGAATTCCGAGATCACCGCGCCCGAAGCGAGGCCCTCCTCGACATGCTCGACGGTGGTGTCGTCATGGGTGGCGATCGGGATGCCGCGGGCGCTGAACAGCTCGACCACCGCCTGCCAGTTTCTACCGACAGTGGCGGCGCCCTCCTGCTGGCGGGTGGCGACGTCCTCCTCGAACTCGGCCTCGGACTTGCCGTTGCCGATCGCGTAGGTCCGCAAATGCTCGATGTTGCGCCACTGGCGCTGGCCCGGCGTGTGGTCCATCAGCGAAAC
This sequence comes from Allobosea sp., assembly GCF_030694325.1. Taxonomy (GTDB): domain Bacteria; phylum Pseudomonadota; class Alphaproteobacteria; order Rhizobiales; family Beijerinckiaceae; genus Allobosea. The sequence goes on along the minus strand of NZ_JAUXYO010000220.1, from coordinate 2,922 downwards.
GAGCTGCACGAGCGCATCGTCCTGATAGGGCTCGATGTCCCTGAGCAGGTCGGGGCTGGTCAGTTCGCAGCGCATGTGGATGCGGTGGTCGATACGGAAGACGCCTTCCGCCTGGCCCTGGGCGAGCGAGGCCATCACATCGGCGAAGATGTCCTTGCGGTAGTCCTTGGCGGAGAAGGGCGTGCCGGCGCAGATCGCATCATAGACCGTGGTCACGCCGGCCGCCGCCATCTGGGCGTCATGGACCAGCGCGGCGGCGAGCCCGTTCGGCCAGAAGACCTTGGGCCGCGGCATGAAGTGCTTTTCCATGTTGTCGGTGTGCATCTCGACCAGGCCCGGCGCGACATAGTCGCCGCCGGCGTCGACGGCGCCCGGCAGCGCGGAGAGCCCCTGGTCGACGGCCGTGATGACGCCGTTCTCGAAGGCGATCGTGCCCGTGACGATCTCGTCCTCGAGGATCAGGCGTGCATTGGTCACAACGGTCTGCATCGTCAGGCCTTCCGGAAAGCGGTGATGTCGAGATAGCGCGTCGCGACCTTCTCGCGCACGGCCTCGTCGTGGAAAATCCCGACGATGGCGGAGCCTTTAGCACGCGCTTCGGCGATGAGTTCGACCACGACGTCGCGGTTGGCGGCGTCGAGCGAGGCGGTCGGCTCGTCGATCAGCATGATGGCGGAGGGGTCGACGAAGGAGCGGGCGATGTTGACGCGCTGCTGTTCGCCGCCGGAGAAGGTCGCCGGCGCAAGGTTCCAGAGCCGCTCCGGCAGGTTGAGCCGCGCCAGCATCGCCTTGGCGCGCTCGCTCGCCTGATCCGGCGAGACGCCCCGCGCCAGCAGCGGGTCGCGCACGATGTCGAGCGCGCTGACGCGCGGGATCACCCGCAGGAACTGCGAGACGAAGCCGAGCGTGCGCCGGCGGATGTCCAGCACCGTCCGCGGTACGGCGGTGACGATGTCGACCGGCCGGCCCGCATGCTTGATGTGGATATGGCCCGAACTCGGCAAGTAGTTGCCGTAGAGGATGCGCAGCAGGCTCGACTTGCCGGCGCCGGACGCACCCGCGAGGACGAGCGCCTCGCCGGCCTCGACGCTGAAATTGACGTCGTCGAAGACGGGCAGCCGGACGCCGCCCTGATTGTGCAGGGTGAAGGCCTTGGTGACGTTCTCGACGCGGATCATCGTGGTCATGGGATTCAGAGTCCTGGGGTCAGTGCCTTGTGCGGATCGGGTGACGCGGGTGTGACGGGCTCCTCCTGTCATTCCGGGGCGGGCCGTCAGGCCCGAACCCGGAACCCACGACCGGGCGAGCGATCATGACCACCTTCAGCATATGTCTCACCCGGTCGTGGGTTCCGGGTTCTTCGCTGCGCGAAGCCCCGGAATGACAAGACGGCATCTCATACGCTCAGCACCGCCGAGGTGAGGAGCTGGGTGTAGGCATGGTGCGGGTCGTCGAGCACCTGGTCGGTCAGCCCCTGTTCGACGACATGGCCGTCCTTCATCACCATCAGCCGGTCCGTCAGCAGCCGCGCCACGGCGAGGTCGTGGGTGACGATGATCGCAGCCAGGCCGAGATCGCGCACCAGCACGCGGAGCAGGTCGAGCAGGCGGGCCTGGACCGAGACGTCGAGGCCGCCGGTCGGCTCGTCCATGAAGACCAGGCGCGGCTCGGAGACCAGCACGCGGGCGATCTGCAAGCGCTGCTGCATGCCACCGGAGAATTGGCGCGGCCGGTCGTCGATGCGCGCGCCGGCGATCTCGACGCGCGAGAGCCAGTCGAGCGCGCGCTCGCGGATCTGGCCGTAATGCCGGTCGCCGCGGTCCATCAGGCGCTCGCCGACATTGCCGCCGGCCGAGACATCCATGCGCAGGCCATCGCGCGGGTTCTGGTGGACGATGCCCCAGGCGGTGCGCATCAGGCGGCGGCGCTCCTGCTCGGACACGGAGTAGATGTCGAGCGGCTCCTGTCCGCCGCGGAAGAGCACCTCGCCCTCGTCGGGCCTGTCGATGCCGGCGAGGCAGCGCAGCAGGGTCGACTTGCCAGAGCCGGATTCGCCGACGATGCCGAGCACCTCGCCCGGCCAGAGATCGAAGGAGACGTCCTTGCAGCCGATACGCTCGCCATAGAAGCGCGAGACGCCGGCGACGGAGAGGAGAGGCGCGGGTTCGAGGGCGGTGTCGGGAGGAGAGACGTGGAGGGTCATGACGTGCTCTCCTCGCTGGCGACCAGCCCGCTCGCCGCGGCATCGCCGAGCATCGCGCCGCGATGGCCGGCGGCGCGGCGCGTCTCGCAATGGGGGCTGTCCGAGCAGACGACCATGCGCGAGCCCTGGTCGTCGATCACGACCTCGTCGAGATAGCTGTCGGTGGCGGCACAGAGCGCGCAGGGCTCGTTCCAGCTCTGGATGCGGAAGGGATGGTCCTCGAAATCGAGGCTGCGCACGCTGGTATGGGGCGGGAGCGCATAGATGCGCTTTTCGCGGCCGGCGCCGAAGAGCTGGAGCGCCGGCGACATGTGCATCTTCGGATTGTCGAATTTCGGGATGGGCGAGGGCGCCATGATGTAGCGGCCGTTGATCATGACCGGGTAGTCATAGGTCGTCGTCACCTCGCCGAAGCGGGCAATGTTCTCGTAGAGCTTCACCTGCATGAGGCCGTACTCGGCCCAGGCGTGCATCTTGCGCGTCTCCGCCTCGCGCGGCTCGAGCTTGCGCAGCGGCTCGGGCTGGGGAACCTGGTAGACGATGATCTGCCCGGCCTGGAGCGGCGCTTCGGGAATGCGGTGGCGGGTCTGGATGATCGTGGCCTGCTCGGTCGCCTCCGTCGTGCGCGCGTCGGCCGTCTTCTCGAAGAAGCGGCGGATCGAGACGGCGTTGGTGGTGTCGTCGGCGCCCTGGTCGATGACCTTCAGCGTGTCGGCGGG
>NZ_JAUXYO010000219.1 GCF_030694325.1 Allobosea sp. | reverse complement strand
GCCGCCGACGAGATCGAAGTCGCCCGCGAGGACGATCTGCTTGAGCGCGCCCATCTCCTCCGGCCCGAAGGTGACCGGCCGCTGGGCGCCCATCTTGATGCCGGTCCAGCCATTGTCGTTGTGGGAGGCGGTCACCATCGCGACGCAGGGCACGTCGAGCGCGAACTGGGCGAAATAGGCCATGGGCGACATGGCCAGCCCGATGTCGTGGACCCTGCAGCCCGCCGCCATCAGGCCGGTGACCAGCGCCATCTTGATCGAGGAGGAATAGCCCCGGAAATCATGGCCGGTGACGATTTCGGGCGTGATGCCCATGCGCCGGATCAGCGTGCCCAGGCCCATGCCGACGGCCTGGACGCCCATGAGATTGAGCTCCTCGCCGAAGAACCAGCGCGCGTCGTATTCGCGAAAGCCGGTCGGCTTGACCATCGGCAGGGATTCATAGGCGAAGGTGTTGGGGGTCAGTTCCGGAAGCGGTCTGGGGAACATCGGGGCATCCATCGCGAGGAACGGCTCGGCGTGCGGGTTGCGCAGCATGTGACAGGCCATGTGACGCAAGAACGACGCCAGCCCATAGCGCATCTTGCGCGAAACGCCAGAGGCGTCGCGCCGGCCCGGTGTTCGAGATGGATGGGGCCCTCAGCCGCGCAGGATCATGCGACCGGTCTGGACCTCGTAGCCGCGCAGCTTGGCGAGGAAGGAGGTGCCGAGCAGGCTCATCGAGAGCGCGCCCTCGGGGAGGACGACCGCCTCGACATTGCGGACCAGGATCGAGCCGAGGCGGACCTCGCGCAGATTGACCCGGGCCCCCTTCACCGTGCCGTTGGCGGTGTTCAGCGTCATCTTGTAGTCGCCGGGCGAGGGGCGAATGCCGAGCGCGCTCGCATCCTTCGCCGTCAGCGCGACGAGGCTGGCGCCCGTATCGACAAGCATCTGCACGCGGAAATTGTCGATCGAGGGGTGCACGACGTAGTGGCCGCGATAATCGGCCGCCACCGTCAGGGTCGGCGGTTCGGCCGGGCGATAGGGCGTGGTCGGGGGCTCGCTCGCCCGCGCCGCAGCCGAACTCGCGGTCATGCTCGAGGCGCTCGGCGCTTCGCCCACACCGACGAGGTCGGCCAGCCTGCCGCTGTATCCCACCGCGCTCAGCGATGCGATCGCTGCGATCCCGAGCGCCCAGACGACCGGATTTTGCGCCATCGGCCTGCCTTTCCCCTGCGTTGCGGCGACGATGCGGCGCAGTTCCTGCGGAAGGGTGAAGACAGCCCGCTGGATCGGGCGCGATCCGGGGGTACCGGGCGATCAAGATGCGACAGGCTTAACCGCGCTTTGCCACGACCGCGCGAATTGCCCCGAACCACCTAGAGGAAGGCCTCTCCGACCAACGCCTCGATCGCATCCCGACGCGGGATGCTCGGCTGGGCACCGGCCACCGTGCAGGCGAGCGAGCCCGCGGCGAGGCCGCGCTGCAAGGCGCCGGAGAAGCCGTAGCCGGCGGAGAGCGCCGCGGCGAAGGCACCGGTGAAGCTGTCTCCCGCGGCCACCGTATCGACCACGCTGACGGCGGGGGCCGCGAGCCGGCGGCGGACGCCGCCATGCCAGCCGACGACGCCCTGCGCGCCGAGCGTGACGATGCAGGCGATGCCGAGCTCGCCGTCGCAGCGGCGGGCGATGTCGTCGGGCTCGCGCTCGGCCCAGCCCAGCGACTGCGCCAGCACCAGCGCCTCGTGCTCGTTGGCGACGAGCATGTCGAGACATGCCAGCAGCGCCGGATCGGGCGGCCCGGCGGGCGCGAGGTTGAGGATGACGCGGCCGCCGGCCTGCTTCATGCGCCGTGCCGCTGTGAGGCATTCCGCCTCCGGCACCTCGCGCTGGAGCAGCAGGATGTCGCCCTCGCCGAGCGGCACCGACGCCATCGCCGTCGCGCGCGCCTGGGCGTTGGCACCGGCGGCGACGACGATCTGGTTGGCGCCGTCGGCATCGACGGCGATGAAGGCGGCGCCGGTCGGCACTGCCACCCGCGCGACATCGGCGAGGTCGACACCGTCGGCTGCCAGCAGCGAGAGCGCGATATCGGCGAAGGCATCGGTCCCGACCGCGCCGACGAGACGCACCGTCGCGCCCGCGCGGCGGGCCGCCAGCGCCTGGTTGGCGCCCTTGCCGCCGGGATGGAGCGCGTAGGAGGGGCCAATCACGGTCTCGCCGGCGCCGGGCAGACGCTCGACCGGCGTGACCAGATCGACATTGAGCGAACCGAAGACGACGATCATGCCGCGACGGCTCCCGCGAGGCGGCGGATGCCGGCGACGAAGGCAGCTTCCGGGGTGGTCACAATGGCCTTCAGCCCCGCTGCGGCCAGGCCTGCGCCATAGCTCTCAGCCATGGCGCCCTCGGCGACGAGATGGACGGTATCATGCCGCCCGAACAAAGCGAGCGCACCGGCGACCTCATGGCCGACCAGAAGAGCCGAGAGATAGGGCCCGACGGCCGAGCCCGGCAGTCGCCCGGCCAGCACCTCGGAGCGGGCCGCGAAGGCCGTGTTGAGCAGGCCGCCCGGGCGGCGCGAGGCAGCGAAGCCCGCCGCCAGGCCGAGCCGTGCGCCCTCCTCGTCCGGCTCCTCGGCGAGGCGGGAGAGGATCGAGTCCTGCCGCAGCAGGCCCCAGATCTCGCCGGTCATGAAGCTGGCGAAGCGGGTGATCCGTCCGCCCTCGACGAGGGCCCATTTCGAATGGGTGCCGGGCAGGCAGGTGATGCCGTCCTCCAACCCGAGCCCGACGATCAGCGTCTCCTCGCCGCGCATGACGTCGAAGGCGCCCTCGTCGCAGGAGAGGCCGGGCAGGATCAGCGCAGGCGTGCCGTCGGCCAGCGCGACCGTCAGTCCGGCCGCGGCGATGGCATCCGGCGAGGCGGGGCATGGCACATAAGCCGCCTCGACCCAGCCATTGCGGCTGCCGACCATACCGGCCAGCACGATGTCCGCCTCGGGCGCCATGCGGCGCAGATCGCCAGCGATGGCCTCGAACGCAGCCGGGAAGCCGCCTGCGGGAACCGCCTGGATGCCCTGGTTGGCGCTGCGGCGCTCCAGAACCTCGCCGGCTGCCGAGATGAGGAAGGCCCGGGCGCGGGTGGTGCCCCAGTCGAGCGCGATCAGGGGTCTGGGCATGGGGAAGGCTCCGGGACCCCCTCCCCCTCGTGGGGAGGGGCAGGGGTGGGGGGCGAACGACCGGGTGACAGTTGCATCACCAAAAGCGCTGGATCAACCGTTCACGCCTCGATGCAAGCGAGGCGCTCCACCTTTACGCCCCCCACCCCTAACCCCTCCGCAAGAGGGGAAGGGGAATGCCCTCACGCCGCGAAGAACACCGTCTCGTCCTGGCCCTGCAGATGGATATCGAAGCGGAAGCTGCCATCCGCCTCGCGCGTCGCGATCAGCGTGTGGCGCCGATCGGCGGGGACCAGCGCCAGAACGGGATCGGCGGCATTGGCCGCCTCGCCTTCGAAATAGATCCGGGTCGTCAGCCGGGTGAGGATGCCGCGGGCGAAGACGGAGAGCGAGAGATGCGGCGCCTGCATCGTCCCATCCGGGGCGGCGACAGGGCCGGGGCGAATGGTCTCGATCTGGAAGGCGCCCTCGACCGTCGTCTCCACGCGGCCGAAACCGGTGAAGCCGGCATTGCCGACGGCGTTGTAGCGGCCCTGCGCGTCGGCCTGCCAGGTCTCGAGCATGGCGTCTCCCACCGGGGCGCCATCGCCGTCATAGACCGTGCCGGCGATGCGGATGCGCTCGCCGGCGACGCCCTCGGCCGCGACGGTCCCGGTCGCGAGCTCGCTGCCGCCATAGGCGCACGGCGTCAGCGCATAGGCGAAGAAGGGGCCGATGGTCTGCGACGGTGTGATGCCGAGGGGAGCCTCGGCCGTTTGCGGATCAGTGCTCATGCGGCTCCTCCACCGGCGTCGCGTTGCGGCCGCGCAGGACGATGTCGAACTGGTAGCCGAGCGCCCATTCCGGCTCGGTCGTGGCGAGGTCGAAGCGCGAGACGAGGCGCTCGCGCACCTGCGCGTCGGTGATCGACTGGAAGATCGGATCGTATTTGAACAGCGGATCACCCGGGAAATACATCTGGGTGATCACCCGCGACAGGAAGCTCGGCCCGAAGAGCGAGAAATGGATATGGGCCGGGCGCCAGGCATTGTGATGGTTGCGCCAGGGATAGGCGCCGGGCTTGACCGTGACGAAGCGATAGCGGCCTTCCGCATCCGTCAGCGCGCGCCCCGCGCCGGTGAAATTGGGATCGAGCGGGGCCGGATGCTGGTCGCGGACATGGACATAGCGGCCACCGGCATTGGCCTGCCAGATCTCGATCAGCGTATGCGGCACCGGCCGGCCGTCCTCGTCGAGCACACGGCCGGAGACGATGATGCGTTCGCCCAGCGGTTCGCCGACATGCTGGCGGGTCAGGTCGCAATCACCCGCCGCGACGGCCGCATGGCCGAAGACCGGGCCGGTCGTCTCCGAGAGCGTGTGGGGCAGCAGGATCAGCGGCTTCGACGGGGCGCGCTTCACCGTCGAGCCATAAGCGGGCGACGCGTTCGCCGGATGCGCGGCCAGGCTCTCGCGCGGATAGATCAGGCTCATGCCGCCACTCCATGCGCTTGCTTGGTCCGGGCGTGGAGATCGCGCAGCACCGACAATTCCTGCTCCGTCGCCGCCGGCGTCTCCGCGACGTCGGCCGCGAAACGCAGCGGCCAGCCGCAACCGGCCTGGACCTGCTCGCGCGTCACGCCCGGATGCAGCGAGACGACGGTGAGTTCGGCGGTGTCGGGATCCGGCTCCAGCACGCAGAGATCGGTCATCACCTTGGTCGGGCCCTTCGTCTTCAGGCCGAGCGCAGCGCGGTCGCCCTTGCCCTTGCCGTGGCCGAAGGAGGTGATGAAGGGCAGCCTGTCGACGAAGGCGCGTGTGCCCATCGCCATGGTGATGAAGATCTGGCCGCAATTGCTGGCAATCTCGGGCGCGCCGCCCCCGCCGGGCAGGCGCACCTTGGGCGCATCATAGGGGCCGACGACCGTGGTGTTGAGATTGGCGAAGCGGTCGATCTGCGCGCCGCCGAGGAAGCCGATGGTGATGCGACCGCCCTGGAGCCAGTAGCGGAACATCTCGGGCACCGCGACGGTGGTCAGCGCGGTGTCGCAGAGTTCCCCGTCGCCGATCGAAAGCGGCAGCACGCTGGGCCGCGTCGAGAGCGTGCCGGATTCGTAGATCAGCGTGATCTTCGGCGCATGGGTGAGGCGGGCGAGGTTGCAGGCGGCCGAGGGCGCGCCGATGCCGACGAAGCAGACATCCTGGTTCGTCAGCAGGCGCGCGGCCGCGATCGTCATCATTTCGGTGGGGGTCGCGGTCATGCGTTCACTCCCAGGCGCGACCTGCCCCCTCTCCCCTCGCGGGAGAGGGTTGGGGTGAGGGGGCGCCGTGCCCTCAATCGCCGGCGCTCTTCATCCAGCGTCGGCCTCTGAAAGGTCGAGCGCCCCCTCATCCGTCTCGGCTTCGCCGAGCCACCTTCTCCCGCGAGGGGAGAAGGGAAAAGCGCGCCCGCTTCTGTCATCATGACACCCATCACGCCGCTACCTTCTGCCGGCCCGCATGGCGGGCGAAGGCATCGGGCCCCTTTTCCAGCACGTTTTGCTTGATCCAGGCTAGGAAGGTCTCGCGCTCGCGCGCGATCTTGTCCCAAGCGATGTAGAAGTCGTTGGCGCGCTTGTAATAGCCATGGGCGTAGGACGGATAGGCGCCGCCGGGCACATGGGCGACCGCGGTGACGGCCCAGAAGGGCAGGATGACCGCATTGGCGTTGCGCGGGCCGAAATCGTCGACGATCTCCTCGACCGTGACGAGCGAGCGCTTCGCGGCCAGAACCGCCTCCTTCTGCACACCAACGATGCCCTCGAGCAGGACATTGCCCTCGCGGTCAGCCTTCAGCGCGTGGATGATCGCCGCATCGGGGCGGATCGCCGGCACCGTCGCCAGCACCTCGCCAGTATAGGGACAGGTGACCGAGCGGATCTGCGGATTGACGCTGGGCAGATCGACGCCCTTGTAGCCGCGGAACACGGCGAAGGGCAGGTTCGCCGCCCCCGCCTCATAGGCGTTGGCCATGGCGGCGTGGCTGTGCTCCTCGATCTCGAGCCGATGCGGCCAGCCATTCTCGACCGCGTCGCGGAAGCGATGAAGCGAGCCGACGCCCGGATTGCCGCCCCAGGAGAAGATCAGCTTCTCCGCACAGCCGGTGCCGATCAGTTGGTCGTAGATCAGGTCCGGCGTCATCCGGATCAGCGTCAGGCGACGCTTGCCCTGACGGATCACCTCGTGCCCCGCCGCATGGGGGATGAGATGGGTGAAGCCCTCCATCGCGACGGAACAGCCATCGCTCAGGACCGCCTCAATTCCCTGCGAGAGGGAGACGAATTCCGCCACCTTGACATCTCCTCGTTCTGTGCGTTTATCGCACACTGTGTTGATAATCGAACGTTAGGCCAGCGAGGGGCAGGCGGTCAAGAATGGCTGGAGAGGCGCCCGACCGCGACCACATGGCCGCCCTCGAAAAAGGCCTGGCCGTGATCGAGTGCTTCGATGCCGGCCGCGACAGACTGACGATCGCGGATGTCGCGCGGGCGACCGACCTGTCGCGCGCAGCCGCCCGGCGCTGCCTGCTGACGTTGACCCGGATCGGCTATGCCAGCTTCGACGGAAAGTTCTTCCGGCTGACGCCGCGCGTGCTGCGGCTCGGCCATGCCTGGCTGGCCTCGGCCGCGCTGCCCCAGCTCGTCCAGCCCTTCCTGGAGCGGCTCTCCGAGGAGACGCACGAGTCATCCTCCGCCTCGCTGCTGGACGGGCACGAGATCGTCTACATCGCGCGCTCGGCACAAAGACGGATCATGTCCGTCGGGCTCTCGGTCGGCACAAGGCTGCCGGCCTTCTGTACCTCCATGGGCCGGGTCTTGCTGGCGGCGCGCGATCCCGCCGACGCCCGGGCGCGGATTCTCGCGGGCCGGCCCCGGGCGCTGACGCCGCACACCGTGACCGACCCAGACCGGCTGGCGGAGATCCTCACCGTCGTACGGGCGCAGGGCTACTGCATCGTCGACCAGGAACTGGAACTGGGCCTGATCTCGATCGCCATGCCGCTCATCAACGCGCGCGGCGAGGTGGTTGCCGCCTTCAACCTCTCCGGCCAGGTGCAGCGCAGCTCGGCTGTGGAGATGGCGGAGCGCTTCCTGCCGGGCATGCGCCAGCTCCAGGTGCTGCTGCGCCCGATGATCAGCTGAGGATGACACCATGCTGGAGCTGAAGGCGGGGCCGCTGAGTGCCCGCATCCACCCGGAGATCGGCGGCATCGTCGCCGCGCTGGAGTGGCGGGGGCCGGGTGGCCGCCTGCACCCGCTGCTGCGCGCGCCGCCGGGCCTCTCCCCCTCGACGGCGGCCCCCAACAGGATGGGGAGTTGGGCGATGGTGCCCTTCGCCAACTGCGCCTTCGACCGCGTCGTCAACGATGGCGAGCATCGCTTCGCACTACCGGACAACCGGCTGGGCGGCGGACACTGCATCCATGGCTTCGGCTGGCAGTCCGACTGGGCCCTACTCGGCCATACCGCCGGCCATACCCTGCTCGAACACCGCCGCGAGGCCGGCCCCGACCCCTATCGCTACCGGGCCACTCAGGAGATCGTGCTGGATGAGGTCGGTCTGACCGTCAAACTCGCGCTCACCAACGAGGCTGACGCGGTCCTACCCTATGGTTTGGGCCATCATCCCTGGTTTCCCGCCGCGCCGGATACGCGGCTGCGGATGACGGCGCGTGGGGCCCTCCTGTTCGGCGGCGAGGGCTATCGCGCCACCGGCTCCCGCGCGCTCGACGGCGGCGGCCCCTATGCGGACGGCGCCGTCTTCGCGACGGGCGACGAGGTCGCCTGGAGTTTCCTCGGCTGGGACGGCACGGCGCGGATCGAGACGCCCTCGACCGGGCTCGCCATCACCCTGACCGCGAGCGAGAGCCTGCGCTGCCCGGTGGTCTGGGCGCCGGCGGGCGCGGATTTTTTCTGCGTCGAGCCGCAGAGCCACGCCATCGGCTCGCCGAGCGAGCGCGAGGCGCGGGAAGCGGCGCCGCTGACGCGGCTGGCTCCCGGCGAGACGCTGGAGGGCTGGCTGCGGATCGTCCCCGAGGCGCTGTGAGCGGGGCTCTCAGCGCCAGCGCGGGCCGGTCTCGTAATAGCGCTGCAGATTCGTTGGCTGGTAGCCATAGGCGCCAGCCGGCAAGGCGGGACGCAGCAGGATCTGCTCGCGCGCGGCGTCCCAGTTCGGCGCCTTGCGCTGCTGGGCGACGGCGGCGGGCTTTTTGCTCTTCGCCTTGGCGATCTTCGCCTTGCTGCCGCCGGAAGCCTTGGCGAATTGCGAGAGATTGTCGGGCGCGGCGCCGTTCAGCGCGATGCGGGTCTGGCTGGCGCCGTGCTTCTTGACCAGCGCGAAGAGCTTGGCGGCGTTGGCCGGGTGCAGGCGGATGCAGCCATGCGAGGCCGGGCGGCCGAGTGCGCCGACCGCGGTCGTGCCATGGATGGCGTAACCGCCGCGGAAGAACACGGCATGGGGCATGGCCCCGCCATATTTGCGCGAATACCAGTTCTTCTCCAGCCGCGTCGGGCGGTAGAGGCCGTTGGGCGTGCGATAGCCCTTGCGGCCCGAGGAAATCGCCCAGTTGTAGCTCTCGCCGTCGGTCGTGGTGACATGGATGCGCTGGGCGGCGATGTCGACGCGGACATCGACGCCGGCTTCGGCCGAAGCCATGCCGACGAGCGACAGAAAGACAGCGGCCAGCAGGCCGAACAGACGACGCATCACACCACTCCGAAACCACGCAACCGCTGAACGCCTCGGCCTTGTCCTGCATCCGGGATCAAGCCCGGAGCGGCGGCCATTGCCCTCAGCAAACGCCCATGGCCGGCGCTTGTAAAGCGCGCGACCCAATCGTGGTTTCCGGACCGGCGCAGGCTCAGACCCCCGCGGCTTTGCGGGGAGCGCCGGCGGGTGTAGCAGGGGGCTTCGCTGCCCTCCCGCCCCTGCGGTCCTCCATGCTCGACATGCTCCTGCCGGCCGGCGTCGCGCCCGCCATCGCGCTGCTGCTGATCGCCGTCAGCTTCCTGACCTCGGCTTTCACCGCCGCCTTCGGCATCGGCGGCGGGGTGGCGATGCTGGGCGCGCTCGCCGGCACGGTGCCCCCCTCCGTGATCATCGCCGTCCACGGGCTGGTGCAGGTCGGCTCCAATGTCGGGCGAACCTATGTGCAGCGGGCGCATGCGCTCTGGCCGCTGGTGGCGCGCTTCACCGCGGGCTCGGTGATCGGGGCCGTGATTGGGGCCCTGCTGGTGGTCGAACTGCCCGAGCGCATCCTGCTCGGCCTGCTCGGCGCCTTCATCCTGGTCATGACCTGGCTGCCGAAGCCGCGGATTCCCGGGCTGGCCTCGAGCGGCCTCGTGATCGGCGGCGGTCTCTCGACCATCATCACGATGTTCGTCGGCGCGACCGGGCCCTTCGTGCAGGCGCTGCTGCTGCCGCTCAAGCTGGAGAAGCGCCAGCTGATCGCGACCCACGCGGCCTGCACGACCATTCAGCACCTGCTCAAGGTCTTCGCATTCGGCGCGCTGGGCTTTTCCTTCGCCGACTGGCTGCCGCTGATCGGCGCCATGATCGTCTCGGGCTTCGCCGGAACGATGCTCGGGACGAGGCTGCTGGAACGGCTGCCCGAGCGCTGGTTCGCGATCGCGATCAAGGCGATCCTGACGGTGGTCGGCATCGACCTGCTGCGCCGCGCCGCCGGCTTCTGAGCCGGCGGCATGCCGTGGTGAGCCTCAGATCAGCTTCACCTTGCCTGTCGCGAGATCATAGACGCCGCCGGCGACGGTGAGCTTCTTCTGGGCGACGCGCTCGGCGAGGATCGGCGCGGCGCTCTTCAACCGCTCGACATTGAGGCGGACATTGGCCTCGATCGCTGCTTCCAGCAGATCGGCGGCTCCGGACGTCTGCGCGTCGAGCACGGCCGGCTTGATCGCGTTGATCAGCGAGGGCAGATGGCCGGGCAGTTGCGTGCCGTTCTTGACGACATCGATCGTCGAGGCGATGGCGCCGCAGCGGCTATGCCCCAGCACCAGAATCAGGGGCGATTGCAGGACCGCCGCGCCGAATTCGAGGCTCGCCAGCCCATCCTCATTGACGAAATTGCCGGCGACGCGAACGACGAAGAGGTCGCCCGCGCCTTGGTCGAAGGCGAGTTCGGGAGCGAGACGGGAATCCGCACAGCTGACGATCGAGGCGAAGGGGTGCTGCGAGCGCGCCCGCGCCGCGCGGCCGGCCGAGAAGTCGCGCTGGTTGGGCTTGTTGGCGGCGTAGCGGGCATTGCCGGCCATCAACCGGTCGAGCGCCTCGGCCCCGCTGATCGCTGCGGGCGTCACGGCCGCCCCTTGCGCCCAGCCCGGACCGGCTAGGCCGGCCGTCAGGGCGAGCCCGGCGCCGAAACCGAACAGGGAGCGGCGGGACAGGGACGGAGAGGGGGCATTCTGGGCACAGCGTTCACACATCGGAGCCTTCCTCGGGCCAGCGTGGGTTTCGCATCCGGTAGAAGCGACGATCCGGGCTTGCCTCGCAATGGTATTGATGCTGCCATGGCTCAACAGTCCAAAGTCTGCACAAATCCGGATGCAGCGAGGACTTGCTGAACGATCCCTGAAATAGGTCCTTATCTTCAGTTGAATTACAATTCGCGCCAAATTATTCCCGCCTCCGCCGTAGCGAGCGAATCTGCGAGCTTCCGCTCGGCGATGCTGCATGGTGCGGACTCCGTGCTGCGGATGCATGTGGCCGAGAAGATCGTCAGCAAGGTCTTCGGCCGCAATCTGCAGTCGCATGCCGCCGGGCTCGTCGTCGTCATGCATTGCGAGGCCGAGCGCGGCGCCGGTCCGAGGCCGACATTGGCGCTGGTCCAGCGCGAGATGGGCCGTGCCCGCACGCTCGCCGCCTTCTTCGGGCTGCTGCGGCTCGCCGGCTATGTGACGCGCGAGCCGGTTCCCGGCGATGCCCGCTCGGCCTGGCTGGTGCCGGCACCACCGCTCTATGATGGGCTGCGGCAATGGCTGTCGCATCACGCCCGTTGCGGCGAGATCCTGGGGCTGGCCGAGCCGGGGCTGGCCGAGCGCTTGCGCGGCGACGACGCTTTCCTGCGGCTTTATCTCGGACATGCCCGCGAGCTGTTCGCGCGAACGCGGCAGGCCACGGCGGGGAACGGCGCGTGGGCCTGGCTCGATCGCTTCGATTGCGGCGACCGGATCGGACTCGTGCTGCTCGGCGCGCATCATCGCGCGGCGACGGGCGAGCCCGGAGACAGGGTCTGGTTCGACCTTCACGCCCGCGAGGTCGCCGCGCGCCTCGGCCTGTCGCATTCCCATGTCCGCAACGTGATCAACCGCTCCGAGGCGGAGGGATTGCTGGTGCAGGACCGCAGCCGGGGCCGGGTCGCGCTGACGCCGCGCCTGCTCGCAGAGAGCGAGGCCTGGTTCAGGAGCTTCTGGGGCTGGGTCGCCGAGACGGGGCGGATGGCGGAGGCGGACGAGGCGGCCCGGCGAGGGTGACGCCGGGGCGGAAATCCGGCATAGGCTCGCGCCAGCCCTTCCGGAAGCCGGCTTCGCCATGCTCAAGACCCGCATCATTCCCTGCCTCGACGTCAAGGACGGCCGCGTCGTCAAGGGCGTGCAGTTCCTCGACCTCGTCGATGCGGGCGACCCCGTCGAGGCGGCCAAGGCCTATGACGCGGCCGGCGCCGACGAGCTCTGCTTCCTCGACATCACCGCCAGCCACGAGGATCGCGGCATCCTGTTCGACGTGGTGACGCGGACGGCGGAAGCCTGCTTCATGCCGCTCACCGTCGGCGGCGGGGTGCGCAAGGTCGAGGACATCCGCGGGCTCCTGCTAGCGGGAGCCGACAAGGTCTCGATCAATACGGCGGCCGTCACCAACCGCCAGTTCGTCAGGCAGGCGGCCGAGAAGTTCGGCGACCAGTGCATCGTGGTGGCTATCGACGCCAAGCAGGTCTCGCCCGGGCGCTGGGAGATCTTCACCCATGGCGGGCGCAACCCGACCGGGCTGGAGGCGGTGGCCTTTGCGCGCGAGGTCGTCTCGCTGGGTGCCGGCGAATTGCTGGTGACCTCGATGGACCGCGACGGCACCAAGGTCGGCTATGATCTCGGCCTGACGCGCGCGATCGCCGATGCCGTGAGCGTCCCGGTGATCGCGTCCGGCGGCGTCGGCGATCTCGACGACCTCGTCAACGGCGTGCGCGAGGGCCATGCCTCGGCCGTGCTCGCCGCCTCGATCTTCCATTTCGGGACCTACACGATCCCGCAGGCCAAGGCGCATATGGCGCATGCGGGCCTGGCGATGCGGCTGGATTGATGGTGATGCTCCGGCAGCCTGTCATTCCGGGGCTTCGCTTCGCGAAGAGCCCGGAACCCACAACCGGGCGGGCCGCCCTGTTCTGGGTATCACTTGTTGCACCCCGTCGTGGGTTCCGGGTTCACGCCTTCGGCGCGCCCCGGAATGACAGAGGTTTGGCATGACCTTCACGCTCTCCGATCTCGAAGCCCGCATCGCCGAGCGCGCCGCCGCCTCTCCCGACGAGTCCTGGACGGCGAAACTGCTCGCCGCCGGCCCCGAGCGCTGCGCCAAGAAGTTCGGCGAGGAAGCGGTGGAGGCCGTGATCGCGGCGGTGAAGGGAGACCGGGACGAGCTGATCGCGGAAAGCGCCGACGTGCTGTATCATCTCTTGGTTGTACTCAAGGCGCGCGATGTTGCATTGCAGGACGTGTTGAGCCAGCTTGAGGCCCGCACCGTGCGCTCCGGTCTGGCGGAGAAAGCCGCACGCCCCCGTTGAACAGCCGAGGCTAGTCCTGCGTTGAACCTCGAAGCCTGGATTGCGGGCCGCACCATGGACCAGCGCGCGATGCCCGCCCCGGCCCTTCCCGATCTCGACTCGCCCTATCGAAGCTTCACCCGCGACGAGTGGGCGCATTTGCGCGCCGACACGCCGCTGACGCTGTCGGTCGATGACCTGACCAAGCTGCAGTCGATCAACGACCCGATCTCGCTCGACGAGATCGTGGCGATCTATCTGCCGCTGTCGCGGCTTCTTTCGCTCTATGTCGCGGCGACACAGGGGCTGTTCAAGGCGACGCAGCGCTTCCTGCTGGCCGAGGCCGAGGTCAAGGTTCCCTATATCATCGGCGTGGCGGGCTCGGTCGCGGTCGGCAAGTCGACCACGGCGCGCGTGCTCAAGGCGCTGCTCTCACGCTGGCCCAACACGCCGAAGGTCGAACTCGTCACCACCGACGGCTTCCTGCTGCCGAACGCCGAGCTCGAACGGCGCGGGCTGATGCAGCGCAAGGGTTTTCCGGAGAGCTATGACGGCTCGGCGATCCTGCGCTTCCTTTCCGACGTCAAGGCCGGCAAGCCGCAGGTCACCGCGCCCGTCTATTCCCACCTCGTCTATGACGTGGTGCCGGGCGAGAGCGTGACGGTCGAGCGGCCCGACATCCTGATCCTCGAGGGGCTGAACGTGCTGCAGCCGAGCCGGATGCCGAAGGACGGCACCGTGATCCCGTTCGTCTCGGATTACTTCGACTTCTCGGTCTATCTCGACGCCGACGAGAACGATCTGCATCGCTGGTACGTCAACCGTTTCATGACGCTGCGCCAGACCGCCTTCCGCGACCCGCGCTCCTTCTTCCGCAAATATGCGGAGATCGGCGAGGAGGAGGCTTTGACGATCGCGGAAGGTCTCTGGACCGGGATCAACCTGCCGAACCTGCAGGAGAACATTCTGCCGACGCGCCAGCGCGCCAGCCTGATCCTGACCAAGGGCGCGAGCCACCGGATCCAGCAGGTCGCGCTGCGGCGGCTCTAGGGATGCCGCCGGACGCAAGCCCGATCCGCCGACCCGACATGGGGCGCTGATGGAGGCGTTCTGGTCTCTGGCCGGCATGGCGGGTGCGGCCTTCGTCGCTGCGACTCTGCTGCCGGCTCAATCGGAAGCCGTCTTCCTCGGGCTCCTGGCGGCGAGGAGCGCCGATCCGCTGCTGCTGTTCCTGGTCGCCAGCCTCGCCAACACGGCCGGCTCGGTCGTGAACTGGTGGCTGGGACGGTTGATCGCGCGCCACGGCGTCGAACGGCTGCCGCGACGGCTGAGGCCCGATCCGCACCGCCTCGCCCAGGCGCAGGGATGGTTCGCCCGCTTCGGCTGGCCCTCGCTGCTCTTCGCCTGGCTGCCGATAGGCGGCGACCCGCTGACCTTCGTCGCGGGCACCCTCAACTTTCCGCTGGGGCGTTTCGTGCTGCTCGTCCTGGTCGGCAAGGCGGGGCGGTATGCAATGCTCTGGGCCGGCTGGACGGCGATAACCTAACGTCAGATCGCAACCTGTGCGGCGTTGCACGACGTCTCGGCACAGGCTACCAGCGAAGGCCCCATTTCTGGAGATCTGACCATGACCATTCACCGCATTGCCGTCGGCCCGCGCATGTCGAAGGCCGTCGTCCATGGCGACACCGTCTATCTGGCGGGCCAGGTCGCCGACAAGGCGGCGGGCAAGAGCGTCGCCGAGCAGACGCAGGAGATCCTCGGCATCATCGACGGGCTTCTGGCCGAGGCCGGCACCGACAAGAGCAAGCTGCTGATGGTCAATATCTGGCTTTCCGACATGTCGACCTTCGCCGAGATGAACGGCGTCTGGGACAAGTGGGTCGTCGCCGGCCAGACGCCCGGCCGCGCCACGGTCGAGGCGAAGCTCGCAGCGCCGCAGTTCACCGTCGAGATCGCGGTCATCGCCGCCAAGTGACCGCCCGCCGGCCCCATCAGGTGGGGCCAGTCCGGCATGCCGCGAGCGCAGGAGACGGGGAGGTGGCCAAGTGACCTCTCAGGATGACATGTCCGCCATGATCGCGCGGGTCGCGGACCGGCACGGCGTGCCGCTCGCGGTCCTGCTCGCCGTCATGGCCAGCCTGGTCAAGAGCGGCGTCCGACCCAACCTCGCGAGGCTGGAGCAGCTTCTCGGCCGCAAGGCCCGCGAGGTCGTCGCCTTACGCCGCCGCCTCGACCAGCGCAGCCAGGACGCGGTCGTGGGCGAGGCCCGGCGCAAGGCCGCGCGCGCCCTCGAGGACGGGCAGTTCATCGAGGTCGAGCGGGCGCTGGCACAGCTCGAGTTGCACTTCTTCGGTGGCATGACCGACCTCTCGGCCATGCCTGCCGACCAGCGCATCGCCGCCGGCGAAACGCGCGGCGACCGTGCCGCCACCGCCCTGCTCGATCTCACGCCGGCCGCCTGCAAGGAAGCGGCGCAGCGCTATGCCGAGGCCGCCGCCATCATCGGCACAGCGGACGTCGCGCGCAGCCGCGACTTCGCCCTGCGCCAAGGCGATGCGCTGGCGCGGACCGGCGAGGATTTCGCCGAGCCCGCCGGCTTCGAGGCAGCGATCGCCCATTTTCGAAGCCTGTTGTCGCGGCTCGACAATTTCGACGACACCATCGCCTGGGCGACCGTGCAGGAGCGCCTCGCGCGCGCACTGGCGGGGCTGGCTCAGCTGACGGGCGACGAAAAGCGGCTCGACGAGGCCCTCGCCTGCTGCCGGAAAGCGCTGGAGGATCTGCGCCACGAGCAGGCTCCGCTGCTGTGGCGGGCGCTGAAGCTGCGCTTCGGCCGCATCGCCATCCCGCTCGGGGAGTTGCGCGAGGACGACGCCCTGCTCGAGGACGCCATCTCGGCGCTCGCCACCGCACTCGCCCGCTGGGACCGCGACGGCGACGAGGCCCGCTGGCTCGAAGCCGAGCAGCTGATCTCGCGCGGCCGCGCCGCACTGGGCCGTCGCACCAGCGACCTGGCTCTGCTTGAACGCGCCTTCAACGGCTTCAACCGCGTCGCCAAGACCGTCGACCGCACGCGCGAGCCGCTGCGCTGGGCCGAGCTGCAGGATCAGATGGGCGGGGTTCTCGCCGCGATGGGCGAGCGCTACAGCGAGCCGGTCGTGCTCGAGGAGGCGGTCGCCGCCTTCGGTGCGGCGCTGGAGGAGCGCCGCCGAGAGCGCAGCCCCCAGCTCTGGGCCGCGAGCGCGGCCAATCAGGGCCTCGCTTCGATGCAGCTCGCGGCGCGGCGCAAGGACCCCGGCCTGGCGCAGCAGGCCTTCATGCAGATCGCCGCCGCCGTCGAGGCGATGCGCGAGGCCGGCCACGGCGCCGACGTCGCCGCCTTGCAGAAGAAGCTGGTCCTCGCCGGCAGCCTGGCCGAAAGCATGCGTAAGCGCTGAGGGCCTCAGGCCGCAGTGCCGGCCCTGCGCAGATCGGCGAGCCGTTCCAGCGCCGCATCGAGCGTTGCGTCACGCTTGGCGAAGCAGAAGCGCACCACGGTCTTGACCGCAGCCTGGTCGTAGAACGCGCTGACCGGAATCGCCGCCACGCCGTTCTCCAGCACCAGCTTGCGGCAGAAGGCGACGTCGTCGCTCTCGCCCAATGGGGCGATGTCGACATTGAGGAAATAGGTGCCGACGCTCGGCAGCACGCTGAAACCCAACCCCGTCAGCCCCCGCGCGAAGCGGTCCCGCGAGCGCTGGAAATCTGCCCTCATACCATCGAAATAGCCGTCCTCCTTGCCCAGCCCATAGGCGACGGCGGCCTGGAGATTGGGCGGCGTGGTGAAGGTGATGTACTGATGCGCCTTGGCCAGCACCTTCATCAGGGGCGGCGCGGCCATCACCAGCCCGACCTTCCAGCCGGTCAGCGAGAAGATCTTGCCGGCCGAGGAGATCTTGACGGTGCGCTCGCGCATGTCAGGGCGCCCTAGCACCGGGGCATGCCGCCGGCCGTCGAAGACGACATGCTCCCAGACCTCGTCGCAGATCGCGACCGCGTCATGACGGATGCAGAAATCGGCGAGAAGATCGAGATCGGCGGGAGAGAAGATCGTCGCCGTCGGGTTGAGCGGATTGTTGAAGAGAACGACCTTCGTGCGCGGCGAGAACGCTGCGGCGAGCGCGTCCTCGCTCAGACTGAAATGCGGCGGGCGCAACGTCACGAATTTGGGGATGCCGCCGGCACGACGCACGAGCGGGACATAGGCATCGTACATCGGCTCGAAGAGCACGACCTCGTCGCCCGGCGAGACCAGCGCCATCAACGCGCCGGCAATGGCCTCCGTGGCGCCGGAGGTGACCATGATCTCGCTGCCGGGGTCGAGATCGAGCCCCTGCCAGTGCTTGTAATGGGACGCCGTCGCCTGCCGCAGTTCCGGCAGGCCCATCATCGGCGGGTACTGGTTCCAGCCGTCGACGACGGCCTCGGCCGCCTTGCGGCGCACGTCGAGCGGTCCCGGATCGTCCGGAAAGCCCTGGCCGAGATTGACCGCACCGGTCTCGCGGGCAAGCTGCGACATCACCTCGAAGACGCTGGTCGGCAGGGCGGAGAAGATCGGGTTCATCGCGGTTCGTCGGCACGGCGGGAGGGGCAACACTCCCGCGCTTTAGCACGACCGGGTCGCGGACACACCCTGCAGCGGTTTCGGCCCTCTCAAAAATGCCGAATGATGATTGTTGACATTCGTCACTGATCAGTGTTCAAGTGATCAGGCCGGTTCACGACGGGCTCCTGTTGCGACTTCGCCCCTTTGGCGCAGCGGGAATTGGCGTGAACCGGTGACCCTCCCATTTTGCTCCAGGGCATGGCGATGGTTGCCGCCCTCGCGGCCGCCGCCTAATCAGGCGCATGGCTTCGCCCCGCACTCCCGCGCTCATGGTCCTCGGCACCGGCTCCAATGTCGGCAAGTCGCTGCTCGTCGCGGGGCTCTGCCGCCTCTTCGCGGATCGCGGGCTCAAGGTCAGGCCGTTCAAGCCGCAGAACATGTCCAACAACGCCGCAGCCACCGCCGCGGGCGAAATCGGGCGGGCACAGGCGCTGCAGGCGCGCGCCGCCCGCATTCCTGCGCATGTCGACATGAATCCGGTGCTGCTCAAGCCCGAGAGCGAAGCCGGCAGCCAGATCATCCTGCAGGGCCGTGTCGCCGGGCATCTTCCCTCGGGAGACTTCGCGCGGCGCGGCGATTTCCTGCCCAACGTGCTGGAAAGCTTCGAGCGGATCTGCACAGGCGCCGATCTCGTGCTGGTCGAGGGGGCGGGCTCGCCGGCCGAGACCAATCTGCGGGCGCGCGACATCGCCAATCTCGGCTTCGCCCGCGCCGCCGGCGTGCCTGCCATCCTGGTCGGCGACATCGATCGCGGCGGGGTCATCGCCAGCCTCGTCGGCACCCATGCGGTGCTGGACGAGGCCGACCGTGCGATGATCCGCGCCTTTGCGGTCAACCGCTTCCGCGGCGAGGTCGCGCTGTTTGGCGACGGCATCGAGACCATCCGCAGCGCCACGGGCTGGCCCTGCCTCGGTGTCGTGCCCTGGTTCGCGGACGCCGCGCGCCTGCCGGCGGAGGACGGGCTCGACCTGCGCAGCGCGCCGGCCCGGCCCGGCGCGCGCCTCAAGATCGCCATCCCGGTGCTGCCCGGCATCGCCAATTTCGACGATCTCGACCCGCTCAAGCTCGAGCCGGCGGTCGAACTCGTGCTCGTTCAACCGGGCCAGGCGCTGCCGGGCGATGCCGGGCTCATCATCCTGCCCGGATCGAAGACGACGCTGCGCGACCTCGCGGCCCTGCGGGCGCAGGGCTGGGACATCGACATCCTCGCCCATCGCCGGCGCGGCGGCCATATTCTGGGCCTTTGCGGCGGCTATCAGATGCTTGGACGCGTGGTACGCGACCCGCTGGGCCTCGAAGGTCCGGCCGGTGAGGCCCCAGGGCTGGGGCTCCTCGATGTCGAGACCGTGCTGGAAGGCCGCAAGACCGTTCGCGAGACCGGCTTCGTGCATGTCGCCAGCGGGGCCGCCGGCCAGGCCTACGAGATCCATCTCGGCCGGACGGAGGGGGCCGATCGCGCGCGGGCGCCGTTCCGGGTCGACGATCGCGACGAGGGCGCGGCGAGCCCCGACGGCCGCGTCGCCGGCAGCTATCTGCACGGCGTCTTCGCCTCGGATTCCGTGCGGGCCGCCTGCCTTGCCGCGATCGCGGGCGCGCCGCTTGCGTCGGGCACGAACTATGAGGGCGATGTCGAGGCGACACTGGACGGGCTGGCGGCGCATCTGGCGCGACATCTCGACATCGAGGCCCTGCTGGCTTTGGCACTTCGGCGCCCAGCGCCGAGCTGACATGCGCTGACCCGTCGGAACCCCGCGAGGAACTCCGCGTTTTTCTGGCGCGGTTCCCGCTCGTGCGGCCTGACGGCCAGACTGCTTAACCCAGATCAATGCACGCCGCGCGACGATGCGGCATGGGTTGAAAAAGCTTATTCACCAGAATGTTGACGAATGACGAAATTCGTCATAGCGGTCGGACACCGATCCATGTCCGGCGACATAACAGGACAGGCCCCAGCACGTGAGTCAGCCCGAGCGCGATACGAGGCAAAGCATCGTCGATACGGCCGAGCGCTTCTTCCGCGACATCGGCTACCAGAAGACGACGGTCGCCGACATCGCCAAGTCGCTGCGGATGAGCCCTGCCAACGTCTACCGGTTCTTCGATTCGAAGAAGTCGATCAACGAGGCGGTGCTGGCGCGGTTCAAGGGCGAGCTGGAGGAGTCCCTGTCGCTGATCATCGCAGAGCCGCGCTCGGCGGGCGCCCGCCTGCGCGACATGCTGCTGACCTCGCACCGGATCAACCAGGCCCGCTTCGTCGACCAGCAGCGGATGCAGGAGATGGTCTGCGCCGCGATGGAGGAGAGCTGGGACGCCATCCTCGGCCATATCGAGCGTTTTGATGCGCTGCTCGGGCGGGTCGTGGCCGAAGGCGTCGCCAATGGCGAGTTCCGCGCGATCGACCCCGTAGCCGCCACCCAGTGCATCCGCACGGCCATGATCCGTTTCCAGCATCCCCTGCTGATGGCGCAATGCGAGCGTTTTCCCGGCCCCTCGGCCGAGGAGATGATCGCGTTCATCATGGCCGCGCTGGAGACGCCCAAGCCCGCGGGCTGACGGTTCGGCGTATCCACGCGGCGCTCGCCGCGTTGACAAGCCGCCGAGGGAGCAGGATACCCCGCCCGTCATGGCCCAATCCTCCAAGCAGAGCGTCAAGAAGCTCGCCGTCATCGCCCACGATCTCGTGGCGACGGCGCTCGCGATCTGGCTCGTCTTCGTCATCCGCTTCGAAGGCCAGCAGCTCGAGGAGCATCTGCGCTATCTGCCGCGCTTCCTTCCGGCCTTCGTCGCCTATGGCGGCCTGGTCTATTGGCTGTTCTCGCTCTACCGCTCGAAATGGCGCTTCGCCTCGCTGCCGGACCTGTCGAACATCGTCAAGGCGAGCACGATCCTGACGCTGTCTCTGGTCGTGATCGACTATGTGCTGGTCTCGCCGGATTTCTATGGCGGCTTCTATTTCGGCAAGATCAGCATCGCGCTCTACTGGCTGGTCCAGATCGCCCTGCTGGGCGGGCCGCGGCTGGCCTACCGCTATTTCAAATACTCCCGCTCCCGCCACCAGGCCGCACGCGAGGCGTCGCACCCCGCGCTGCTGCTCGGGCGCGGCTTCGAGGTCGAGATGGTGATCCGGGCCATGGAGGCCGGCACCATGCGCAAGCTGCGACCGGCCGGCATCCTCTCGCCGCGCGCCGACGATCTCGGCCAATCGATCCGCGGCGTGCCCGTGCTCGGCCTGCTGTCGCAGATCGAGCAGATCGCCGGAGACGCGGCCGAGCGCGGCGAAGGCTTCCGCCGGATCGTCGCGACCCCGAGTGCGCTCCTGCCCGAGGCGGAGCCGGACAAATGGCTGGCGCGGACCCGCAAGCTCGCACTGCCGATCTCGCGCATCGACAGCCTCGGAGAAGGCGGCGCGCGCGATACCGAACTGGCCCCGCTCGAGATCGAGGATCTGCTCGTCCGCTCGACGGTCCGGATCGACCGTGAGCGGCTGGGTGCCTTCCTGAAGGACAAGCGCGTCATCGTCACCGGCGGCGGCGGCTCGATCGGCTCCGAGATCTGCCTGCGCTGTGCCGCCTTCGGCGCGGCCGAACTGCTGATCGTCGAGAGTTCGGAGCCTGCCCTTTTCCAGATCACCGAGCAGCTCAGCGTCCAGGAGCATGCCACGGTCGTGGCGGGCGTCCTGGCGGATGTGCGCGACCGGGACCGGATCACCGCGCTGTTCACCGCCTTCGCGCCCGACATCGTGATCCACGCGGCGGCGCTCAAGCATGTGCCCTATCTCGAGGCGGACTGGAGCGAGGGCGTCAAGACCAACATCTTCGGCTCGGTCAACGTCACCGACGCGGCGATTGCGGCCAATGCCAAGATCTTCGTGCTGATCTCGACCGACAAGGCGATCGAGCCCGTCTCGATGCTGGGGGCGACCAAGCGCTTCGCCGAGATGTATGCGCAATCGCGCGATGCCGAATTCGTCGCGGCCGCCGCCGGCATGCGTCTCGTGGCCGTGCGCTTCGGCAATGTGCTGGGCTCGGTCGGCTCGGTGGTGCCGAAATTCAAGGCGCAGATCGCGCGCGGCGGGCCGCTGACCGTCACCAGCCCCGACATGATCCGCTACTTCATGACCATCCGCGAGGCCTGCGACCTCGTGCTGACGGCTGCCTCGCATGCCCGTTCCGACGGACCGGAGGAGGAGCGGGCCGCGGTCTATGTACTGAAGATGGGCCAGCCCGTGCGCATCATGGACCTGGCCGAGCGGATGATCCGCCTCGCCGGCTTCGAGCCGGGCGAGGACATCGAGATCATCGTCACCGGCGTCAGGCCCGGCGAGCGCATGAACGAGATCCTCTTCGCCCGCGACGAGCCGATGGCCGAGACCGGGCTCGACGGCGTCATGGCGGCCAAGCCCGTCTTCGCCAACCGCGCGCGCCTGCAGGGCTGGCTGACACGGCTCGAGGTGGCGCTCAAGGCCGATGACCGGACGGCGGCGGATGCGATCCTCGACGAGGCGATCCCGGATTTCAGCCTGCGGCAGACCGCTGCGCCAGGCGACGCAGCGCCGAAGCCGTCTCGGCTGGCGGCCGCCAGCCAGCCCTGAGCAGACCCTCGGGCCGCGCCACGAGGCTGCCAGCGAGCTTGGCGAAGGCCTCCCGCCGCCCCGCCAGCCGCGCGCCCCACCGCAGCAGCCCCATCGGCACCGCGATCAGGCCCGGCCCCCGACCGAGGCCGGCCCGCAGCGCGGTCAGGATCGCGGCGACGCCGATCGGCTCCGGATCGGCCAGGGTGAAGGCCCGCCGCACCGGGCAGCGAGCCGTCAGGGCAAAGAGAACCGCATCGGCCAGGTTCTCGACCGCCAGCAGCGAGCGCGGCGCCGTCAGCGCGCCGAGCGGCAGGGGCAGCGGCAGGCGCGCCAGCCGGACCAGCGCCGCCATGTTGGCCTTGACCCCCGGCCCGTAGACCAGCACCGGGCGCAACGCCACCCAGTCCAGATCGAGACCGGCGAGCCCCTGCTCGGCGGCGAGCTTGGAGCGGCCATAGGCATCGTCGGGCGCCGGCAGATAGTCCTCGCGCAGCGGCGGGCCGTCGAAGGCCCCCGTCTGCGCCTTGATCGACGAGATGAAGACGAAGCGCGAAACACCGGCCCGGTAGGCCGCCTCCGCGAGGGCGAGCGTCGCCTGCGTGTTGATTTGCCGGTAAAGCGCCTCGTCGAGGCCCGGCCCGGCATGGGCGAGACCGGCGAGGTGGACGACATGGGAGACGCCCGCCAGCGCGGCCGTCCAGTCGACGGGCGCGGCGAGATCGCCGGTGACGACGCCCTCGGTTCCCGGCGGCGGCTCGGCCGCTTTTCTCTGGGCGACACGGACGCGGTATCCGGCCGCCAGCAGCGCCGCGACGACATGGGGGCCGACGAAGCCACCGGCCCCGGTGACGAGAACGCGCTCGCCGTTCATGCGGAGGCCGCCGGCCGCGCGAAGCGCCGCAGCAGCAGCCCCGTCAGGAGCACAGCCGCGGCCAGGCAGGCGAGTTGCACCCATAACACCGGCAGCAGCAGCGTCAGGCCCGCCAGCAGGACGAGGGCGAGATTGAGCCCGGCCACCTGCGTCACCACGGCCAGGACGGCGTGGCCATTGGTCGTCGCCTGCTGGTAGAAGTGCGAGCGATGCGCCTCCCAGACGCGCTCCCGCCGCGCCAGCCGGCGCAGCAGCGTCAGCGTGGCGTCGGCGACAGGGTAGAGCGGCAGGATCAGTGCCGCCGCCAGCGCCCCGTTCCCGGCCAGCCGGTAGAGCAGATAGGCGCCGAGCAGGCCGATCGGGAGCGAGCCGACATCGCCCAGGAAAAGGCGCGCCACCGGCTTGTTGAAGGGCGCGAAGCCGATCAGCCCGCCGCACAGCGCCGCCGCCAGCGCTCCCGTCGCCGGATCGACGATGCCGAAGGCGCCGGCAAGCGCGAGCGCGCCGGCCAGCGGCACGAAGCCGGCGACCGTGATCCAGTCGAGCCCGTCGATGAAGTTCGTCAGGTTCACGAACCAGAGGCCGGCGAGCAAAGCGAGCAGACGCTCGACCGCGAGGGGCATCGTTGCGGGAAACAGCCGGATGTCGGGGGCCGCATAAACGATCACGACCGCGACGCAGAGCGCTTGCAGCCCGAGGCGCAGGCCGGGCGAGAGCGGGCGGATGTCGTCCCAGGCTCCCACCAGCGCGAGGGCGGCGCTCGCGGCGAGTACGAAGCCGAGGCTGCCGGCGCCGGCAGCCGGCGGCACGACCGCCAGGATCAGGCCGAGCGCCGCGCAGATGCCGCCGAGGACCGCGATGCCTCCGCCCTGGGGCGTGGGGATGCGATGGCTCGAGCGGGCATTGGGCCGGGCCAGCGCATAACGCACCAGCAGGGGTCGCAGCAGGACGCAGAGCAGCGCCGATACGGCGGCGGCGGCCACGAGGACCAAAAGGAGAGCGAAGGCCTGAGTCACGATACAGATAACCGGAACGATGTCCGGCCATCCCTAGAGCATGACGAGGGGCAACGGGAGCCCATTCCCGCCCGCAAGGTGGGAGTCGCGCTTGCGCCTTGTCAGAATCGGCACAAAGAGGGAACATGCTCGAATGTCCATCATCGACCTTCCCCTGGAGCGGGTTCCGCGCCGGCCCGACATCACCCGCGGAGTCTGCCGCGGCGCCGCCCGACACCTGCGCGAGCGGGGCTATGCGACGGTCACCGAAATGACTTTCGCGAACGGCCGCCGCGCCGATATCGTCGCGCTGTCACCAGCGGGGGACCTGCTGGTCGTCGAGGTCAAGTCGGGCATCGAGGATTATCGCATCGACGGCAAATGGCCGGATTATCGCGAGTACTGCGATGCCTTCCTCTTCGCCGTGGCGCCGGAATTCCCGGCAGAGATCCTGCCCGAGGATGTCGGCCTGATCGTGGCCGACAGCTATGGCGGCGCGCTCATCCGGGAGGCGCCGCGCCATCCGCTCGCGCCGGCCCGGCGCAAGGCGCTGACCATCGCCTTCGGCCGGCTGGCGGCCGCGCGGCTGGCGGGATGGGAGGATCCCGCTACGCTGCGATAGACGGCAAAGCAGCAGGCCAGGCGCTGCCGTCAGCGCGGGGCGCGTTTGGCGAGGATGCGCTGCAGGGTGCGGCGGTGCATGCCCAGGCGTCGTGCCGTCTCGGAGACGTTGCGGTTGCAGAGCTCGTAGACGCGCTGGATATGCTCCCAGCGGACCCGGTCCGCCGACATCGGATTTTCCGGCGGCTGCGGTCGCGCATCGCGCGCGGCTGCGAGAGCCGCATGGATCTCGTCCGCATCCGCCGGCTTGGCCAGGAAGTCGAAGGCGCCGAGCTTCACGGCGCTGACGGCGGTGGCGATGTTGCCATAGCCCGTCAGGACGACGCCGCGCGCCTCGGGCCTGCGTTCCTTCAGCCGGGCGATGACATCGAGGCCGTTGCCGTCGGCGAGCCGCAGATCGATCACCGCGAAGGCCGGCGCCCGATCGTCCACCGCCGCGATGCCGGCGCTGACGCTGTCGGCGACACGCACGGCATAGCCCCGGCTCTCCATCGCCCGCGCCAGACGGGTCAGAAAGGGCTTGTCGTC
Organism: Allobosea sp.; assembly: GCF_030694325.1. Taxonomy (GTDB): domain Bacteria; phylum Pseudomonadota; class Alphaproteobacteria; order Rhizobiales; family Beijerinckiaceae; genus Allobosea. The sequence continues at coordinate 31,531 of NZ_JAUXYO010000219.1, read as the reverse complement.
GTCGACCAGCAGCAGCGACATGTCCGCCACCGCCGCGACCGGGAGCTGTTCGGTGAGCATGTCCTGAATCATCACGTCCTCCGGCCCGCCCCTGTCCCGGAAACCTCGGCCAGGGGTTCGGCCGCGCTGCGGGTTGGACGGGCTCTCATGAGCCAACTCTATGTAGGATCGCCGGTTCCGGCTTGTTAGGGCCTGCGGGCGGCAGATCGATCTCGAAGGCTTCGCGCGGCCAGGTGATGCGTACGCATGCCCCGGTCGCCGGTGCGGGGCGGTTCGAGAACTCGATCACCGCCCCGCCCCGCTCCAGCAAGGTCTTGGCGATGAAGAGCCCGAGCCCGAGCCCGCCGCCTGCGCGCGTTTCGCCGGCTCCATTGGTGAGATAGGGATCCCCGGCCCTCAGCAGGACGTCGGGCGGAAAGCCCGGGCCGTCATCCGCAATGGTGAGCATGACCTGTTCCTGGTTCCATTCGGCCGTGATCGTCACAGTCGACCGCGCGAAATCGACGGCATTGTCTACGATATTGCCGAGCCCATAGATCATGCCCGGATTGCGGCGGCAGACCGGCTCGGGCTTCTCGCCGGTCATCACGATCTCGAAGGGCACGCCGAAGGGGCGCTGCGGGCCGGCCGCCTCCTCGATGAGCAGGCGCAGGCCGAGCCGATCGAGCGGACCGCCATCGTCGTCCTGCAGAGAGGCGAGCTTACCGAGGATGCCGCGGCAACGCTCGACCTGCTCGCGCAGGAGGGCGATGTCGTCGGCCATCTCCCCCTCCGGCGGGGCCAGCCGCGCCAGTTCCTTGGCGACGAGCGCGATGGTCGCGAGCGGCGTGCCCAATTCATGGGCAGCGGCAGCCGCCAGACCGTCGAGCTGCGAGAGATGCTGTTCGCGCGCCAGAACGAGTTCGGTCGCCGCCAGCGCATCCGAGAGATCGCGCGCTTCCTTGGCGACCCGCCAAGCATAGATGCCGGTGAAGCCGAGGCCGAGCACGAGGGCCGCCCAACTGCCGATCTGATAATATGGGGGCAGTACCGGCCGGTCGGGCCCGGCCCAGGGCAAAGGCAGGTGGACGAGACTGACCAGCGTTGCCGCCGCAATGGCGATGACGCCGAGCAGGAGAGTCCGCTGCGGCGGCAGCGCGGTGGCCGAAATCATCACCGGCGCCAGCAGCAGGATCGAGAACGGGTTCTGGAGCCCGCCGGTGAGGTACAGCAGCACCGAAAGCTGCACGATGTCGAAGGCGAGCAGCGCCGTCGCCGCGCCCGGCTTCAGCCGGTGGCTGAGCGGAAAGCGAATGCGCAGCGCGATGTTCAGCCAGGACGAGACGGCAATCGCCGTGAAGCACCAGCCGAAGGGCAGGGAGAACCCAAGCCCGAAATGCACGCCTGCCACGGCCAGGCTCTGGCCGGCGATGGCGAGCCAGCGCAGACGCACCAGCGTGTCGAGACGCAGATGACGATTCACGCGGCCCAGGGCGAGTGTCGTAACGTCAAACGAGGTCATGACCGTGTCTGAACCATGGGCGATGCAGGGGTCAAGCGCAGCCCGCCGGAGCACGACAAACTGGGGGCAATCGTCATGAGAGGGAAATCTTAGCCTTTTGAAGGGTTGAATGAGAACAAATTAGGCATAGGCTGCGTTCATGTTGCGGCGCGGCATCGACGTGGCGCCGGAAGGATCGAATTCGCATGTATGGAGCTGCCATGTCGTTCGCTTACCATGCCTATGAAGCGGCTCACATGATGCTCAGCCCGGCCCGGAGTGTCTCCGACGCGCTGCATCTCGCCTTCCGCAATCCCGCCAATCCGATGACCTACACGCCGATGGGGCGGACCATCGCCGCCTCCTGCGAGCTGTTCGAGCGGACGACGCGCCGCTACGGCAAGCCGGCCTTCGGCCTGTCGGAAACCACCATCAACGGCGTCAAGGTCGCGGTCGAGGAGCGCGTGGTCTGGGAACGCCCCTTCTGCCGGATGGTGTATTTCGACCGCCGCATCGAGGGGCGCCGCAAGCCGCAGCCGAAAGTCCTGATCGTCGCCCCGATGTCGGGCCATTACGCGACGCTGCTGCGCGGCACGGTCGAGGCCTTCCTGCCGGGACACGAGGTCTACATCACCGACTGGATCGATGCCCGGCTCGTGCCGCTGATGGCGGGCCGCTTCGATCTCGACGACTATATCGACTACGTCATCGCCATGCTCCAGATGCTCGGGCCGGAAACCCATGTGATGGCCGTCTGCCAGCCCTCGGTGCCGGTGCTGGCCGCGGCCGCCCGGATGGAGGCCGAGGGTGACGACTGCGCCCCGCGCTCGATGACGCTAATGGGCGGACCGATCGACACCCGCCGCTCGCCCACCGCGGTGAACTGCCTGGCGATGGAGCGCGGCACGGACTGGTTCCGCCGCAACTGCATCACCAAGGTGCCCTTCCCGCACCCGGGCACGTTCCGGGACGTCTATCCCGGATTCATGCAGCTCTCCGGCTTCATGGCGATGAACATCGACCGCCATGTCAGCGCCCATTACGAGATGTACAAGCACCTGATCGCCGGCGACGGCGACTCGGCGGAGAAGCATCGCGACTTCTACGACGAGTACATGGCGGTGATGGACCTGACCGCCGAGTTCTATCTCCAGACCGTCGAGACGGTGTTCGTCGAGCATGCGCTGCCCAAGGGCACGATGATGCATCGCGACAAGCCGGTGGACTGCACGGCGATCCGCCGCGTCGCGCTGATGACGGTAGAGGGCGAGAAGGACGACATCTCCGGCGTCGGCCAGACCCAGGCCGCCCATGACCTCTGCCCGAACATCCCCGACGACAAGCGCGTGCATTATCTCCAGATGGGCGTCGGCCATTACGGCGTCTTCAACGGCTCGCGCTTCCGCTCCGAAATCGCCCCCCGGATCGCCGACTTCATGCTGACGCTCGACATGGAGGCCGCCAAGGGCCGCCGCGAGGCGAGCGCCGGCGCGGCGCGCAAGGGGCTGAAGATCGCGAGCTGAGGCTCTCGCGGTGGTTTTGGCTGCCGCTTGATCGACCACGCAAGGAACACCCGCCATCCCGGATCGACCGGGATGGCGGGTGTTTTCACGTTGGACTCAGCGGAAGAAGATCACCGTCTGGATGAGGAAGATCGGGATCAGGATCGCGCCCGACCAGGCCATGTAGCCGAAGAAGCTGGGCATCCTGACCTTCCGGTCCTTGGCGATGGCGTAGACCATGAAGTTGGGTGCGTTGCCGATATAGGTGTTGGCGCCCATGAAGACCGCGCCCGCCGAGACGGCCGCCAGCGTCAGCGCGCCCGTCGTCATCAGCACCTGGGGATCGCCGCCCGCCAGCTCGAAGAAGACGAGATAGGTCGGCGCATTGTCGAGGAATGATGAGAGCAGCCCGGTCAGCCAGAAATAGGCGACCGTGTTGTGGCTGCCGTCGGGATTGCTGACCAGCGCGACGAGGCCGGAGAAAGCGCCGTTGCGGCCGGCCTGCAGCATCGCAAGGACCGGGATGATGCAGACGAAGATGCCAGCGAAGAGCTTGGCGACCTCGAGGATCGGCCCCCAGCTGAATTCGTTGCCGGCCCGTACCGGCTTCGGCGTCAGCTTCAGCGAGAGACCCGCCAGGGCGAGCAGGACGATGTCGCGCACGAGGTTCTGGAGCTCGACCCTGGAGCCCAGGATGTCGAAGCCGATACCCGGCTTCCAACTCGCCGACATCAGGATGGCGCCGATGACGCCGCCGAGCAGGATGAAGTTGACCTTGCCATAGAGCTTGATGTCGCGGTCCGGCGTCGGGTCCCTCAGGGAGGGCATGCCCTCTTCCTTGCGGTAGAACCAATGATCCAGGGCGTAGAAGAGCGCCAGCAGGATCGCGACCGCCAGCAGCGTCTCCGGCAGGAGATGCGTCGTGGTCCAGAAGAAGCTCACGCCGCGCAGGAAGCCGAGGAAGAGCGGCGGGTCGCCGAGCGGCGTCAGCGAGCCGCCGATGTTGGAAACCAGGAAGATGAAGAAGACGACGACATGGACGTTGTGGCGCCGGTTGTCGTTGGCCCGCAGCACCGGGCGGATCATGATGATCGAAGCCCCCGTCGTGCCGACGAAGCTCGCCATCAGCGTGCCGATCGCCAGCAGGGCGGTGTTGGTGGCGGGCGTGCCGTGCAGGTTGCCCATAATCAGGATGCCGCCGGCGATCGTGAACAGGGCGAAGAGCAGGATGATGAAGGGAATGTATTCCAGCAGCGCCGTGTGGGCGAGAGCGGCGGCCGCCGGCTCGAATCCGCGCAGGGCGACCAGTGGCACGAGGACGAGAACAGCCCAGAACGCGGCGAACTTCCCGTAGTTCAGTTCCCAGAAATGCGAAAACAGGATCGGCCCCAGAGCGATCGACAGCAGCATGCCGGCGAAGGGCAGCGCCCAGAGCACGCCCATCGAGGCTCCGTCGATCCCGGCGGCGGCTAGGGCCGGGCCCGCCGGAAGGCAGAGCAGCAGGGCGACGGCGATCCCCGTCCGCCCGATCGTTCCAGCCATGCCCCCGCTCCACTTTTCCTGTGGTTGTCGCGATTTGTCGGGGGGACGGTTATACGATGGCCAGGGTGTCCGCAACCGAGCGAGGGGGGCCGGCTGAAGCCGCGGCGGCCGGATTTGCGCGGGCCGAATTTCGGGAGAATGATCATCTCTGTCGAGCGCGGAGTTCGCGCGATTCGGACCCTGCCATGTGCCGCTTCCTCGCCTATTCCGGCGTCCCCGTCTTTCTCGAGGATCTCGTCGCGGCCCCCTGCCACTCGCTGATCCACCAGTCGCTCCATGCCGCCGAGGCGAAGACCGGCACCAATGGCGACGGCTTCGGCGTCGGCTGGTATGGCGACCGGCCCGAGCCCGGCCAGTATCGCGAGGTGCGCCCGGCCTGGTCGGACGAGAACCTGCTCTCGATCGCGCGGCAGGTGCGCTCCCCGCTGTTCTTCGCGCATGTCAGGGCCGCGACGGGCACCGCCACGACGCGGGCGAACTGCCACCCCTTCGCCCATGGCCGGCATCTCTTCATGCATAACGGGCAGATCGGCGGCTACGGCCTGATTCGCCGCCGGCTCGAGGGGCTGATCCCCGATTCGCTTTATGGGGCCCGCGTCGGCACCACGGATTCGGAAGCCCTGTTCCTGCTCACGCTGGCGCGGATCGAGGAGGGGATGGCGCCCGCCATGGCGCTGGCGACCTCGCTCGGCGACGCGCTGGCGCTGATGCGGCAGGCCGGCACGAGCGAACCGCTGCGCTGCGCCGCGGCCCTCTCCGACGGCGAGACGATCCACGCGGTCCGCTGGGCGTCGGACCACAAGCCGCCGAGCCTCTATGTCTGCCAGCGCAGCGACAGCGTCGTCGTCGCTTCCGAGCCGGTGGATGCGGCGCGGGACTGCTGGCAGGCCCTGCCCTGCAACACGCTGGTCACGGTGTGCGCGGAAGCGGTCGCCATCGCGCCCTTCGAAGTGGGCCTGGCCGCGGCGGCCTGACGTCATTGATTTCGGTGGCGCAGATGAACCGGATGAAGGGCTCGCGCGATTAAGGATTGGTCGCTGCATCGCGGCTGAACACTTCGCCGCCCCGATCTCATCCCCTCCCAAAGGCCGTCGGGGCGGCGATACCCGCACGCAGGCGCGTATCACGCCGTTCGGCAGCGCGTCCGCGCCCCACGGCCGACGCCGTCGATCCGGATCAGGAGCTGAATTGAGAGGGAGATGGTGGAGCCAGGCGGAATCGAACCGCCGACCTCTTGAATGCCATTCAAGCGCTCTCCCAACTGAGCTATGGCCCCACTCTCAGCCGGCGGACATGGGGGTCGGCCGGGGTCTTTTCGGTTCCGGATCGCCGGGCTTTCGCCTCGGCTGGTCCCGGAACCGGGTCGCCGCGTCAGCGGCGAAGCGCTCTATAGGCGGGAGCGGAGGAAGACTCAAGCGCCGAATGTCGCCTGATCGTCATTCTTTTTCGCCGCTCCGGCGGGAGGCGTTCAGACGTCCTCGTCGCCCTCGATGTCGCCATCGATCAGGTCGGCGACGTCGTCGTCGCCTTCCTCGTCCTCTTCCAGGAAGGTGTCGTCATCGGGCGCGACGTCGTCCTCGACCTCGATGTCGTCCTCGCTGGTGACGACGGCGTCCTTCTCGGTCGCCTCGGCATCGGCCTCGTCGAGCGAGACGAGCTCGACGGCGCTGTCGGCGGTCTCGGCCTCGTCCTCGTCCTCATCGGGCTTGGCTGCGGCGGCGGCCGCCGCCTTGGCCTGCGGCTCGAACATCGAGCGCGGATAGGACTGTCCCGTGTAAGGCGAGACGATCGGGTCCTTGTTCAGGTCGTAGAATTTGCGCCCCGTCGTCGGGCAAACGCGCTTGGTTCCAAGTTCCGGTTTCGCCACTGCGTCGGACCTTCAATCATTCATGTTCAGAAAAGCAGGCGCGTCCGTTAGTCGGGGCGGCCGGCCCTGTCAAATGCTGATTCGCAGGCCAGGGCATGAACCCGGCCGCAGCGGCGGGATTGCCTCACCCCCTCGAGCCGGCGCGGGAACCCAACGCGGACGTGACGCCTGCCCTGCGGGCATGCTAGGCCACGCCGTTTCCGATCGACCAGCCTGCAGAAGATGTCAACCGTGGCTCACGCTCAGACCCCCGTTCCCGTCTCCGCACGCCGTGGCGGCCCGCTGCGCGGACGCGTCCGCGTTCCCGGCGACAAGTCGATCTCGCACCGGGCGATGATTTTCGGGCTGCTCGCGATCGGCGAGACGAAGGTGACGGGGCTGCTCGAGGGCGAGGACGTCATGCGTACCGCCGAAGCGGCGCGTGCGCTCGGCGCGATCGTCCATCATGACGGGCCTGGCTCCTGGCGGGTCCGCGGCGTCGGCGTCGGCGGCCTGCGCGAGCCGGGCGGCACGCTCGACTTCGGCAATGCCGGCACGGGCTCGCGGCTGATGATGGGCGTCTGCGGGTCGCACCCGATCACCACCACCTTCGACGGCGATGCCTCGCTGCGGAAGCGGCCGATGCGCCGCATCCTCGATCCGCTGGAGCTGATGGGGACGGTGATCGTCTCGCAGGAAGAGGGCGGGCGCGTGCCCCTGACCCTGCGCGGGCCGCAGGAGGCACTGCCGATCAGCTACCGCACGCCGGTCGCCTCGGCGCAGATCAAGTCGGCCGTGCTGCTGGCCGGCCTCGCCGCGCCGGGCGAGACCACGGTGATCGAGACGGAGGCGACGCGCGACCACACCGAGAAGATGCTGACCCATTTCGGCGCGCAGGTGACGGTCTCGTCCGAGGGCGAGCATGGCCGCCGCATCGTGCTGAAGGGCCAGCCCGAACTGCAGGCGGCGCCGATCGTGGTGCCGGCCGATCCGTCTTCGGCCGCCTTCCCGCTGGTCGCCGCTCTGATCGTGCCGGGCTCCGACGTGCTGATCGAGAGCGTGATGACCAATCCGCTGCGCTCGGGGCTCCTGACCACGCTGCGCGAAATGGGCGCCGACATCACCGTCGAGAGCGAGGCGAACGAAGGTGGCGAGGCGGTGGCGACGCTGCGGGTGCGCGCGTCGGGCCTGAAAGGCGTGACGGTGCCGCCCGAACGCGCTCCCTCGATGATCGACGAATATCCGGTTCTGGCCGTCGCGGCCTCCTTCGCGACCGGGACGACGCGGATGCGCGGCCTGCAGGAGCTGCGCGTCAAGGAATCGGACCGGCTGGCGGCGGTCGCGGCGGGGCTGAAGGCGGCGGGCGTGACCTGCGCCATCGAGGGCGACGATCTGGTCGTCGAGGGCTCGGGCGGCGCGGTCGCCGGCGGCGGCACCGTCGCCACCCATCTCGACCACCGCATCGCGATGAGCTTCCTCGTCATGGGCCTGGCAACGGACAAGCCGATGCAGGTCGACGACGGCGCGATGATCGCGACGAGCTTTCCGAGCTTCATCGCCCTGATGAACGGGCTCGGGGGTGAGATCGGATGACGCAACCGGCTCCAGGGCTGGTCATCGCGGTCGATGGCCCGGCTGCCTCGGGCAAGGGCACGCTGGCGCGCCGGCTCTCGACGCATTACGGCCTGCCCTATCTCGACACCGGCCTGCTCTACCGGATGGTGGCGCGGGCCATGCTCGACGCCGGGCATGATCTGCGCGACGCGACCGCCGCCGGCGAGATCGTGTCCCGCTTCGACGAGGGCGCCTTCGCCGAGGAGGCCCTGCGTGGCCGCGAGATCGGCGAGGCCGCCTCGGTGGTGGCGGCGATGCCGGCCGTGCGCAGCGGGCTGATCGAGCGGCAGCGACGGTTTGCGGCGCAGGCGGGCGGCGCGGTCCTCGACGGGCGCGACATCGGCACGGTGATCTGCCCGCAGGCGCAGGCCAAGCTCTTCGTCACCGCCACGCCGGAGGTGCGCGCCGCGCGGCGCCACAAGGAGCTGACCGGGCGCGGGGAGCCTGCCCCTTTCGACGGCATCCTGGCCGATATCCGCCGGCGGGACGCCCGCGATGCGGGGCGCAGCGACGCGCCGCTGAAGGCCGCGGAGGATGCGGTGGTCCTCGATACCTCGGCCCTGACGGTCGACGAGGCGCTCGCCGCCGCGATCGCGATCATCGAACACCAGCGGGGCTCGCTTCCGGCGGTGCCTTCTCACGGAGCGGTGACCGCCCGCCTTTAAGGCTTGGAACGAATCGAAAGCAGGAGCACAGTTCCGTCACGACGAGATGACGGAGGTGGCGATGCGGCGTTGGCTGTGCGGTCTCTTGAGTCTGGCTGCGGCCGCGATCCCGGCCATGGCCCATGCCCAGCCGGCGGCCGGCCCGCCCGAAGAGGTCGATGTCGCGCTGGTGCTGGCGGTCGACGTCTCGTTCTCGATGGATCTTGACGAGCTCGCCTTGCAGCGCAACGGCTATATCGAGGCCTTCCGCTCCAAACCGCTGCACGACGCCATCGCCAAGGGGGCGATCGGCAAGATCGCCGTGACCTATTTCGAATGGGCCGGCGGCCACTTTCAGCATGTCGTCAAACCGTGGACGATCATTGATACGCCGCAATCGGCCATCGCCTTCGCCGAGGAACTCGGCGAGGCCCAGACCCGGCGGGGACGGCGAACATCGATCTCGGCCGCGATCGATCTCGGCGTCCAGCTGATCGAGCAGGCGAATGTGGTGCCGCTGCGCAAGGTGATCGACATCTCCGGAGACGGCGCCAACAATGACGGGCGTCCCGTGACCGTCGCCCGCGACGAGGCTGCCGCCAAGGGCATATCCATCAACGGCCTGCCGGTCCTGCTGAAGCAGGCGAGCTATTTCGACCTCGACAATCTCGACATCTATTACAAGGACTGCGTCGTCACCGGGCCAGGCGCCTTCGTCATCCCGATCCGCGAGCGCCACCAGTTCGTCGACGCGACGCGCACCAAGCTAATTCGCGAGATCGCGGAGGTTGTCCCCGAAGGGCTCGGTCTGGTCCAGAAGGCTCAGTCGACCGGCACCAACGCCAGCTGTTTGGCCGGCGAGCGGCAATGGCGCGACCGGATGGGGAATTGAAGGGGCATCAACACCGTCATGCTCGGGCTCGACCCGAGCATCTCTCCAACCAGCGCCCTTCCTTCTCGAGATTCTCGGGTCTGCGCTCCGCTTCGCCCGAGAATGACGGCAAGTCCCTCACGTTCCCCTTGGCTTGGCCCGGGTCGTCGGCGGGGCGGCTGCGGGATCGTCCGGCCAGGGATGGCGGGGATAGCGGCCCTTCATCTCGGATTTCACCGCCGCCCATGAGCCGCGCCAGAAGCCCGGCAGGTCGCGGGTGATCTGCACCGGCTTGTGGCCGGGCGAGAGCAGCTCCAGCACGAGCGGCACCCGCCCGCCCGCCAGCGCCGGGTGTTTCGACAGCCCGAACAGCTCCTGCACCCGCACGGAGATCGTCGGGCCGGCCTCGGCGGCATAGTCGACCGCCAGGCTGGAGCCGGTCGGCGCCGTGAAATGCGTCGGCGCCTCGGCTTCGAGCCGTCGCTTCAGCTCCCAGGGCAAGAGCTCGGCCAACGCCCCGTCGAGATCGCCGGGTTCGATCGCCGCCAGCGACGCCCGCCCGACGATGTGCGGCGCGAGCCAGAGGGCGGCATCGGAAGCCAGGCCTTCATCCGAGAGATCGGGCCAGGCATCGGTCGCACGAGCCTCCGTCGCGGCTCGTCGCAGAAAGCCGACGCGCTCGCGCAACTGCCGCTGGGCCTTCGTCCAGGGCAGCAGGCCGATGCCGAGCGCGGCGATGCCTTCTGCCAGGACGGTCGCGTTCGCCAGCGTCGGCTCGGCCGGGAGTGGCCGCTCGGCCAGGCTGAGAGCGCCATAGCGCCTGACCGCCCGGACACGGAGCGCGCGGGCGGTGCGGTCGAAGCTCGTCTCGCTGCGGTCCTCGATCGCGAAGGGCGACAGTCCTTCGGCGACGAGCCAAGCGATGTCTTGCTCGGTGAAGGGTGCAGCCGAGAGAATGCGCGCCTGTTGGGCCGCGCCGGTCATCTCCGCGACCACGAGATGGATTTCGCGGGCGAGACGCTGGGACGGCTCCAGCGTCGCGCCGCGGCCATTGGCGAGGAGATACTGCCCCGAACCCGTGCTGCGCGCTTTGGCGACCCGCTCGGGGTATGCGAAGGCAAGAAGGAGCCCCGTCGAGAGGGTTTCGCCGGGGCCGGTCGGGCCTGCAGCCCGCTCGGCGGCGCGAGCCCAGCCCTCGGCCAGGCGGCGCATATCGGCGGCGCGGCCGCCTCTCTCCCGTTCCAGCCGGTCGAGCCGCTCCGACAGGTCGATCGCATCGCCTCCCAGGCCGCGCTCGACCAGCAGCGCCGCGAGCTGGGCCGCCGGGCCAGCCTGTCCGAACCGCGCGGCCACCACGACCATGCGGGCGAGGCGCGGCGGCAGCGGCAGGGTTTGAAGGGTGCGGCCTTCCGGCGTGATCCGGCTATCGCCATCCAGCGCGCCAATGCTGCTCAGAAGGCTGCGCGCCTCCTTCAGCGCCGGCGCTGGGGGCGGATCGAGGAAGGAGAGGCTGGTGGGGTCCGATACGCCCCAGGCGGCGCAGTCGAGCAGCAGCGGGGCGAGGTCGGCCGAGAGAATCTCGGGGCAGGCGAAGGCCTCCAGGGCGCCATTGCCGGCTTCCTCCCAGAGCCGGTAGCAAATGCCCGGCTCGGTGCGGCCCGCGCGGCCGCGGCGCTGGTCGCAGGCCGCGCGGCTGGCGCGACGGGTCTCGAGACGCGTCACGCCGAGATCGGGTTCGTAGACCGGGACGCGGGCAAGCCCTGAATCGATCACCACCCTGACGCCCTCGATCGTCAGCGAGGTCTCGGCGATGGCGGTCGCGAGCACGACCTTGCGGCGACCGGGCGGCGCCGGCAGCACGGCGCGGTCCTGCTCGGCCTGGTCGAGCGCGCCGTAGAGCGGCGCGATCTCGACGCTTTTGTCGCGGATGCGCTCGCGCAGGCGTTCCTCGACCCGCCTGATCTCGCCCTGGCCGGGCAGGAAGACGAGCTGCGAGCCGGGTTGCTCGTTCAGCGCCAGCAGCACGGCGTCCGCGACCTGGTCCTCGATCCGCTTCAGCGGGTCGCGGCCGAGATAGCGCGTCTCGACCGGAAAGGCCCGGCCCTGGCTCTCGATCACCTTCGCTTCGCCGAGAAGCTTTGCGACACGCGCGCCATCCAGCGTCGCCGACATCACCAGGATGCGCAGATCCTCGCGCAGGCCTCCTTGCGCATCGAGCGCGAGCGCCAGCCCGAAATCGGCATCCAGCGAGCGCTCGTGAAACTCGTCGAAGAGGACGGCCGCGACGCCGTCCAGCGCCGGATCGTCGAGGATCATCCGGGCGAAGACACCCTCGGTGACCACTTCGATGCGCGTCCTCGGGCCGATCTTCGAGCCCAGGCGGACGCGCAGGCCAATCGTCTCGCCGACACGCTCGCCCAGCGTCTGCGCCATGCGAGATGCGGCGCCACGCGCCGCCAGCCGGCGCGGCTCCAGCACGATCAGCTTGCTCCCCTTTGCCCAGGGCTCGTCGAGCAGGGAGAGCGGCACGCGTGTGGTCTTGCCGGCGCCGGGCGGCGCGACGAGCACGGCGTTCGGGCTGTTGCGCAGGGCGGCCGCGAGATCACCGAGAACGGCGTCGATCGGAAGGGGCGTGTCGAAGGCGCGCATGACCCCTGCGATGTGACGCAGCCCGCCAGCGCGCGCAAGCGCAACCCTCTCGCCAGCCCGCGCGCGCCATGCTAACCGCTCAGCCCATGACCGACACCCAGACCGCCACCGGCCAGGCTCGCATCCAGGCCCGTTTCCAGGCCTGCGCTGCCGAGGGCCGCGCCGCGCTCGTGACCTTCGTCACCGCGGGCGACCCCGACCTCGCCACCTCGGCTGCGATCCTGACCGCCCTGCCCGCCGCCGGCGCCGACATCATCGAGCTCGGCGTGCCCTTCACCGACCCGATGGCCGACGGCATCCCCGTCCAGCTCGCCGGGCAGCGCGCCCTGAAGGCCGGCCAGACGCTGAAGAAGACGTTGGCGATGGTCGCGGAATTCCGGGGCGCCGGGCACGACACGCCGATCGTGCTGATGGGCTACTATAATCCGATCTATGTCTATGGCGTCGAACGCTTCCTGCAGGATGCGCGCGCTGCGGGCGTCGACGGTCTCATCGTGGTCGATCTGCCGCCGGAGGAAGACACCGAGCTCTGCCTGCCGGCGCTGGAGGCGGGCGTGAGCTTCATCCGGCTGGCGACGCCGACGACCGACGACCGGCGCCTGCCCAAGGTGCTGCAGAATACCTCGGGCTTCGTCTACTATGTCTCGATGACCGGCGTGACCGGGGGCGCGATCACCAATTACGACGCGGTCGGCGATGCGGTGGCGCGGATCAAGCGCCACACGGACCTGCCGGTCGCCGTCGGCTTCGGCGTGAAGACGGCCCAGGACGCCGAAACCATCGCGCGGGGCGCCGACGGCGTCGTCGTCGGGTCGGCGCTGGTCGAGCGCGTGCGGCTCTCGCTCGATGCGCAGGGCAAGGCCACGGAAAAGACCGTTTCGGCTGTCACCTCGCTGGTGTCGGAATTGGCGGCGGGCATCCGCTCGGCCGCGAAGGCGGCGGCCTGAGGCCTCCGGCCTCCCCCCGTTGTCCGCGCCCCAACCGTCAGGGACCGATCCATGAACTGGATTTCCGAAGTCGTCCGGCCGCGCATCAAGACGCTGTTCAAGCGCGAGAGCCCGGAGAATCTCTGGATCAAATGCCCCGATTCCGGGCAGATGGTCTTCCACAAGGATGTCGAGGCCAATGGCTTCGTCATTCCCGGCTCCGACCACCACATGCGCGTCACCGCGCAGGATCGGCTGAAGCTGACCTTCGACGAGGGCAAGTGGCTGGACGTGCCGCTGCCCGAGGTCGCGACCGATCCGCTGAAGTTCCGCGACGAGAAGCGCTATGTCGACCGGCTGAAGGACGCCCGCGCCAAGACCGGAGCGACCGACGCCTTCAAGGTCGGCTATGGCCGGGTCAAGGGTTTCGCGCTGACCATCGCGGTGCAGGATTTCCACTTCATGGGCGGCTCGCTCGGCATGGCGGCCGGCGAGGCCTTCGTCAAAGGCGCACAGACCGCGATCGAGAAGAAGACGCCCTATGTCGTCTTCGCCGCCTCGGGTGGGGCACGCATGCAGGAGGGCATCCTGTCCCTGATGCAGTTGCCGCGCACGACTGTCGCGGTGCGGATGCTGCGCAAGGCCGGGCTGCCCTATATCGTCGTGCTGACCAACCCGACGACCGGCGGCGTCACGGCGTCCTACGCGATGCTCGGCGATATCCACATCGCCGAGCCGGGCGCGCTGATCGGCTTCGCGGGTCCGCGCGTGATCGAGCAGACGATCCGCGAAAAACTGCCCGAGGGCTTCCAGCGCGCCGAATATCTCAAGGACCACGGCATGGTCGACATGGTGGTTCACCGCCACGACCTGCCGGAGACGCTCGCCCGCCTCGGTCGCCTGCTCACGAAGCAGCCGGCCCCCGACCAGGACGCCAAGCCTGCGGCGCCGGCCGCACCGGTCGCCGAAGCCGTCTGAGGCGGCGTTCGGGATCATGGGGTCGTCCGATACGGTTCTCGCGCGGCTGCTGGCGCTGCATCCGAAGTTGATCGATCTCTCGCTCGGGCGGATCCTGACGCTGCTGGAGCGTCTCGGCGACCCGCAGAAGCGCCTGCCACCGGTCATCCATGTCGCCGGCACAAACGGCAAGGGCTCGACCATCGCCTTCATGCGGGCGATCCTCGAGGCGGCGGGGCTGCGCGTCCATGTCTATACCTCGCCCCATCTCGTGCGCTTCCACGAGCGCATCCGACTGGGGGCGCCCGGCGGCGGGCGCTTCGTCGACGAGGCGGTTCTGGTCGAAGCGCTGGAGCGCTGCGAGCGGGCCAATGCCGGAGATGCGATCACCTTCTTCGAGATCACCACCGCCGTCGCCCTGCTCCTCTTCGCCGAGCATGAGGCGGATGTCGTGCTGCTCGAGGTCGGCCTGGGCGGCCGCTTCGACGCCACCAATGTCATCGCCAACCCGGCCTGCACGGTGGTGACGCCGGTCTCGCTCGACCATGCCGAATATCTCGGCGACACCGTCACCAAGATCGCGGGCGAGAAGGCCGGCATCTTCAAGCGCGGCGCGCCCGCCGTCATCGCGCCGCAGGAGCCCGAGCCGACCGCGGTGCTCGAGGCCACTGCCGAGCGGGTCGGCGCTGCCAAAATCCTGATCGGCGCGCAGGATTTCTCGGTCCACGAGGCCGGCGGCCGGCTGGTCTACGAGGATGGCGACGGGCTGCTCGACCTGCCGCTGCCAAAACTCGCGGGCCGACACCAGCACGTCAACGCCGGCACGGCGATCGCCGCGCTGCGGGCGGCCGGCTATGGCGGACTGCCGGCCTCAGCCTTCGAGCAGGGCATGCTGAACGCCGACTGGCCGGCGCGGCTGCAGCGGATCGCGCGCGGCAAGCTCGCGGAACTGGTGCCCGGTCGCGCCGAACTCTGGCTCGATGGCGGACACAATCCCGATGGCGGCCGCGTGCTCGCCCAGGCCATGGCCGATCTCGCCGACCGCAACCCGGCACCGCTGGTGATGATCGCCGGCCTGCTCTCGACCAAGGATGCGGGCGCGACGCTGCGCCATTTCAAGGGGCTGGCGCAGATGTTGTTCGCCGTCCCGATCCAGAACCAGCTCGTCGCCCGGCCGGCCGAGGAGGTCGCGGTGCTCGCCCGCGCGGCCGGGCTCACGGCGGACATCGCGGGCTCCGTCGAACAGGCTCTGCGCGAGATCGCCGCGCGCGACTGGTCGGCCCCGCCGCGCATCCTGATCTGCGGCTCGCTCTATCTGGCGGGCGAGGTTCTGTCGGCGAACGGCACGCTGCCGACGTAACGAGGTCGCGCTCAGCGTTGAAAGGCCCAGGGGTCGAGCGTCGGGGCCCCACAACTGACAAAGTCGCCGACATTCCGGGTCACCACCGTCAAGCCATGAACAAGGGCGGTCGCCGCGATCATGGCATCGCGCTCAGGCTTTGGATCGGGGACATGCAACATGGCACAGCGCAACGCCACGGCTAGGTCCACCGCCAGGACCCGGCCGCTGAATTCGGGCAAAATCCGGTCCTTCAGCCAGCTGATCAGCATCGCGCCCTTGCGCTCATCCTTGCGCACGGCCCGCAGAGCGCCCCGTTCCAGCTCCAGAACGGTGATGGCGGACAGATACCAATCGTTGCGGTGCAGGCTTTCGGCCCACGCCAAGACGGATGGGTCGGCAATGCGTGGATTGCGCAGTTCCGAAATCACATTCGTATCGATGAGGAACATCAATCGAACTCGAACGGCTTGGACAGCGGCCCTTTCATTCTCTCGAATTCGAACGCGAAATCCGCTTCCGGCCTCGGATCAGCGATCGCTTGGGCCAGTGTCATGCCCCTCGAAGACAGTTTGCGATAATTCTCGATCGAGAGCAGTACGTGGGAGGGCCGGCCCCGATCGGTGATGAATACAGGTCCATCATGAGCCGCCTTTTTGGCTTTTCCGGTATCCTGATTGAACTCTCGGCTGGATAGCGTCGTTGGCATCGTGGCCTCCCCTGCATGCACACTGCTGGAGATCAATGTAGCGATGTTCCTACATTTTGAGAAGCGCCTTATGGAGACCTGCAATGGCCAAGGAGACGGTGATGCTGAAATCCTTCGGACCCACCGGCCGCGATGTTCCCGCCATCGGCCAGGGCAGCTGGTACATCGAACGCGGTGATCGCACGGAAGCCGTCGCGGCCCTGCGGCGTGGGCTCGATCTCGGCCTGACGCATCTCGACACGGCCGAGATGTATGGCGACGGGCGATCGGAGGCGATCATCGGCGAGGCGATCGCCGGGCGACGCGAGGAGGTCTTTCTGGTCTCGAAGGTGCTGCCGCACAACGCCTCGAAGGCCGGCGTACGCGCCGCCTGCGAAGGCTCGCTGCGCCATCTCAAGACCGACCGGCTCGATTGCTACCTGCTGCACTGGCGCGGGCCGCACCCGCTGGCGGAGACCTTCGCCGCCTTCGAGGCCCTGAAGGCCGAGGGCAAGATCCTGTCCTGGGGCGTCAGTAATTTCGACGAGGATGATCTGGACGAGGCGCTGGATGTGGCGGGCCCCGGCAAGATCGCCTGCAACCAGGTGCTCTACCACCTGCGCGAACGCGCGATCGAGCATGCGGTGATCCCCTGGTGCGAGCGGCACGGCGTCGCGGTGACCGCCTATAGCCCCTTCGGGCATGACGGTTTCCCAGCGGCGGGGAGCGCCGGCGGCCAGGTTCTGGCGGAGATCGCCGCGGTTCATGGCGCCAGCCCGCGGCAGGTCGCGCTCGCCTTTCTGACGCGCCGCGCCAGCGTCTTCGCCATCCCCAAGGCCGGGACGCGCGCCCATGTCGAGGACAATGCCGGCGCGCTGCGGCTCACGCTGACGGAAGACGACATCGCCCGCATCGACGCCGCCTTTCCGCGCGGACGAAAGCCGTCGTCGCTGCCGATGCTGTAGAGCATGCTGGTTTGGCACGGAAACACGCCGTCATCCCGGACAAGCCGCGAAGCGGCGCCGATCCGGGATCCATCATAGCGCTCCGGAGCCCTTCGATGGATCCCCGGGGCAGGCCCGGGATGACACCGTGGTTCCGAGATCACTCAGAATGCCCTGGAGACTTGCGGCCTGTGCTCAGGCCGCGCGCGCCAGCCGCTCCAGCGCGGCGGCGGGGTCGATGCGGCCGTCATAGAGCGCGCGGCCGGTGATCGCTCCTTCCAGGATCGCGGCGTCGGGCGCCATCAGCCGCTCGATATCGGCCATCGAGGCCAGCCCGCCGGAGGCGATGACAGGGATGCTCAGTGCCTCGGCGAGGCCGATCGTGCCGTCCCAATTGATGCCTTGCAGCATGCCGTCGCGGGCGATGTCGGTGTAGATGATCGCCGCCACGCCGGCATCCTCGAAGCGGCGCCCGAGATCGGCTGCGGCGAGAGTCGACGTCTCGGCCCAGCCCTCGACGGCCACGTATCCGTCGCGCGCATCGATGCCGACCGCGACCTGCCCCGGAAAGGCCTTCGCCGCCTCGCGGACGAAGCCGGGATCGCGCACCGCCGCCGTGCCGATGATGACGCGGCGGATGCCCTTGGCGAGCCAACCCTCGACCGTCTTCATGTCGCGGATGCCGCCGCCGAGTTGCACCGGGAAAGCGACCTGGCTCAGGATGGCCTCGACGGCCGCCGCATTCATCGGCTTGCCGGCAAAGGCTCCGTCGAGATCAACGACGTGGAGCCACTGGAAGCCCTGCGCCTCGAAGGCGGCGGCCTGCGCGGCGGGATCGTCATTGAAGACTGTCGCCTGGTCCATGTCGCCCTGTTTCAGGCGTACGCACTGGCCGTGCTTGAGGTCGATGGCGGGAAAGAGGATCACGGCGTCCATCTCAGGAAATTGGCGAGCAGCCGGAGGCCGAGCGTCTGGCTCTTCTCCGGGTGGAACTGGGTGCCCGCGACGTTGTCGCGCCCGACCATGGCCGTGACGGCGCCGCCATGATCGGTGACGGCGATCACCTCCTCGGGACGGGCGGCGGCCAGTGCATAGGAATGGACGAAATAGGCGTGCAGCCCCGAGGGGCCGGTTGCGATGCCGTCCAGCAGCGGATGAGCGCGGCGCGCCTCCAGCGTGTTCCAGCCCATATGCGGGATCTTGAGGCCTTCGCCGCCGGGCACGATCAGCGAGACGTCGCCCTCGATCCAGCCGAGGCCCTCGGTCACAGTGTATTCGAGCCCGCGCGAGGCCAGCAGCTGCATGCCGACGCAGATGCCCAGGAAAGGCCGCCCCTTGCCCCGCACGACCTCCTCCAGCACCTCGACCATGCCCGGGACGGCATCGAGCCCACGGCGGCAATCGGCGAAGGCGCCGACGCCCGGCAGCACGATGCGGTCGGCGGCGCGCACCGCATCGGTGTCGCTGGTGACGGAAATGGCCGAGGCGACACCGGCTTCGGCGGCGGCGCGCTCGAAGGCCTTGGCGGCGGAGTGCAGATTGCCCGAGCCGTAATCGATGATGACGACCGACTGGCTCATCGCCCTTGCGCCTCGGGAAACAGCCCGATCACCGGGAGGGGACTCGTCGGCTGGCTGCGCAGCGGCGTCGCCGGGGCGATGCGCGACGGCGCCGTCTCTCCGGCCAGCGCCCGCTCGAAATAACGCCGCTCGGCTTCGGAGAGATCGCGCGCCTCGACCACGTCGGCCAGGCGCCAGCCCTGCCGCGCGAGCTTGCGGGCCAGGAGGTTATGGCCCTCCAGACCGAGAAAGAGCGCGATCGTCCAGTGGGCGACCAGCATGGCGCCATTGGTCAGGCCGAAGCGGCTGCCGGCATAGAGCAGAGCGCCCCAGAGCAGGACATAAATCAGCGTCGCCAGCCAGAGCCGCTTTCCGAGCAGCCAGAGGCCGCCGAAGACGAAGGCCGGCCAGGCGAAGGTCTCCGGCAGGAGCCGTGCCTGCTCGATCTCGTCACGCGCGCCGCCCGAGCCCGGCGGCGGGATCATCACCGTGTAGAATGCCATGCTGCGATCCTCTCAGAGCGCGCCCTTGGTCGAGGGCACGCGGCCGCCCTCGCGCGGATCGACCTCGAGCGCATGACGCAGCGCCCGCGCCAGCCCCTTGAAGCAGCTCTCGGCGATGTGATGGGCGTTGTCGCCATAGAGCGTCTCGACATGCAGGGTGATGCCGGCATTCATCGCGAAGGCCTGGAAGAACTCGCGGACCAGCTCGGTGTCGAAGCTGCCGATCTTCTGCGCCTCGAAGCGGGTGCGGAAGACCAGGAAGGGCCGGCCGGAGACATCGACGGCGACGCGCGTCAGCGTCTCGTCCATCGGCAGATGGATGTCGGCATAGCGGCGAATCCCCTTCTTGTCGCCGAGCGCCTGCTTCAGCGCCTCGCCCAGCGCGATGCCGGTGTCCTCGACCGAGTGGTGGTCGTCGATATGGGTGTCGCCCTTCACCGCGACCTTGAGATCGATCAGCGAATGGCGGGCGAAGAGCTCGAGCATATGGTCGAAGAAGCCGACGCCCGAGGCGATCTCGGCCTTGCCGGTGCCGTCGAGAACGACCGAGACGGCGATATCGGTCTCGTTGGTGCGGCGCTTCAATTCGCCAGAACGCATGACGGCCTCGGTTTCCGGAGCAATTCGCGAGGCTTTAGCAGGAGGCCGGCGGGATGGCCATGGCCGAGGCCAGGCTCGTCATGCTCGGGCGAAGACCCGAGCATCTCGTGCCGGAGATTCTCGGGTCTGCGCTACGCTCCGCCCGAGAATGACGCTTTGCACTTGGCGCTCACATGCCCGCGAGCGCCCGCTCCAGATCGGCGACGAGGTCATCGGCGTGTTCCAGGCCGACGGAGAGGCGGATCAGCCCGTCCGAGATGCCCATGCTGGCGCGGATCTCGGGCGCGAAGCGCTGATGCGTCGTCGTCGCGGGGTGGACGATCAGGCTCTTGGCGTCCCCGAGATTGTTGGAGATGCGGATCAGCTTCAGCCCGTTGAGGAAGCGGAAGGCGGCCTCTTTGCCGCCGGCGACCTCGAAGGCGACCAGCGTCGAGGGACCCGTCATCTGGCGGGCGATGATGTCGGCCTGCGGGTGGTTCTTCGCGCCCGGGAAGATGACGCGCGACAGGCCGGGGCGGCCGGCGAGCCAGTCGGCGACGATCGCGGCGTTGTGCGCCTGCTGGCGCACGCGCAGCGGCAGGGTCTCCAGCGCCTTCAGCATCACCCAGGCGTTGAAGGGCGAGATCGCCGGGCCGGTCTGGCGCAGGAAGGTCTGGACATGGGTTTCGATGAAATCCTGCGAAGCGAGGATCAAGCCACCGAGACAGCGCCCCTGCCCGTCGATGTGCTTGGTCGCCGAATAGACGACGCAGTCGGCGCCAAGCTCCAGCGGGCGCTGGAAGAGCGGCGTGGCGAAGACGTTGTCGACCACGAGCGTGGCGCCGACCTCCTTCGCCACGGCGGCGACGGCCGCGATATCGATGACCTCCAGCGTCGGATTGGAGGGGCTCTCCAGGAAGAACACCTTGGTCTGCTGCGTCACGGCCGCGCGCCAGGCGGCGATGTCGGTGCCGTCCACCAGCGTCGAGGTCACGCCATAGCGCGGCAGATGCTCTTCGACGACATAACGGCAGGAGCCGAACAGCGCCCGCGAGGCGACCACATGATCACCCTGGCGGACCTGGCCCATGATCGCGGCGGTGACGGCCGCCATCCCCGTCGCGGTGGCACGGCAGGCTTCAGCCCCCTCGAAGGCGGCCATGCGGGCCTCGAGCATGGCGACCGTCGGGTTGGAGAAGCGGGCGTACTGGAAGCCCGGATCCTTGTTCAGGAAGCGCGCCTCGGCCTGCTCGGCGCTGTCATAGACATGGCCCTGGGTCAGGAAGAGCGCCTCGGAGGTCTCGCCAAACTGCGAGCGCAGCGTGCCGGCATGGACGAGACGGGTTTCGGGATGAAGGCCGGCGACGTCACCCGGAATTGCCGACATGATAGAAACTCCGAATCGTTCGTTTTAACGAACCATCGGCGTATCATTCTGCAAGCGGCCCGTAAAGCAGAAGGGATCTCTCCCCGCGACAGGCGGGAGTCAGCGGCGCGGCCTACCCTCGTGCCAGCGGCGTCAGGAAGGCCGTCAGGTTGGAGGTGACATGATGGACGTGCCCGGCCTCGACCGCCGCCTGCTCCCAGGCCTCGCGGAAGGGATCGGGCGTCTGCGGGATGATCAGCACCGTCTTCATGCCCAGCTCGCTCGGCACGAGGAGGTTCTTCTCGATGTCCTCGAACATCGCAGCCCGGCCCGGATCGACCGCATGCTTGGCGAGGAAGAGTTCGTAGGTCGAGCGCTCGGGCTTGGGCGTGAAGCCCGCCGCGACGATGTCGAAGACATCCTCGAAATGATCGATGATGCCGAGCTTGCCGGCGACATTGCGGGCATGGGCGACCGAGCCGTTGGTCAGGATCAGCTTGCGCCCCGGCAGCGCCGCGATCGCCGCGCCCAGCGCCGGGTCGGGTTCGAGCAGGCTCAGATCGACGTCATGGGCGAAGTCGAGGAAATCGTCCGGCTCGACGCCGTGCTCGGCCATCAGCCCGTTCAGCGTCGTCCCGTAACGGTGGTAGTAGTAATTTCGCAGCGCGTGGGAGGAGAGGCCGTCGAGCCCGAACAGCTCCTGCAGGAACAGGGTGATCCGCTGGTTGACCTGCGGCCAGACGCGGCTCTCATGCGAATAGAGCGTGTTGTCGAGATCGAAGACCCAATGGTCGACATGCGCGAAAGCCTCGACCTGAAGCGGCGGGGTCGCGACGGATGGGGCAGCTTGCGTGGTCATTGCGTCTTGCGCCGGGGCGGCTCCGTGATGTGGGGCTGCAAGCCTGACATGCAAGTCCTGACGCAGCCCTTACCAGCCGATCAGCCTGGGCAGCGCCGTCGCCAGACCGGGAACCAGAAAGACGATGAGCACCGCCAGCAACTGCATCCCGACGAAGGGCACGACGCCACGATAAATGTCGGCGGTGCTGACCTCGGCCGGCGCCACGCCCCGGAGATAGAACAGGGCCCAGCCGAAGGGCGGCGTCAGGAACGATGTCTGCAGCATCACGCAGATCAGGGCCGCGATCCAGACCAGATCCGTTCCCGCATTCTGGAAGACCGGCAGGAAGAGCGGCACGGCGATGTAGCAGATCTCGATCCATTCGATGTAGAAACCGAGCACGAAGACGATCGCCAGCATGAACCAGACGTCGGCGTTCGCCCACCCTGGCAGGATCGCGAACAGGTCCTCGACCAGCCTTTCCCCGCCGAGACCCCGGAAGGCAATGGCGAAGATCTGGGCACAGATCAGGATGAACATCATCTGAGCGGTGATCTTGGTGGCATCGTAGACGGCCTCCCTGACGATTTTCAGCGAGAACCGGCCGCCGATCGCGGTGACGAGCAGGGAGCCGAGCGCTCCCATCGAGGCGGCTTCCGTCGGCGCCGCGATGCCGCCGATGATCGAGCCCAGCACGCAGCCGACGAGGCCGAGTGGCGGGAGAGCGACCCGCAGGAGCTTCGTCAGCAATTCGCGCCGGCCCATGGCGTCGCGCTCGGCCTGGGGTACGGGCGGCACCATGTCCGGCCGCACCAGCCCGAGCGCGAGCAGATAGGCGATGTAGATGACCGACAGCAGGAGCCCCGGCAGCACGGCGGCCGCGAACAGCGTGCCCACCGATTCGTTCATGATGTCGGCGAGCAGGATCAGGATCAGGCTCGGCGGAATGATCTGGCCCAGGGTGCCCGAGGCACAGATGACGCCGCAGGCGAGGCCCTTGTCATAGCCGCGCTTCAGCAGGCTCGGCAGTGTCAGCAGCCCGAGCGTGACCACGGTGGCGCCGACGATGCCGGTCGTCGCGCCCATGACGATGCCGACCAGGATGATGCCGACGCCGAGCCCGCCGCGGGTGTTGCCGGCGAGGTGGCCGACCACCTCCATCAGATCCTCCGCCAGACGCGATTTCTCCAGCATCACCCCCATGAACACGAAGAGCGGGATGGCCAGCAGCGTGTAGCCGGTGACGACGCCGTAGATCCGGCTCGGCAGCAGGTTGAACAGGCCTGCACCGAAGCCGAGATAGCCGAAGACGAAGCCCGACAGCGCCAGCGTCAGCGCGACCGGGAAGCCGACCATGAGGAAGCCGAAAAAGGCGACCAGCATCGCGATCGCGTAGATTTCGTTCATCGGCACGGGCAGGAGCTTTCGAGACGGCGGGCGGGGACGGGGCGGAGGATGACCGTCCCCGTTCAGATGAGCCGGCGCAGTCGCGCGAGATGGCGCAGGCTTTCGGCGAGCATCTGGAGCAGCAGCAGGGCGAAGCCGAGCGGCAACAGGCTCTTCAGGGCCCAGCGATAGGGAATGCCGCCCGCATTGGCCGAGCCTTCGCCCTGCGCATAGGACTGCGAGACATAGCGCAGGGACAGCCAGATGATGATGCCGGTCAGCACGGTGAAGGCCAGCGCGCAGCCGAGATCGATCGCAGCCTTGGTGCGCTCGCCGAAGCGGGCGTAGAGGATGTCGACGCGGACATGATCGCCATGCAGCAGCGCGAAGGACATCCCGAACAGGCAGATCGGCACGAAGAGGTGCCACTCCAGCTCCTGCGCCCAGACGGAGCCGAGCGAGAAGCCGTAGCGGAGCAGGACATTGCCGGCCATCACCAGGACGAGCGCGAAGAGGCACCACGCACCGAGGCGCCCGCCGGCATCGACGACGCGCTCGAGCCGCGCCGCCGCCTGCTCCAGCGCGCTCATCAGAGCCTGACCTTGCTGTGGTAGACGCCCTCCGACAGAGCGGTCCAGGGCTCGTACTTCGCCTTGAAGGTGAAGTAGCTGTCATGGACCTTCTTCGCCACGGGGTCCTTGGCGATCGCCTCTTCAAGCACCTTCCCGGTGATCTCGCGCAGCGAGGCGACGACCGCGTCGGGCAGCGGCGCGGCGATGACGCCCTGGTTCTTGACGAGGTCCTCGAACGCCTCCGAGTTGTTCTTCTGGCACCAGGCCTCGCTCACGCCATTGCAGGCATCGGCGGCGCTGGTAACGATCGCCTGGAGGTCCTTGGGCAGGCTGTCCCAGGCCTTCTTGTTGATGACCAGCTCGGACACGGTCGCGGTCTCGTGCCAGCCGGTCGTGTAATAGTGCTTGGCCACCTTCTGCAGTCCGAGCTGGCGGTCGAGGAAGGGGCCGACGAACTCCGCCGCATCGATGACGCCGCGCTCCAGCGCCGGGAAGATCTCGCCACCGGGCAGCAGGCGGACATCGACGCCGAGCTGCTGGTAGACGCGGCCGGCAAGGCCGGGAATGCGCATCTTCAGCCCCTTGAAATCCTCGATCGTCTGGATCGGCTTGCGGAACCAGCCGGTCATCTGCACGCCGGTATTGCCGCAGGGCAGCGGCACGAGGCCGAAGCGGTCATAGACCTCGCGCCAGAGCGGGAGGCCGCCGCCCTCGTAGAGCCAGCCGTTCATGCCCTGGAAGTTCAGGCCGAAGGGCACGGCGGTGAAATATTGCGCGGCGAAGCTCTTGCCGGTCCAGAAATAGGAGTTGCCGTAGTTCATCTCGACGGTGCCGGCGGAGGCCGCGTCGAAGCCCTCGAAGGCCGGGACGAGTTCGCCGGCACCGAAGAACTGGATCTTGAGGCGCCCGCCCGACATGTCGTCGATGCGCTTGATCAGATCGGTCGCGCTGCCGGGGCCGACCGAATAGAAGGCGGCACGCGAGCCATAGGCGCTGGTCATCTTCCAGCTGAAGCGGGTTTGGGCGCGCGCGACGGCCGGCGCGGCGATCGTGGCGGCTGCGGCCAGCGCACCTGATTTCAGCAGATTCCTGCGGTCCATTCTCGCCTCCATGCTCTGCGGTTCGCAAAGCGGTCAGCAAGCGCTGTGCCATCTCGGCGATGCCGGCGGATCACAGATCGGTCAGGTCGGGCGAGCGGCGGCGGGGCACGAACGAAACCCCGCCTCACATCGAGGTGGGTTTCTTGCCCTTCGCCCGCGGATATGTCGGGATCAGCGCCGGATGATCGTGCCCGAGCCGGTGTCGGTGAACAGCTCGATCAGCACGGCATGCGGCACCTTGCCGTCGAGGATGACGACCGCCTCGACGCCCTTTTCCAGCGCGTAGATGCAGGTCTCGATCTTCGGGATCATGCCGCCCGAGATCGTGCCGTCGGCGATCAGGCGGCGGCATTCCTCGACGGTCAGCTCGGGGATCAGCACCTTGTCCTTGGTCAGGACGCCGGGCACGTCGGTGAGCAGCAGCAGGCGCTTGGCGTTCAGCGCACCGGCGATGGCGCCGGCGAAGGTGTCGGCGTTGACGTTGTAGGTCTGGCCGTCGGCCGCCGCGCAGACCGGCGCCAGCACCGGGATCAGCTCGGCCTTGAGCACCGAATCGAGCACCGAGGTGTCGACCTTCTCCGGCTCGCCGACGAAGCCGAGATCGAGCACCTCCTCGATCTTCGAATCCGGATCGACGACGGTGCGCGTCACCTTGCGGGCGGTCACCATGTTGCCGTCCTTGCCGCACAGGCCGATCGCCTTGCCGCCCTCGCGCGAGATGTATCCGACGATCTCCTTGTTGACCGAACCGGCAAGGACCATCTCGACGACGTCGACGGTGGCCGCATCGGTGACGCGCAGGCCCTGCTTGAACTCCGACTGGATGCCGAGCTTCTTCAGCATCGCCGCGATCTGCGGGCCACCGCCATGGCAGACGACCGGCTTCAGGCCGGACTGCTCGAGCAGGACGATGTCCTCGGCGAAATCCTCGGCAGTCGCGGCATCGCCCATGGCGTTGCCGCCATATTTGATCACGATGATCTCCTGGTCATAGCGCTGCATGTGCGGCAGCGCCTGGACGAGCAGATCGGCGGCCTGCGACGGCGTCAGGTGGGCGGCGGGGTTGATCATCGGTCGAGGCTCCGCGACGGCGCGCGAGGCATCGGCGCCGGGTGCGGCTTCTAGAGGAAGAAGCTGGCGCAAGGAAGCGGTCAAACGACCCGGTTGCTTTCAGGCGCGGCGCGCGGCTTTCCGGATAGCCTCGGCCATGCGTGCGCGCCAGTCGGCGCCGTCGCTCTTGTAGGTTTCGATGAGGCTCGGTTCCAGGCGCAGCGTCACGACCTGCTTGGCATCGTCGAGCCGGGGCCGGCCGGAACTGCGCGTGAGCGTGCCCTGGGCTGGCCGGACGACCTTGTCCCCGATCGCAAATTCAGCGCGGGCGATCTGGTCGTCGGTCCATTCCGGCCCATCATCGGGGTCAACGAAGGGCTGGGAGGACACGCTGTGCTTCGCGTTCATGACAATGCCTCATCGAAATTACCTGTCGCGCTTCGTCGCGCGGCGTCCAGACCACCATCACGAGACGGCCGGCGAGCAGCCCGTAAGTTAGGAAGCGCTCCTCGCCATAACTGAAACGGTCGTCCCGCAGTGTCAGAACCGGCCCGGCGAAGAGGATCGCCGCATCGGCGAAATCGAGTCCACGCGCTGACAATGTCGCGTCACGTTTCGCGTCGTGGAAGGTGATCTTCACGAGCACGGATGGTATGATCGGGCGCCTGGCAAGTCAATTTCCGTATTACGGAAAACCGTTAGCCGCGCCTCGCAAACAGCGCCGACAGCGCCAGCAGCAGCCAGCCCCCGAGCATCCCGAAGCCGCCGATCGGGGCGGCGCGGGGGAACAGCGCCTCGCCGGAAAAGCCGCGGCGCGACAGATCGGCCGCGAAGAGCGCGACGCCGGCGACGATCAGCGAAAGCGCGATGCGCGCCATGAGATCGGAGAGGAAGCCGGCCTTGCGGGCGGCTGTCGCGCCGAAGACCAGCGAGGCGTGGAACAGCAGCATCTGGCCGGCCGTCTGGACGTTGGTCGTGCCCGTGACATGGGCGGCCGCGGCGAGCAGACCGACGCCGGCCAGCCCCATCAGGGCGGCCAGGACGAGATGGATCTTGGCGGCGGTCATCGAGGTCCCTGGGCTGCGCGCTACGACGCTGCGGCGCGTAGGCTGGATGCGGGGGGAGGCCGCCCGGCGTCAAGCGCAGCCGGCAGCGGCCCGATGACGCGCCATGCGCCTCACTGCGCGTCGAACCAGGCCTTCCACTGCGGCACGGCCGTGGCGAAGGTGCCGCGATGACTGGTGTCGCCGGTCGGCACGGCCTCGACCTTGTCGTTGCCGATCGCATTTTGATAGGTCATCGGCAACTGGCCGATCTCGATGCGGATCGCCTCGTCGGTCAGCCCGTAATAGGTCCGCACCGGCGTCCTGATCACCCAGCGATAGGCGCTGGTCTCAGCCACCAGCCGGCCATAGGCGGAATTGGCGAAGAACTGCGCGTCGAAATATTCCGGGCGGATGAGCTTGCGCAGATCGGTCGGCACGGCAGCGGGGTCGAAGGGCTCGCGCCAATAGGCCTTGCGCGCGATGTCGTAGGTCTCGTCGGTCAGGAGCGCGCGGGCCAGGCCCGGCATGTTGTGATAGTTCTCGAAGGAGAACACGTTCAGGATGAAGATCGTCGTGATCCAGCTCGCGTCGATCTTGCGCGGGAAATTCAGGAAGCCGTTGAAGGCGGCGAAGGCGTCAGCCGGAGCACTGGCGGTGGTCGCGGCCTTGACCGGCATGCCGACGGCCTCGAGCCGCTCCAGCATGGCGAGCGTGACGAAGCCGCCCTGCGACCAGCCGCTGAGGAAGAGCTTGCTGTCCGACAGCTTGAGATCGGCGAGCACGGCGCGGCTGGCGAGGACCATGTCATAGGTCGCCTGCTGGTGGCTGCCCTTGACGAGATAGCCCTCGGGCTCCTTGGAGGCGCCCATGCCGAAATAATCGGCCCCGATGACGAGATAGCCCTGCCCTGCGAACTGGGCGATCATCAGTTGGGTCTCGGGCGACTGGTCCGGGAAGGACGGGACCTGTTCCTTTCCGTAGACCGTGCCGTGCTGGTAGGAGACCATCGGGAAGACGGTGTCCGCCGTGTCGGGCACTGCGAGAAGCCCGGTGGCCGAGATCGGCCGGTTGCCCTGCTCCGGCACCACCGAGGGATAGGTGACGCGATAGAGCTTCACGGCGTTGCGCGCCGGGGTGTAGGCGACGGTGATCCCGGCGAATTTCGGCGTGTCGGTCGTCAGGATCTGGTTCAGTCTTGCGACATCCCAGCGCGCGATCAGCTCGTACTGGACGCCCGACACCACCTTGACCGGCGCGGCCTGAGCCGGGACCGCCGGCGCCGCAGACTGGGCCAAGGCCGGACTCGCGAGAGCCAGGGTCGTCGCCAGCAGCGCGGCCCATCGACGGATGCGGTTCAGGATCGTCATGAAGGCCCCCAGAGAGCCGGGGAGCACCGGGTCATCATGCCCAGGCCGTCGCCGCGGCATGCCCGGCATCCTGCCGGGGCGATGTAAAGATTTGGTGGCCTTTGGCCTCCGGGGCGAGGCTCAGCCGCGCTCCGCCAGCACGCGCCCGACGGCGGCGCGCAGTTGCGGGATGCCCAGCCCGGTCTCGCTCGAGGTCAGGAGCACTTCGGGGAAGGCGGCCGGGCGGCGCTTGATCTCGTCATAGGTCGCTTCGCACATGAATTTCTGGTCGGCGGGCTTGAGCGCATCGCCCTTGGTCAGCACGACCTGGTAGGACATGGCCGCCTTGTCGAGCGTCTCGAGGACGGCGTTGTCGACGTCCTTGAGGCCGTGGCGGGCATCGATCAGCAGATAGACCCGCATCAGGTTGGGCCGCCCGCGCAGGTAGTTGTGGATCAGGTTGGTCCAGGCGGCGACCTTGGCCCGGCCGACGGCGGCGTAGCCATAGCCGGGCATGTCGACGATCGTCAGGCGTTCATCGGCGCCGACCTGCCGGAAGAAATTGAGCTGCTGGGTGCGGCCCGGCGTGTGCGAAGTCCGCGCCAGCGCATTGCGGCGCGTCACCGCATTGATGAGGCTCGACTTGCCGACATTGGAGCGGCCGGCGAAGGCGATCTCCTGGCCGACCATGGGCGGCAGGTCGTCGATATGGGTCGAGGCCCAGACGAAGTCCCAGGGGCCCTCGAAGAGCTTGCGGGCGGATTCGATCTCGTCGTCGGTGAAGGGCGTGGTCATGCTGGTGGTCATGGCGCTACGCCTACACGGCCCGGCGCAGCGCGTCGATGTCGGCGCCCGCGATCGCGGCGAGATTGCGGTCGATCTTCCCGGCGTCCCAGTCCCACCAGCGGATCGCGAGCAGCTCAGTGACGATCTCGGCCGGGAAGCGCATCCGCATGACGCGACCGGGATTGCCGGCGACGACGGCATAGGGCGGCACGTCCTTCACCACCTGCGCGCGCGTGCCGATGATCGCGCCGTCGCCGATGGTGACGCCGGGCATGATCACGGCCTCGCGGCCGATCCAGACGTCGTTGCCGATCACCATGTCGCCGCGGCCGGGCCATTCCGCGCGCGGCACAGCGCCCTCGAGGCCGAAGAGGGCGACGGGATATTTCGAGAAGCCGCCGGTGGGGTGGTTCGCACCGTTCATCACGAACTGCGCGCCCTGGGCGATCGCAACGAAACGGCCGATCACCAGCCGGTCGCCGACATCCTCGAAATGGTAGCGCACGCAGCGGGCGACGAAATGCTCGGGACCCCGCGAGTCGTCATAGTAGCTGTAGTCGCCGACCTCGATCAGCGGGTGGTCGACGATCGCCTTCAGGAAGGCGGTGCCCTTCCAACCGGAAACGGGATGGCGCGTGAGGGGATCGGGAAGCGGCATCGGCACCAAAGCGAAGGGCGGGGAAATCCCCGCCCTCGCGCATCACTTCTTGTTGCTGTTGGCGGGCTTGCCCGGGGCGGGAACGGCGGCCGGGGCGGGGTCGGGCTTCCTGCCGAACATCGCCTTGATGTTGTCGAAGAGCTCGATCTTAACCCCGAATTTCCGCATGATGTAGCCCTGCTGCAGCACCGAGAGCAGGTTGTTCCAGGTCCAGTAGATCACCAGACCGGCCGGGAACGAGCCGAGCAGGAAGGTGAAGAACACCGGCATCCAGGTGAACATCATCTTCTGGATCGGGTCCGGCGGCTCCGGGTTCATCTTCATCTGGATGAACATCGTGATGCCCATCAGGATCGGCCAGGCGCCGATCAGCAGGAAGGCCGGCACGGCGAAGGGCAGCAGGCCGAACAGATTGAAGATCGAGGTCGGATCCGGCGCCGCGAGGTCGCGGATCCAGCCGAAGAACGGCGCATGCCGCATCTCGATGGTGATGAAGAGGATCTTGTAGAGCGCGAAGAACACCGGGATCTGCACCAGCACCGGCCAGCAGCCCGCGAGCGGGTTGATCTTCTGGGTCTTGTAGAGCTCCATCAGGGCCTGTTGCTGCTTCATCTTGTCGTCGGCATAGCGTTCGCGCAGCGCCAGCATTTCCGGCTGGAGCGCCTTCATCTTCGCCATCGAGGCGTAGGACTTCGACGCCAGCGGGAAGAACAGGCCCTTCAGGATCAGCGTGACGATCAGGATCGCGACGCCGAAATTGCCGACATGCTTGAAGATCCAGTCGAGCAGGAAAAACATCGGCTTGGTGATGAAGTAGAACCAGCCCCAGTCGATCAGCAGGTCGAAGCGCTTGATGCCGAAATTCTGCTCGTAGCCGTTGATGGCGGCGACTTCCTTGGCGCCGGCGAAGAGGCGCGCCGTGCTCGTCGTGCTGGCGCCGGGGGCCAGCGTCACGGCTTCGGCGAGGAAATCGGCCTGATAGGTGCGCGCCGCGCCGGTCTGCACCGAGGAGAAGCGGCCGTCATATTTGCGCGACTGGTCGGGAATGACGGTCGCCGCCCAGTACTTGTCGGTGATGCCGACGAAACCGCCGCTGACGTCCTTCCAGACGCGGCCATTGGTGCCCGGCGCCAGAAGCGGCTCCTTGTCGACATGGTCGTAGGTGAATTCCTGCAGGCCCTGCTCGCCGAGGACGCCGATCAGGCCTTCATGCAGGACATAATAGCCGAGCGTCGGCGGCCGACCATGGCGGACGACCTGGGCATAGGGGAACAGAGTGACGGCAGCAGCGCCCTTGTTCTCGACCTCGTCCTTGATCGAGAACATCGCGTTGTCGTCGATGGTGACGATGCGCCGGAAGAGCAGGCCCTGGCCATTGTCCCAGGTCAGGGTCAGCGGCTTGGCCGGCGTCAGCACCTGGGAATCGGCGGTCCAGACGGTGCTGGCGTTCGGCAGCGAAACCGCAGTGCCCGGCGCAGCGACCCAGCCGAAATCGGAATAATAGCCGTTCGGCCCGCCGAGCGGCGAGAGCAGGACGATGATCGGACTGTTGGGATCGACCGTCTCGCGATAGGCCTTGAGCGAGACATCATCAAGGCGCGCGCCGGTGAGCGCGATGGAGCCCGCGATCTTGGGCGTCTCGATGCGCACGCGCGGGCTCTGCGCCAGGGCCTGGTCGCGGGTGAGGGCCACGCCGGTCGCGGGAGCGACGGCGGGCGCGACGGTCTGGCCCGGCAC
>NZ_JAUXYO010000216.1 GCF_030694325.1 Allobosea sp. | reverse complement strand
GCGTCGGCGCCGGTGCGGCGGGAGCCGTGCAGGCCCCGCTGACGCGCGATCCCGCCGGCGGCACGATGATCGACGATTCCGCCCGCTTCCGCGCCTATGTCGCGGGCCAGGGCGTCGTCTCCTACACCTATGCGCGGCCCGTCGCGGTCGGCACCGTTCTCCCCGACGAGGGCGTGGTCTATCGCGAGGTCCCGGCGGAATATGGCGCGCAGGGCTATCGCTACACGATCGTCAACGACCGCATGGTCGTGGTCGAGCCGCGCACCCGCCGGATCGTCCAGATCATCGAGTGACCGCGCCGGGCTCCCGAGCGCGACACAGCGAAGCCCGCTCCCGCAAGGGGCGGGCTTCCGCATGTCGGAGGCAGACTCTGTCAGCGCGTGCCGAACATGCGGTCGCCGGCGTCGCCCAGGCCCGGCACGATGTAGCCGTGGTCGTTGAGCTTTTCGTCGATCGCCGCCGTCCAAATGCGAACCTCGGGATGGGCGCCGCGCAGCCTCGCGATGCCCTCGGGCGCCGCCAGCAGGCAGACGAAGCGCAGATCCTTGGCGCCGCGCTCCTTGAGACGGTCGATCGCGGCGACGGCCGAGTTGGCGGTCGCGAGCATCGGGTCCATCACCACGACCATGCGGTCGGCGATGTCCGAGGGCGCCTTGAAATAATACTCGACCGCCTGAAGCGTGTCGGGGTCGCGATAAAGCCCGATATGGGCGACTCGCGCGGCGGGGACGAGCTCGAGCATGCCGTCGAGGAAGCCGACGCCGGCGCGCAGGATCGGCGCGAAGACCATCTTCTTGCCCGAAATGACCGGCTGGCGCGAGGTCTGCAGCGGCGTCTCGATCTCGACCATCTCGACCGGCAGATCGCGGGTGACCTCGTAGCAGAGCAGCATTCCGATCTCGTTGAGGAGCTGGCGGAAGCTCTTGGTCGAGCGGTCCTTCTCGCGCATCAACGTGAGCTTGTGCTGCACCAGCGGGTGATCGACGACGGTGACCCCGTCCTGCTGCTTGGTCATTCTCTCAGGCCCCTCATGATTCTTGCCGTGGAGGCTTGCGCCTCAATCAAAAGCGCCGTCATCCCGGATGCAGCGAAGCGGAACTCCGGGATCCATCGGAGAGCTCCGGAGCCCTCCGATGGATCCCGGAGCTGCGCGGCTTTCGCCGCTTGTCCGGGATGACGGCGTGGTTCAGTGCAAACGCGTCACGCGTCTCAGAATACCGTGCCGTCGCTGACGATCGTCAAGGGCGGGCCGCCACCGGGGCGCCTCTCGGCCGCGATGCGCCGGCCTGCGGCCCAGGTGCCGCCCTCCAGCACCTTGGCAAGCGGCAGCTCCTCGCGCGTGCGCCCGAGCCGCGCCCGGATCAGGGCGCCGATCTCGTCGAGCAATGCCACCGTGAGCGCGCGCCATTCGACCACCAGCGTCGAGCCGGCCTCATGCTCGCGCGCGGCCTCAGCCCCGTCCTTCAGCGCGATCACGCCGGTATCGAGCAGGAGGCCGCCATTGCGGTACTCCGGCAGACCCGTCAGCTCGTCGATGTCGACGACGGCGATGCCGGCCCATTGGAGCGGCTCGATCAGCGAATAGGTCAGCCATTGCGAGAGCTTGTGGAAGGGCACGAGCCCGGCGGTCGGGCTGCCCGGTGCGATCAGCGGATGGCGCCAAGTGTCGCCCAGCGCGATGCCCGCCAGCGTCAGGCGGGAGGGCCAGATGCCGCCGAAGGAGGCGAGCACCTCGCCGAGCATATGGCTGGCCCGCAGGCTGCCGGTCTCGGCTGCGGCGAGGAAACGGTCGAACAGGTCGCCCGGACGCGACA
This sequence comes from Allobosea sp., assembly GCF_030694325.1. Taxonomy (GTDB): domain Bacteria; phylum Pseudomonadota; class Alphaproteobacteria; order Rhizobiales; family Beijerinckiaceae; genus Allobosea. The sequence continues at coordinate 7,572 of NZ_JAUXYO010000216.1, read as the reverse complement.
GGCCGCGGCGCTCGAGCTCCTCCCCGAGACGGTTGAGCAGGGCGGCACGGCCCTCGACCGCGAGCAGCGCGTTGCCCGGCGCGGACTGGAAGCCGGCCGCCAGGGCCGCCGGATCGAGCCGCTTCAGCGCCACCGCATCCGTCCGCAGGGGCCGGGCGGGATCGGAGGAGAACAGGCCGGCGGCGAACATGTCGAGCGAGGCCAGCGCCAGCCCCTCCGAGCGGGCGACCCGCAGGCCGCTGACCGCATCGCGATAGGACCAGTCGGGTCCGGCGCCGGCATCGAGCAGCACGCTGACCACGGCGAGATCATAAGCCGCGCGGCCGCGTTCGCCCGCATCGGCGAAGGACGCGCCGCGGTCGAGCACGGCCCAGCGATCCATGCCGGCGACATTGAAATGGCGCCAGCGGGCGTGAAAGGGAATGTCGAGCGTCGGGTAGTTCGCCCGGATCGTCTCCAGGACGTAATCGGCGCAGGCCTCCAGCCGCTCCGGATGGACGGTGAAATGCAGCAGGTTGCCGGCCAGCCCGAGGCGCAGCATCTCCTGCGCGCGGGAGCGGATGGAAGCCGGCTTCAGCAGGAGGCGCAGCGCCTCCGGGTCACGATCGGGCATCGGTGCTTTCAGAACTTGTCGAGGTCGCGGCCGACGGTCGCCTTGAGGACGTTGTCGCCGGGCGCGCCGTCGGGAGAGTAGTAGCCGGCGGCCTTCTTGGCCTCGATCTCGACCGAGGCATCGGGCGGGATCAGCTCGGGCGGAATCGCGACGCGCTCGCCGATCTCGATGCCGCTCTCGACCATGGCGTCGTATTTCATGTTCGACATCGACATCAGCCGGTCGATCCGGGTGACGCCGAGCCAGTGCAGCACGTCCGGCATGAGCTGCTGGAAGCGGGCATCCTGCACGCCGGCGACGCATTCGGTGCGCTCGAAATAGGTCGCGGCGCTGTCGCCGCCCTCCTGGCGCTTGCGGGCGTTGTAGACGAGGAACTTGGTGACCTCGCCGAGCGCACGGCCTTCCTTGCGGTTGTAGACGATCAGCCCGACGCCTCCCCCTTGAGCCTCCTTCACCGCCTCCTCGATGCCGTGGACGAGATAGGGCCGGCAGGTGCAGATGTCGGAGCCGAATACGTCCGAGCCGTTGCACTCGTCATGGACGCGGCAGGCGACGCGGCGCTTCGGATCGGTGATGGCCGAGACCTCACCGACGACATAGGCGGTGATCGAGCCGATCGGCGGCAGGAAGACGCGCAGGTCCGGCCGCGTTACCAGTTCCGGATACATGCCGCCGGTCTGCTCGAAGAGGGTACGGCGCAGCTCGGCCTCGCTCGTGCCGAAGCGCTCGGCGATGCCCGGCAGATGCCAGACCGGGTCGATCGCGATCTTGGTGACGCTGATGTCGCCGGACGCGTGCAGGATGTTCTCATCGGGCGCGAGCCGATGCGCACTCATCGCGGCCAGGATCTCCGGCAGGTTGAGGCGGGCCTTGGTGATGGCGATGGTCGGGCGGATGTCGATGCCCTCGCCGATCAGCTGGCCGAAATCCTGCGCGACGCGGTGGCCGAACGGGTCCATCGAGACGATCTTCCCCGGCTGGAACCATTGCGGCTGCTCGGGAATCTCGGCGGTCGGGTGGGTGTTGTGCAGGTCCGGGCGCTGCGACGGGTTCATCGCCCGGGCGGAGATGGCGAGCGCCCGATAGACCGAATAGGAGCCGCCATGCGCGCCGATGACGTTGCGGTCTCCCGGCGCCGTGGTCGAGGCGATGATCGGGCCGCGCTCGGCGGGTGTGGCTGCGCCCCAGCGCACGGGAAAGCGCGTCGCGGCGCTGCCGGGCTCGGGATAGGAGGTCAGCCTGGTATGGGTGGTGCGGTTGGGGGAGCTCATCGCCGGGTCCGAAGCCTGCAGAACGATAAAGGCCCCAGACACGCGCGCCCGGGGCCTTCAACCGAAGCGGATATCGTGACCCGGTCCGCGAGAACCGTCAACCGGCGAATGCAGGATCAACGCCGTTAACGTCTCGGTTACCCTAGGACATCGACATCGCCGCGCTTTGTGCAAGAGTGGATGTCGAGCGACGGTCAACACGAGCGAAAGCGAGCGCTGCATGGCCACCCAAGCCAAGGTCTACCGGGCGACGCCGACCCTCGAGCAGTGGAAGAAGGACAGCAGCGTCTCCCTCGCCAAGCGCAGCGATGACAAGATCCTGACCCGCATCGACACGCTGATCGACGAATACCGCAAATGCCAGGACGGCTATGTCAAGATCCAGCTCAAGGCGGATCTGTTCTTCACGCTCGACTACTGGCTCAAGGACGTCAAGCGCAACACGTCGATGAACAAGGGCCGTACGCCGGCGATCTATGGCCTCTATCAATTTACTGCCGAAACGCTGGCGCAGGCGCTGGGCACGACGATCAATGTCCTGCCGGAGTATCTCGAGCGGCATTTCGGCCGCCGGCTGTCCTATCACGGCGAGCATCTCGACGTGCTGGGCCAAGCCGCGATCTATCTCAGCCGCGCCGAGGTCGACAAGTATCGCCTGACGTTCCGCAAGGGCAAGGCGTACATGTTCACCTGGCCTGGCAAGGGGATCGAGGGCTCCGAAAAGAACGGCGGCGCGCTCATCCTGGTGCTCGCCGATTCATCGACCGCGACCAGTCCCGTCTTCAACAAGTCGGCCAACTGGGGCGGTTTTGCCATGAGCATGGGCCGCGAGCTCTATATGGCCCGGCATCATTGCCGGAAAGGGTTCGGCGAGGAAGGCAATTTCTATCACTCGTCCTATCTCGCCGGAGAGCCCGTGCTCTGCGCCGGCACCATCAAGATGAAGAACGGGATCATTGCCGAAGTCTGCAACGACAGCGGCCATTACCGGCCGGATGCGCGCAATTTCATCGGTTTCCTGCAGACCCTGCAGATGCACGGCGTCAATATCGCATCCGTGGTGGTGGGCGACTATTCCGGCGCGTTGCGCGCCTATGGGCACCATTTTCTGGCGGCGCAGGGCAACTGGGCGCGGGCGGCACTGACGGGACAGGCCAGCGTCTTCGCGGCCAACGAACAAGCCAAGACGAGCTATGGCGGTGAAAGGCGCCACGAGCAGCAGATCATCGCACGCATGTACCGTGAGGCGGTGGCCGCGGGCCTGGCGGGAGAATCGCGTGAGGAGCGGCAGTATTTCTGCGAGCGGCTGCAGGGCTTCATCAAGGTGGGCGCCAATGGCGCGAGGACGCAGCCCTTCGCGCCTTTCGTCAATACGACGTGGATGATGCAGGCCATCGACCGCTTCTACAAACCAGCGCCGGCGCCGGTGCATCAGAAGCTGCCCCCGCCGCCGGTTCCGGCGCGACAGCCGCTGGTACCCGGGCGCCAGCCACCGCCCAAGCCTGTCAATCAGGCCGGACCGCGAGTTCCCCCGCGGGTCCCGCCGCGGCCCTGAGGCCGAGGCGGGGACAGGATTCGCTCAGAACACCGCGAGATAGCGCAGCAGCGAGATGATGCCGATCACGATGACGATGATCTGGACGACATTCTTGATCTGGCTGTCGAGCGGCAGCATCCGCACGAGATAGAGCACGAGGCCGATGACCAGAACGGTGATCAGCAGGGAAATCAGAATGGACATGAAATGAACCTTTTATATCGGCCGAAAGCCGGCCCCCCGGAGCCGATGCGGCGACGCATTCGCCGGCACCCGATCCGCTGACAGAACGTCGCAGGGGGGCAATAGGTTCCGTTGGGGTGGTTTTTGCCGGCGAAGTGGTGAGGCGTCGGGATCACTAGGCGCAGGAAACCCCTCTCCTGTAAGGAGAGGGGCAGGGGAGAGGTGTCGGCCCCTGGACCAGCGGATCGCACCCCTCTCAGCGCGCCGGCCGTGAGGTCACGTCAGCAGCGTCAAGCGGCCGACACCTCATCCCTGCCCTTCTCCTTACAGGAAGGGTTCCCCGCGCTCTTCCGGCGAGGTCGCGCCCTACCCCGCGATGCGCCCGAAATCCGCCACGGCGCGCGTCGCCTCGCGCAGCTGGTTGAGCAGCTTGAGGCGGTTGGCGCGCAGCGCCGGGTCGGGGTCGTTGACGGTGACCTTGTCGAAGAACGCGTCGACCGCCGGGCGGAGATCGGCCAGCGCCGCCATCGCGCCTTCATAGTCTTCCGCTGCGACGGCGGCCTTGGCCCTCGGCGTCGCCTGCGCGAGCGCGACCGCCAGCCCCTTCTCCTCGATCAGCCCGGCCTGTGCGATCAGCCCGAGATCGGCCGCGCCCGCAAAGGCGCCCTCGCCGTCCTTCTTCTCTTCCGCTTTCAGGATGTTGGCGGCGCGCTTGTAGCCGGCGAGCAGGCTCCTCCCGTCCTCGGTCTCGAGGAAGCGGCCGAGTGCGGCGACTCGGCGGGTGATGAGGAGGAGGTCGTCGGAACCGCCGCCCTGCCCTTCTCCCCTCGCGGGAGAAGGTGTCTGCGCAGCAGACGGATGAGGGGGCGCCGTATCCTCTCCGCCCTGCGTCTGAACAGTGCCGACATCGGCAGCGTCGCGCGCCCCCTCATCCGTCACGGCGCTACGCGCCGCGCCACCTTCTCCCGCGAGGGGAGAAGGGGAAGCTGTGCCTGCGCCCGCGAGAACCGCATCGACCAGATCATGCCGCGCGCCCTGGTCGCGGAGCATGACCTTCAGGCGGTCGTGGAAGAAGGAGAGGAGGTCCTCGATCGTTCCCGCCGCCCAAGTCAGCTCGTCTTGATTAGGTCGTTCACTCAGAGATTGACCGGACTGAATGACGTCGATCAGAGCACCGATGCGAACATCAGACGACAATTGTTTGACGGCCCGAAGATTCTGAAAGTGCCCCTTAATCTTTGCGGACTGCGTGATCTGTCGAAGGTCTCGGACCGCCAACAAGGCAACGTTGAGCCGCACTCCATTCTCAACCACCAGCCTGATCACCCCCAGCGCCGCCCTGCGCAGCGCATAGGGGTCCTTGCTCCCGGTCGGCTTCTCGTCGATCGCCCAGAAGCCGACCAGGGTGTCGAGCTTGTCGGCGAGCGCGACCGCGACCGAAACGGGATCGGTCGGGACGCGGTCGGAGGGGCCGAGCGGCTTGTAGTGCTCCTCGATGGCGGCGCAGACGGAGGGGTGCTCGCCCTGCAGCTGCGCGTATTTGCGGCCCATCAGGCCCTGAAGCTCGGGGAACTCGCCGACCATCTCGGTCGGGAGGTCGGCCTTGGCGAGCTTGGCGGCGCGGTCGGCCAACTCCGGATCGGCGCCCACGATCGGGGCGAGTTCGCGCGCCAGCGCCGCGATGCGCTGCACCCGCTCCCCTTGCGTGCCGAGCTTGGCATGGAAGACGACGCCGAGCCTGTCGAGCTTGGCCATGCGCTGGTCGAGCGGCTTGCTCAGGTCGAGCCGGAGCTTTTCGGCGCTCTCCCGGAGCGTATCGAGGTCGGGCAGGTTGCCCTTGTCGGTCGCGAAGAAATAGGCAGCATCGGAAAGGCGGGCGCGCACGACGCGCTCATTGCCGGCGACGATCGCGGCGCCGCCATCGCTGGCCATCAGGTTGGAGACGAGGATGAACTTGTTGGCGAGCCGCGACGCGCCCTCTCCCCCCCTGTGGGGGAGAGTTGGAGAGGGGGGTGGTGCCGCCTGGTGATCGGTGGGCCCAGTCGTTCCACCCCCATCCCTGCCCTTCCCCACAAGGGGGAAGGGTTCTGCCGTCGCGCCCGCGGGATCGCGCAGCACGAAGCATTTCTGGTTGGCGCGGATGGTGGCGCGGATCGCCTCGCCGGGGATTTCGAGGAAGCGCTCCTCGAAGGCGCCCATCAGCACGACCGGCCACTCGACGAGCCCCGCGACCTCCTCCAGCAGCCCCTCGTCCTCGACCAGTTCGAGGCCCTGCGCGAAGGCCAGCGTCTTCGCGTCGGCGAGGATGATCTCCTTGCGGCGGTCGGCATCGAGCACGACCTTCGCCTGCTCCAGCGACGCGACGTAATCGTCGAAGCGGCGCACGGTGATTTCGCCCGGCGCGTGGAAGCGGTGGCCATGGGTGGTGTTGCCGGAGACGATGCCGTCGACATCGAAGGACACGACCTCGGGCTCTTCCGTCTCGGCACCGAAGGTGCAGAGGATCGAATGCAGCGGGCGCACCCAGCGCAGGCTGGCGCCGGCGGCGGACGCCTGGCCCCAGCGCATCGATTTCGGCCAGGGGAAGCTGCGGATCACCGCCGGGACGATCTCAGCGATCGCCGCGACGGTCTCCTGCCCGGGCTTCTCGATGATGGCGATGTAGCTGTCGCCCTTCTTGGGATCGCTGACGATCGTCGCCTGGTCGAGCGAGGTCAGCCCCGCCGCCTTGAGGAAGCCCTGCACGGCGGCGTCCGGCGCGCCGACGCGCGGACCTTTCCGCTCCTCGCGGATGGCCGAGCCGCGCACGGGCAGACCGGCGACATGCAGCGCGAGCCGGCGCGGCGTGGCGAAGGCCTTCGCGCCTTCATAGACGAGACCGCGCTCGACCAGCGCATCGGTGACGAGCTTGCGAAGGTCGTCGGCCGCCTTGCGCTGCATGCGGGCGGGGATCTCTTCGGAGAAGAGTTCGAGCAGGAGATCGGGCATGTCGGCTTCTTGGCATCTGAGGTTGCGATGTCAATGCGCGTTCGAGCGGGCCGAGGCAAGCTGTCGCGATGCGGGTTTTGGTGTAGTTTCGACAGCCCATGGCGGGGAAAGGGAGCGAGGACGCCGATGCCGACCCCTGACGCAGCGCTGGCGCGCATCCACTCCGATCCGGCGATCTGCGGCGGGCGCCCCGTGATCCGCGGCACCCGGATGCGCGTGTCCGACATCCTGGACCTGCTCGCGGGCGGCGCGACCCAGGCCGAGATCCTGGCCGATTTCGATTATCTGACGGCGGAGGACATCGCGGCGGCGCTGGCCTATGCCTCCGCCCAGATCGACCATCGCGTCATCACCGCCGCGTGACACCGCGCTTCCTGATCGACGCGCAACTGCCGCCGGCCCTGGCCGAGCGGCTCACGGCAGCGGGTTTCGAGTCCAGCCATGTCCACCGCATCGGATTGGGCGGTGCCAGCGACCGCGCGATCTGGCGGCGGGCGCGCGAGACGGCTGATGCGCTCATCACCAAGGATGTCGATTTCGTGCTGCTGGCACGCACCGACAGTTCGGGCCCGGCGGTGGTCTGGATCCGCATCGGCAATGTCACCAATGCGGCGTTGTGGCGAGCGCTCGAACCCGCGCTGCCCGATATCGTCGCGGCCTTGCGAGCCGGCGAGCGGATCGTCGAGATCAGATAGCGGATGCACCCCCGCCGGCCGTCCTGAGCCAGGCGGCGCCGCAGGCCTTGGCGAGTTCGCGCACGCGCAGGATGTAGCTCTGGCGCTCGGTGACCGAGATCACGCCGCGGGCATCGAGCAGGTTGAACATGTGGCTGGCCTTGATGCACTGGTCATAGGCCGGCAGCGCCAGGGTGTGGCGGCTGTCATTGGCGCCCCCGCCGGCCTCGCCCGCCGCCAGCAGCGCCTGGCACTCGGCCTCGGCGTCGGTGAAATGGCGGAAGAGCATGTCGGTGTTGGCGTGCT
>NZ_JAUXYO010000195.1 GCF_030694325.1 Allobosea sp. | reverse complement strand
GTAGGCCAGGATGTTCCAGTTGATGTCGAAGCCGGCGATCTTCTCCAGCGCCGGCTGATAGGCGACCGAGTTCGCCTTGCTGGCGCGCGAAACCTTGGCCGGGTCCTGCTCCGCCATCAGCATCGGGTCGTCGCCGACGATGGCCAGCCTCGCCGTGTTGTTGGCGAAGGCCTTGGCGACGCCTTCATGCAGCCAGCCGGCGGCGCGGTCGAAGCTCGCATCATTGGCATGGCGGTAGCGCGCCAGCGTCACCTCCTCGTCGGAGAGGATCGGCGTCACCAGCCCGGCGCCGGCCTTGTAGGCGTGCTCGGCGATCTTGCGCACCAGCGGCAGCGCCGCGACCGGGGCCGTGAGAAACAGGTCCTGCCCGGACTGCAGGTTCAGTCCGACGCGCACGGCGGCCTGGGCTAGCCGGTCGAGCTTGTCGGGATCGATCGAAACGGGGAGGCCGCGCTGATGAATGGTCATGGGGACGCCTGGTCTGGTGATGTCGGGCGAATCTAGTGCAGGGCGGCGCATCCGCCAATGGACCGCCCTGCCCCTCGGATGCAGGATGGCGCCGCACCGCCCCCGCGTTCACCGCTACAGAGATTCCGATGTTCCTGCTCAACGCCCATCCCGACCACCGCAAGCCGCTCCTGCCGGAGGATGCGGAAACCCTCGGCCCTGCCGGCGCGGCCGCGGTCGAGGCCCAGATCCGCAACCGGGAAAACTACACCGTGACGCCGCTGCATGACCTTCCCGGTCTGGCGGCGCAGCTCGGCGTCGGCGCGATCCAGATCAAGGACGAGGGGCATCGTCTCGGGCTCGGCAGCTTCAAGGCGCTCGGCGGCTCCTATGTCGTCGTGAAGCTGTTGCTGGAGGAGGCCGCGCGCCGGCTCGGGCGGCCGGTCGAGATTGCCGAGCTGCAGTCGCCGGCTGTGAGGGAGGTCGCGGCCTCGCTGACCTTCTCTTGCGCCACGGACGGCAATCATGGCCGCTCGGTCGCGCAGGGTGCGCAGCTCGTCGGCGCCTGCGCAGCGATCTTCGTCCATTCCGGCGTCAGCGAGGAGCGCATCGCGGCCATCGCCCGTTTCGGTGCGACGATGATCCGGGCGGAGGGCAGCTATGACGATTCGGTCGCGGAGGCGGCCCGCGTCTCGGCGGAGAAGGGCTGGACGGTGGTCTCCGACACCTCCTGGCCGGGCTATGAGCGCATCCCCGGGCTGGTGATGCAGGGCTACACCGCGCTCGTCGCCGAGTCGCTGCGCCAGATGGCGCGGCCGCCGACGCATGTCTTCGTGCAGGTCGGCGTGGGGGGCATCGCGGCGGCGGTCGCGGCGCATTTCGCCCTCGTGCTGGGTGACGAGCGACCTGTCTTCGTCGCGGTTGATCCGTCTCGCGCCGCCTGCATGTTCGAGAGCGCCCGGGCCGGCGAACCGGTGAAGGCTGCGGTGGGTGAGCCCACGGTGATGGCGATGCTCGACTGCTACGAGCCCTCGCTGGTCGCCTGGCGCATCCTGTCGCGGGTGGCGGACGCCTTCATGACGGTCGAGGACGAAGAGGCGGTCGCGGTGATGAACCGGCTGGCGCGGCCGGTGGGCGACGACCCCGTCATCGTCGCCGGCGAAAGCGGTGGCGTCGGGCTTGCCGGGTTGATCGCCGCCGCCACCGATCCGGCGATCCGGGCGCAGCTGCGGCTCGACGCGAACTCGCGCGTCTTCGTCGTCAACACCGAGGGCGCGACCGATCCGGCTCGCTATGCCGAACTCGTCCACGGCAAGGCCGCCTGATCAACTTTATCCGGCATGACTTGCCGGCATGACTTGCCGGCATGGCGCCCGCACGATCGGCGCACGGGGCGGCCCCATTCGCTCTGGCCTAAGCTCCCGCCCGCGCGCTCGCCTGCTTGGCGGGCGCAACCTGGCCTTCGAGGGGACTACACAGATGACCGTTGCCGCAGAGCTGCCCTACCGCACGCAGAACTGGACGCTGGGCAAGCCGATGGCGAGCGGGCGCAACGGCGTCGTCGTCTCGCAGAACCGCGAGGCGGCCGAGGCCGGCGCGGCGATCCTCGAGGTCGGCGGCAATGCGGCGGATGCGGCGGTGGCGGCCTGTTTCGCGCTCGCTGCGGTCGAGCCCTGGAACAGCGGGCTCGGTGGCATCGGCTTCGCGGTCGTGCTCAAGGCCGGCGAGACCAAAGCGAAGGTGGTCGATTTCGGACCCGTGGCGCCCCGCCATGCCGACCCTTCCGCCTATCCGCTGACCGGCGCGATGAAGAACGACCTCTTCACCTGGCCCGAGGTGGTGGGCGATGTGAACATCCACGGCCCGCTGTCCTTCGTGATCCCGTCCTCCGTCGCCGGCTACGCCAAGCTGAAGGAGAGCTTCGGCACGGCGCTGCCCGTCGCCGATCTGCTGGCGCCGGCGATCAGGCTCGCCAAGCGCGGGCTGGCGCAGGACTGGTATACGACGCTCAAGGTCGCCTCCTCGGCTGCAGTCCTGCGGCTCTATGAGGAGAGCGCGAGGATCTATCTGCCGAACGGCCTGCCGCCGGTGCCGCCCTATCAGGGCAAGCCCGGCTTTTTCCGCTTGGGCAACCTCGCCTCGACGCTGGAGCGGCTGGCCTCGGCCGGGCTCGACGATTTCTACCGCGGCGAGATCGCCGGCCGGCTCGTCGCCGACATCAAGGCGCTGGGCGGGGTGGTCGATGCGCAGGATCTCGCCGGCTGCCGGGCGATCGTCCGCGACGCGCCGACGATCGACTGGCGCGGTACCCATCTCGTCCACACCGCCGGCGGGCTCACCGCCGCGCCGACGCTGGAAGCGGTTGTCGAGGGCATGGACGCCACTCCGCCCGGCGCTGGCGGGCCCGACGCGGCGTGGTTCGCCAGCCTGTCGCGGGTGATGCGCGAGGCCTATGCCAGCCGGCTCGAGGGGCTCGGCGCCGCGAAGGCCGCGCAGGAGCCCGGCGATACCTGCACCACCCATCTCACGGTCGTCGATGGCGAGGGCACGCTGGTTACGGTCACGACGACGCTGCTCTCCTCGATGGGCAGCCGCGTCGTGCTGCCCGACACCGGCGTGCTGATGAACAACGGCATGATGTGGTTCGATCCGCGCCCCGGCAGCGCCAATGCGATCGCGCCCGGCGCCCGGCCGCTCTGCAACATGTGCCCGGTGATCGTGACGCCGACGACGGGGAATGGCCCGCGCTTCGCGGGCGGTGCCTCGGGCGGGCGGCGCATCCTCGCCAGCGTCTACCAGATGCTGGCCTGGACGGTGGATTTCGGCATGGGACTGGAGGAGGCCGCACACCGGCCGCGCATCGACGTCTCCGGACCGGACCAGACCAGCGCCGATCTGCGCCTGCCGGCCGACACGCTGGCCGCGCTGGAGGCAACCGGGCCGGTGGTCGTGGTCGAACACGGCGTGCTGCCGATCAACTTCGCCTGCCCCAACCTGATCCGCGTCGATGCGGATGGGGCGGAAGGCATCAGCGACGTGATCTCGCCCTGGTCGGCGGCGGTCGCGGCGAAGAGCTGACCTGCTATGGCGTCATGGTCGGGCTTGACCCGACCATCTCGCAAACCAGAGACATCTGGTCATGAGATTCCCGGGTCAAGCCCGGGAATGACGCTGTCTGCTGGCGCCCGTCACACCCGCTTCAACCCCCACGGATAGGGCGCCGAGCCCTTCTGCATCCCGGTCAGGCTCTTGCGATAGGCGGTGCGGATCATGAAGACGCCGAGCGGGATCGTCGCGGTGTCCTCGAGCGCCAGCCGGCCGAGCGTGGCGGCCGCCTTCTTCTGGGCGGCCTCGTCGGGCGCATAGAGCCATTCTTCCGCGAGCGCCTCGGCCCTGGCGCTGTCGTACCAGCCGAACCAGCCCTTGGCGCCCTGGCCGCGGACCAGATAGGACAAGGCCGGATTGCTCCAGCCATTGGCCGAGCCGGTGGTGTGGAAGATGCTCCAGCCGCCCTTCTCGACCGGCTCGCGGCTGTTGCGGCGCTGGATCACCGTGCCCCAGTCGCTGGCGACGAAATCGACATTCATGCCGATGCTCTTGAGCAGCTCGTAGGTGACGTCGCCGAGCGGGCCGATATCGGGGAAGTCTGTCGGGCTGATGATGACGACCTTCTCGCCCTTGTAGCCGGAGTCCTTCAGCGCCGCCTTCGCCTTCTCGATGCTCTGCGGCATCAGGTCTTCCTGCTCGCCGTCGTAATAGGGCGTGCCGCGGAACCAGAGATTGCGCGAGGTCTTCCAGATCGAGGTGTCGTCGCCTTGGGTGGCGCGCATATAGTCTTCCTGATTCACCGCCATGCGGACGGCGGCGCGCACCTTCGGGTTGTTGAAGGGCGGCTGCAGATGGTTCAACCGCATGATCGCGCCGCGCCCGGATTCGTCGGTGACCTCGCGGGTGATGTCGGCGCTCTTGGCGAGCATCGGCTGGAGATCGCTCAGCGGCCTCTCCCACCAGTCGACCTCGCCCTTGATCAGGGCGTTGGCCGCCGTCGCCGGATCGGGCAGGATCTGCCATTCGATCCGCTTGAAATTGGCGACCTTGCCGCCGGCATTGCGGCTGGGCGCTTCTGCGCGCGGCTTGTAGGCCTCGAATTTCTCATAGGCGACCCTGCTGCCGGAGACGTATTCGGCCGGCAGGAAGCGATAGGGGCCCGACCCGATGACCTCTGTGATCTGCTTGGTCGCCTCGGTCGTCGCCAGCCGCTCCGGCATGACGAAGAGCGGCGAGTCAGCCTTGGCCAGCACGTCGAGCATCATCGGGAAGGCGCGGGTCAGCTTGATCTCGAAGGTCTTGTCGTCGATCGCGGACGAGGATTCGATCACCTTGGCCAGGAGCTGGCCGTAAGGATCGCGCTGGACCCAGCGCTTCAGGCTCTGGAGGCAGTCCGCCGGCTTGACCGGGCTGCCGTCATGGAAGGACAGCCCCTCGCGCAGCGTGAAACGCCAGGTCTTGCCATCCGGCGAAACCTCGTGCCGCTCGACCATCTGCGGCTGCGGCTTGCCGGCGAGATCGAGCCCGTAGAGCGTGTCGTAGACATAGTAGCCGTGGTTGCTGGTCACGGTCGCGGTGGTCCAGACCGGATCGAGCGCCGTCAGATTGGCCTGGGGCACGAATTTCAGCGTGGTCGCCGACTGGGCCGCGGCGCGGCCGATGGCGGCGGGACCGGCGAGCGTCAGGGCGGTCGCGCCCTTCAGGAATATGCGGCGTTTCATGGCAGTTCCCCCTGTGATCGATCGTGCCGGCATCGGACGCGCGCGTCGTGACGCCTGTCTTGGACGTTCCTGCCCCGGGCCGGGGCAGGCGCTTTCGCGTTGAGATGGCGGCTCAGTCGAAGCCGAGGAAGCCGGGCATGTCGGCGATGCGCGGGCCGGCCGCGAGTTTCGCGATGTCGGGCACGGGCCGCGCCGTCAGCGCGTCGCCGGCGAGCGCCGCCTCGAGCGCAGCCGCCACCGCCAGCACCTTGGCGTCGCCGCCGCGCGGGCCGACGATCTGCAGGCCGAAGGGCATGCCGGCGTCATCGAGCCCGACCGGCAGCGAAATCGCCGGGTGGCCGACGGTGGTGACGGCATAGGCCAGCGCCAGCCAGTGGAAATAGGTCCGCGTCGGCTGGCCGTCGATCTCGGCCGGGTAGAGCTCCGACCAGGGGCGCGGGCTCAGCGTCACGGCCGGCGAGAGGATGACGTCGTAATCCGCAAAGAAGCCCTGCCAGCGCTGGTAGATCGCGGTCTGCTGCTTCAGCGCCCGGGTGATGTCGAGCGCGCCATAGCGCAGCCCTTCCTCGACATTGACGCGGACATTGGGGCCGACCATCTCGGGCGTGTCGCGGACCTTCTCATACATACCGGCGAGGAAGGCGATCGAGCGCAGCACCTCGAAGGTCTCGTCCATGCCGGCGCAGTCCGGCGTCGCCTCCTCGGTCGCGGCGAAGAGCGAGGAGAAGGTGCCGACCTTCTGCGCGAAGACCTTGCGGATGTGCTTCTCGGTCGGCGCGAAGCCGAAATCCGGGGTGATCGCGACCTTGAGCGAGGCGAGGTCGATCGTGGCCGGCCGGGCGAAGTCCTCAGGGCGCCGGACCGTGCGGCCATGGATCGTGGTCGCCAGCGCGTCGTAGGAATCGTCCCCGACCATGGCCGAGAGCAGCAGGCAGAGATCGGGCACGGTGCGCGCCATCGGCCCCAGCACGGGCAGCGGGTTCCAACCGATCGGCCGCTTCTCGCTCGGCACCAGTCCGGGTGTCGGGCGGAAGCCGACGATGCCGTTGAAGGCGGCGGGGTTGCGCAGCGAACCGCCGGTGTCAGAGCCGGTCGCGATCGGCACCATGCCGGTAGCGAGCGCAACACCCGAGCCACCCGAGGAGCCGGCGGCGGATTTCGTCGGGTCGAAGGGGTTGCCGGTGGCGCCGTAGACGGCGTTGCGCGTGTTGGCGCCGGCACCCCATTCCGGCGTGTTGGTCTTGCCGAGCACGATCGCGCCGGCCGCGCGGGTCTTCGCGACGATGAGTTGGTCCTCGTCGGGCACATGGTCGCGGTAGAGTTGGCTGCCATAGGTGGTGCGCAGCCCGGCGACGTTCTCGAGATCCTTCACGCCGAGCGGCAGGCCGTGCAGCGCCGGCAGCGCGTCGCCCCGCATGGTCGCGGCATCGGCGGCTTTCGCTGCGGCGCGGGCGCGCTCGTCGTCGCGGGCGACCATGGCGTTGACGGCCGGGTCGACGGCGTCGATGCGGGCGATGCAGCTTTCGAGCAACTCGGTCGCGGACAGCTTCTTGGCGCCGATCAGGGCACGCGCCTCGATGGCGCTGAGGTCGCAGGGATTGGTCAAGTGGTCAGGCCTCTCGTTGAGGACCGCGCGACGCAAGAGGCGTGCCTGAGGTCCGGCGCGAGGCAGTCTAGGCGAAAGGTGCGAGGCGTGAAGTGCGCAGGGCGCGGATGTGGAGCGCGTCAGCTGGCACCGGCCGCGGTGAGGCCGAGATAGAGCGCCGCCCCCAGCATGGCGATGAAGGCGGCGGCGAGCAGTTCCAGCACCGCCAACGTGCGGGCGGCGCGCAGCGACCCGCCACCGGCGAGCTTCAATGCGGCGAACTTGAAGAAGACGGCGAGCGCCGCCAATGCACCCGTCGTCAGCGCTGTGCCGAGCGCCATGGCGAAGGTGGCGGCGACGCCGGCCCAGAACAGGCCTGCGGAGGCGGCGAAGACGAGGATGATGATCGCGCCGGCGCAGGGCCGCAGCCCCGCCGCGAGCACGACGCCGGCAATCTCGCGCCAGTTTCGCAGCCGGGCGATCTCGTCGGGTGTCGGCATGTGGGCATGGTCGCAAGCCGCATCATGGGCCTGTGCGCCGTGCCCGAGCGCCAGCAGCGCGCCCGCCTTGCGCCAGAGCACCCATGTGCCGACGAGGGCGACGAGAGCGAAGCTCGCGCGCTCGACCCAGTCGGTCGCGACCGCCATCGTCTGCGCCGTCTGCCGCAGGGCGATGGTGAGGGTGCCCACCAGCGCGATCGCGACCAGGGCCTGCAGGATCGCGGCGGCGAAACTCAGGCCGAGTCCGCGCCGCAGGCTGCGGTCGTCGGCGACGATGTAGCCCGAAATCACCGCCTTGCCATGGCCCGGCCCGGCGGCGTGGAACACGCCATAGCCGAAGGCGAGGCCGAGCAGCCCCCAGAGAGCCGCCGGGCTTTTCGCGACTGCGCTCAGGGCCGTCGTCAGTTCCCGGTAGAAGGCCGACTGCCAGGCCAGGATCAGGCCGAAGAGCCCCGTGGTGGTGGGCGGCGCCTCGCGCGGCAGCGGCACCCCGAACGGGTTGCGCGGAGGCGGCGGCGGC
>NZ_JAUXYO010000194.1 GCF_030694325.1 Allobosea sp. | reverse complement strand
TGGCGCGCGCTTCGAGCCAACGCCCCATCAGGATCAGCGTGACGATTACCGCGGCGGCCTCGAAATAGGTGTAATTGGTGCCATCCGGCAGCAGGCCGGGCATGAACGTCGCGACGCTGGAGTAGACGAAGGCGGCGGTCGTGCCGAGCGCGACGAGCGAGTTCATGTCTGGCGCGCCGCGCATCAGCGCGGGCCACCCCTTCCGAATGAAGCGCTGGCCAGGCACCGCGATCACGAAGCCGGCGAGCAGGAACGAAAGCACCTTGATGTTGAACTCGCCGACCCAGCCGGCAAGAAAATGATGCAGCGCCTCGGACATGTGCATGCCCATCTCGAAGACGAGCAGCGGCAGGGTCGCGATGGCCGCGATCGTGACGTCACGGCGCAGTTCCGACAGCTCGGCGTCGCGCGCCCGACGCTCGCGGTCGGAGGTGTCCACCGCGTCTCCGGCCTGTTCGGCGTCATAGCCGGCGGCGGCAACCGCCTTGACGAGTTCTGATGTCATTTCCGAGCCGCCCAGCACGCGCACAGAGGCCCGCCCAGTCGCCAGATTGACCGTGGCTCCGAGAACTCCCGGCACTGCCTCGAGTGCGCGCTCGACGCGTCCCACACAGGAGGCGCAGGTCATCCCCGAAGTACTCAGTACGACGATGGTCTCCCTCGGCTCGTAGCCTGCCTTGCGGATGGCCAAATCGATAGCCGCGGTATCGACTTTCCCAGAGCGGACGCCGACGTGGGCCCGCTGCGTCGCCAAGTTCACCGAGACGCTGTCAACGCCCTCCACCGCAAGGACCGCCCGCTCGACGCGGCCCACGCATGAGGCGCAGGTCATGCCTTCGACAGGAACATCGAAATGTGTAGGGGGCGCGGTTGTACTTCTGGCCATCGTTGCAAGCGACATAATGGGCTCTCCGAGCTGTGACGGCAGATGATATGCAGCTTACCATCATGGTAAGGTCAAGCGCTATCGGCGACATCGGCTGAAGATTTTGGGCGCTCCGGAAAGAGGTCAAAATTACTCTTGACCTTACCACTGTGGTAAGGTGCAGCCTCCTTTCACCCGCACTTCAACAGGAGGCTTCAGCCATGTGCTCTTGCCAAAAAAGTACGAACACCACTTCAGAGACCGCCCCAACCCACTCGCAGCCCGGATTGCAGTTTTGGGTCGACGACATGACCTGCGGGCACTGTGCCGACACGATCAAGAAGGCGATCGAGACGACCGTGCCCGGCACCACAGTCAACGCGGATCCCGCCTCTAAGGTCGTGAGCGTGACAGGCGTTGCAGACTTCGCTGCGCTCAGAGCGATCGTGACCAAGGCAGGTTATACGCCCAGCGCGTCTCCCGTGGCTGCCTGACCGAGCGCCAAGGGCAAAGCGGCAGGGAAGATCAACATTCTGGCCACGCTTGTACAAACGAGCGTGGCCAGTACCCCGATGGAAGAATTGGCCACTCGGAGCGGGATGCGCCCAGTCAGGTCTACAGGCGAATAGTCCGCAGCCTGATCGCGTTGGCGATGACGCTGACGGACGACAGTGCCATGGCCGCTGCGGCGATGATCGGCGAGAGCAGGATGCCGAAGATCGGATAAAGCACGCCGGCCGCAATCGGGATACCAGCTGCGTTGTAGACGAAGGCGAAGAACAGGTTCTGGCGGATATTGCTCATCGTCGCCTCCGACAGTCTCCGTGCCCGCACGATCCCGTTCAGATCCCCCTTGAGTAGCGTCAGGCCCGCACTTTCGATGGCCACGTCGGTGCCCGAGCCCATGGCGATCCCGACATCGGCCGCCGCCAGCGCAGGCGCGTCGTTAACGCCATCGCCCGCCATCGCGACGACCCGCCCCTCGCGCTTGAACTTTTCCACGACGGCGCTTTTCTGCTCTGGCAAGACATCAGCTTCGATCTCGGTGATGCCGAGCCGCCGCGCCACGGCTTCCGCCGTGGTCCTGTTGTCACCGGTCAGCATGACGACCCGGATGCCTTCTTTCTTCAGCGCCGCCAGGGCCGAAGGGGTCGATTCCTTGACCGGATCGGCGATGGCGATCGTGCCTGCGACTTGACCGTTAATGCCGACGAAGATCGCGGTCGCGCCCTCGCGTCGGAGGTCGTCGGCGGCCGTCGCGAGGCGCGCGACATCGACGTCGTGCTCGGCCATGAAAGCTGCGTTGCCGAGAACCACTTTCCGGCCATCGACCGTACCCAGCGCGCCTTTACCAGTCGGGGAGTCGAACTCCGTAACGACGGAGGTTCCGATATTGCGGGTGGCGGCTGCCGCCACGATCGCGACCGCCAGCGGATGTTCGCTGGCCTTCTCGACGCTGGCGGCCAGCCTGAGGATCTCTGTCTCTTCGAAGCCCTCGGAGGCGACGATCGCGGTAACAGCCGGTTTGCCCTCGGTGAGCGTGCCCGTCTTGTCGACCACAAGTGTATCGACCTTCTCCATACGCTCCAGCGCTTCGGCGTTCTTGATGAGGACGCCGACCTCGGCACCGCGCCCCACGCCGACCATGATGGACATCGGCGTTGCCAGCCCCAATGCGCAGGGGCAGGCGATGATGAGGACCGAGACGGCCGCGACGAGCCCGAAGGCCAGGCGTGGCTCGGGCCCCCAGATCGCCCAGGCTCCAAAGGCGAGTAAAGCCATCGCGATGACGACGGGTACGAAGTACCCCGCAACCTGATCGGCGAGGCGCTGAATCGGCGCGCGGCTGCGCTGCGCCTTCGCGACGAGCTGAACGATCTGCGCCAGCATGCTTTCATGACCGACGCGCCTCGCCTCGATGATCAGGCTGCCCGACTGGTTCATCGTGCCGCCGATCACCTGATCGCCGACGGTTTTCGTGGTCGGCATCGACTCGCCGGTGACCATCGATTCATCAATGGAGCTTCGCCCTTCTACGACGTCGCCATCGACCGGTACTTTCTCGCCGGGCCGGACACGCAGGCGATGCCCGACAGCGACGGCATCAAGCGTGACCTCCTCCTCGCGGCCGTCGTCGAGGATGCGGCGGGCGGTCTTAGGGGCGAGGTCGAGCAGAGCCCGGATCGCTCCGCTGGTGCTCTCGCGGGCACGCAGTTCCAGGACCTGTCCGAGGAGGACGAGGACGGTGATCACGGCAGCGGCCTCGAAATAGACCGCGACCGAGCCGTCCTGGCTGCGGAACGCCTGCGGGAAAATGCCGGGTGCGAGCGTTGCAACCACGCTGTAGATCCAAGCCACGCCCGTGCCCATGGCAATCAACGTGAACATGTTGAGGTTGCGGGTCATGATCGACTGCCAGCCGCGCTCGAAGAACGGCCACCCGGCCCAGAGTACGACAGGCGTCGCCAGAGCAAACTGGATCCAGTTGGACAGGTTGCGGGGTATCAGGTGATCAAGCCCGGTCAGGTGCCCTCCCATCTCGATTGCGAAGACAGGTGCCGCCAGAACCAGCCCGATCCAGAACCGGCGCGTCATATCGATGAGCTCGGCGTTGGGCTTGGCTTCGGCGCTGACGACGACCGGCTCGAGCGCCATGCCGCAGATCGGGCATTGACCGGGGCCCACCTGCCGGATCTGGGGATGCATCGGACAGGTATAGATCTCTCCCTCCGAAGCCGCTGTCGTCTTGGCTGGTGCTGTCGCGAGGTATTTCAGGGGTTCCGCGACGAATTTCGTCCGGCAGCCCGAAGAGCAGAAGTGATATGGCTTGCCCTCGAACTCGGCATGATGAGCCGTCGTCGCGGAATCGACCGTCATGCCGCAGACTGGGTCCTTCTCATCAGGTACCGGCTGCGGGCGTGAGGTGCCGTGGCCTTGGCTTGTCGCCAACGCGCTTGGCGCAGGCCCCGACGAAGATGCGGTGTTCGGCTCCGTGGCAGCAACGTGGTCGGCATTCATGGCGAGCCTCAATTCGGTTGTCCGGTTGGGCGGCCGGAAGTTCGGGCCCTTTTCGAAGACGGTCTCACGCACCTTGGATCGTCAGGCGGCGCGTGATCTGGGATTTGCAGCATGGGTGAGATGCCCAACCGAAAGCCGAATAGGTGGAGGACAGGCATCCATTCGGAATAAGACCATGAGGTCCGAAGCACGGTGTTGAGCCATTCGCTGAAGCCGGTATAGGCGAAGCCGCCCATCAGCGCCGCCGCAGCAGTCGGCCAGAAGCGGTTTG
>NZ_JAUXYO010000190.1 GCF_030694325.1 Allobosea sp. | reverse complement strand
GCCCGATGCTGTCGCGGTAGAACGCCGTGAGACCGGGCAGGTCGGTTACGCGCAAGGTGACCGTGCCGATGTGGAACGGGGCCTGCAGCGCCTCGAGGGCGGGCCTCGATCGATCTGCGACCGCAGCCATGGCAGCCTCCTCTTCGCCTCGCGGCCGAGCGCGCCGCGAACTCAGACATGGCGACTGGGCTGCCGTTTGTCTCCTGCCGAGGCTGCAAGCATGCGATTGCAGCTTCGCAACGGCTGCCTGCCTCAGCGGCGCGTCGGATCAGGCCGGTCGATGGCGAAATGGCTGAACCAGGGGGCCTCCACGCCGCCGATCAACGCCCCCATCAGCCGCGAAGCCAGATAGCTGAAGGTGATGCCGTTGCCGCCGTAACCATAGGCGGCGAGCAGGCGCGGATGGCCCGGAACGCGCCCGATCAGCGGCAGCCCGTCCTCCGTCTGTCCGAAGGCGCCCGACCAGGCATGGCCGAGGGTCGGCGCCGCTCCAGGCACGAGCGCCTGCAGCTTCGCGAGCAGGGCCGCCGTCTTCTGCGGTCCGGCGGCCTTGCGGTGCTCCGGATCGTCGTCGTCCTCGTCCTCGCCGCCGATGATGATGCGTCCGTCCACGGTGGTGCGACAGTAGACATAGTCCTCCGAGGCTTCCCAGACGAGCGCGGGGCCGGGCCAGAGCACCTCGCTCGCCTGCGGCAGCGTCGCGATCGCCCAGCTCGAGGCGACGTGATGCAGATCGCTCTGCACGCAGTCGGGCATGACATAGCCCGTCGCCAGCACGATATGCCCGGCCTCGATGGTGCGGCCGCAGGCGAGCTGTACCGTCGCGCTGCCAGGCGAGCTGTCGAAGGCGACCGCCTCGCCGCGGACGAGCCGCGCGCCGCGTTGCGCCGCCACATGAAGCAGCGCGTGGCAGAGGCTGAGCGGATCGCCCTCGGCCGAGCCGGGAGAGACGATCGCGGCGGCCCGGTCGAAGCCGTAGCGGCCGAGCAGCGCCGCATGGTCGAGCAGTTCCCCCGGCAGCCCGGCCTTGGCGCGGAGGGCGCATTCTTCCCTCAGATCGCGCGGTCCGATATCGCCGGCGGCGAGATAGACCGTGTCGCGCGGGTGGAAGGCGGCGCCGAGCCCGAGCGTCGCGACGCTCTCGATCAGGCCCTCCACGGCCTTGAAGCTGCGCCGGTAGACGTCGGCCGCCTTCTCGAATCCGTAGAGCTCGGCGAGCCGGCGCAAGGGCAGGTCGATCTCCCATTGCAGCATCGCGGTGCTGGCGGCCGTGCTGCCGAACCCCTCGCGTTCCCGGTCGACGACGATCACGTCATGCCCCAGCCCGGTCAGATGCTCGGCCGCCAGCGCACCGGTGATGCCGCCGCCGATGATCGCGACGTCGCAGCGCGTGTCGGAATCGAGTCCGATGCTCGCCGGTCGGGGCGGGCCGGAAAGCCAGGGGCTGGCCCCGCTGCGCAGGTCCTCGTGACGGGTACTGTCGGGATCGAGCATGGCATGACACTCCGGATCCGGCGGCGAGCGCCGACGGGGGATGAGCGGAAGGGCGGCGGGTGGCGGGCTATCCGGCCGCGGGAGGGCCGATCGTGTCGGCCATCCTCGCGCCGCGCAGCCCCATTGGCTTGGGTGTGCCGGTGGTCGTGTCGTGGGCCGTCTGGTGCTCGAGCTCGGCGTTGAATTCGGCGCCGGCGAGCACGATCATCGCCGAGAGCCAGAGCCAGGTCATGAACACGACGATGGTGGCGAGCGAGCCATAGGTCGCCGTGTAGTTGCCGAGCGTGCCGACATACCAGGAGAAGGCCCAGGAGGCGCCGGCCCAGAGCAGGGCGGCCGCGACGGCACCGGGCATCACCCAGACGAAGCGGGCCCGCTCGCGGCTGGGACCGATCCAGTACAACGCAGCGATTGAGAGCGTCGCCATCAGGAAGAAGGCCGGCCAGCGCACGAGCCGGATCAGCCGCTCCAGCTCGACGGCGAAGGGGAACAGCGCCGTCATGACCGGCAGGCTGGCGATGACGGTGAGCGCCGCCACCAGCAGCACGACTCCGCTGATCGTGGTCGCCAGCGAGATCACGTTCAGCTTGAAGAAGCTGCGCTTCTCCTGCTCGCGATAGATGATGTTGAGCGCGTCGAAGACCGCCTTGACCGCGGCATTGGCCGACCAGGCGGCGACCGCGAAGCTGATCAGAAAGGTCAGGGACAGGACCTGAACGTCCTGAGCCGCCAGCCGCATCGCCTGCTCGTGGATCAGCTCGCGGGCGGCCTGCGGAAAGACCGTCGTCACCGCGTCGAGCTGCTCGGCGATCGTCGCCGGGTCGGTCAGGTAGCGGTAGAGCGTCACCAGCAACGAGAGCGCCGGCACCATCGACAGCAAGGTGAAGAAGGCGACTGCGCCTGCGAGCGAGCTGATGCGGTTATCTGCGAGATTGGTCCCGAAGCGCAGAACCACGTCCTTCCAGCCGAGCCAGGTCATCTGCCACGGCGCCCGTGCCAGACGTCCGCGCGCGGCTTCGCGGCTGCGGCGAGACATCCGTCGGGTCACCACTTCGGCAACATAGCCGAGGGCGACGCCCGCACCGGCGGCTCCCGTGATCCGTTTCAGAAGGGACATGCAGAATGCTCCACTGCCGCATCGTCGCAGCGGCAGCACCGCCTAGCAACGGCGCGCCCACGCGAAGGTTCCGGGCGCGTCTGCCTGAGGGCCGGAGTTAGCCGCTCGTTAACCTTAATGCTTTCTCATCAACGAGACAGCCGCTCGCCCCGCGGCCGGTCCCCGTTTCGTAAAAGCGTCGAGGCTGCGATGACGATGCACAAGAAAGCGGCTCTCGCCGGCCTGGCGGCCCTGTGCGGCGCCTGGCTGTCGCTCGCTCCTTTGCTGGCGGCCGACATGCCCTCCGCCCGCAAGCTGCCGCCGGCCCCCGCGCTGCCGGACTTCTACTCCTGGACGGGTGTCTATCTCGGCGTGCAGGCCGGCTTCGCCTGGGGCCAGGAGAAGACGACCCTGTCCGACACGCTCGGCCGGGCCTTCAACGGGGCGGCCTTCCGCCAGAGTTCGGATGCCGCGCTCGGCGGCGGCCATGCCGGCTTCAATTATCAGACCGGCAGCCTCGTCTTCGGCATCGAGGGCGACGTCGAGGGGCTCGACGGTGGCGAGACGCTCATCGCGCCCGGCGTCTCGGCGCGGGTCACCCGCGACTGGCAGGCTTCGCTGCGGGGGCGTGCCGGCTTCGCGCTGGATCGCTTCATGATCTACGCCACCGGTGGCGCGGCCTTCACCGAGTTCAACTATCACCTCGTCGGCGCGGTCGCGGCTGCACCCGAGACGATCGATCGTTCGCGCACCGGCTGGACGGCCGGCGCGGGCGTCGCCTTCGCCTATACCGACAACCTGATCCTCGGCGCGGAATACCGATACACGGATTTCGGCAAATTCGGCCAGGCGGCCCGCGGCCCGCTGCTCGGGCTGACGGTCCGCCACGAGCCGACCTTCCACACGCTGCGCGCCAGCGTCGCCTACAAGTTCTGACCGAAGCCCGCCGTCAGAAGCCGGTACGCTGGCGGATCGCGGCCGCGAGCGTGCCGTCGTCGAGATAGTCGAGCTCGCCGCCGACCGGCACGCCATGGGCGAGCCTGGTCACCTTGAGCGGCAGATGCGCCAGGAGATCGGTGATGAAATGCGCCGTGGTCTGGCCGTCGACCGTGGCGCTCAGCGCCAGGATGATTTCCTTCACCGCCGGCTCGGACGCGCGCCGGACCAGCGCGTCGAGCGAGAGATGCTCGGGCCTGACCCCGTCGAGCGCCGACAGCACGCCGCCCAGAACATGATAGCGGCCCGGTACGGCGCCCGAACGCTCCAGCGCCCAGAGGTCGGAGATGTCGGCGACGACGACGATCAGCCCGTCCTCGCGGCGCGGGTCGCGGCAGAGGCCGCAGGGGTCGCTGGTGTCGACATTGCCGCAGGTCGAGCAGACCACGATCCGCTCCTTCGCCACGGCCATCGCCTCGGCCAGCGGGCCGAGCAGCGCCTCGCGCTTCTTCACCAGATGCAGCGCGGCGCGCCGTGCCGAGCGGGGCCCTAAGCCCGGCAGCTTGGCCAGCAGCTGGATCAGCCGCTCGATCTCGGGGCCGGCGATGGCGCGGGACATGGTTCTACCCTGTCATTCCGGGGCGGCCGAAGGCCGAACCCGGAACCCACGACCGGGCGAGCCATGCCTGTTCGACGGAGATGGTATCGACCCGGTCGTGGGTTCCGGGTTCTTCGCTGTGCGAAGCCCCGGAATGACAGGCCGACGTCAAAACAGCTTCATGCCGGGCGGGATCGGCAGGCCCTTGGTGATCTCGGCCATGCGCTCCTGCATCACACGCTCGGCGCGGGTGCGGGCGTCGCCGCAGGCGGCCACGACCAGGTCCTCGAGGATCTCGCGCTCGTCGGCGACCATCAGGGACGGGTCGATCTTCACCGCCTTGACGGCGCCCTTGGCCGTCATCGTCACCGTGACCATGCCGCCGCCGGCCGCGCCCTCGACCTCGATGGTGTCGAGCTCGGCCTGAACGTTGGCCATCTTCTGCTGCATCTCCTGCGCCTGCTTCATCAGGCCCATGATGTCGCGCATCGGGTCGTCTCCCTATGGTCGGTCAGAAATCGATACCGTCGAAATCGGGTTCCGCATCGTCGAACAGCGGCTCCCCGTCGGGCAGGTATTCGTCGGCCGCCGGCGCCGCCTCCGCGATATCGGGCTCGGCCGCGCGCGGATCGCGCACATCGACGATGCGCGCGCCCGGGAAACGCTCGAGCACCGCCTTGACGGCCGGGTGCGAGGCGGCGTCGCTTTCGCGCTGGCCCTTGGCGGCCTCGGCCTGCTCGCGCAGGGTCGCGCCGCCTTCGCCGTTGACCACCGCGACCATCCAGGTCTGGCCGGTCCATTCCTTCAGGCGGCGCGAGAGATCGGTCGCGATCGTGCGAGAGCTGCCGCTGGCGAGCGAAAACTCGATCCGCCCCTGCTCGAAGCGCACCGGGCGGACATCGCGCTCGAGCGCGAGCTTCAGCGTGATGTCGCGGTTCTGCGAGGCGAGCGCGACGACGTCCTCCAGAGAGGCGACCGACACGGCCGGCAGGGCCTGGGCGCGCGGGGCCGGCGTCATCATGGGCGCGGGATTGGCGCTCGCCAGCACGGGCCGCGCCGCCAGCGCCGTGTTGCCGCCGCCGGAAGGTGGCCGCGGCGCAGAGGAGGCGGCCTGCCCGCCCACGGCGCCCGAGCCGTCGCGCAGCATCCGCAGCGCCTCGTCGGGAGTCGGCAGGTCGGCGGCGTGCGCCAGGCGCACCAGCACCATCTCGGCGGCCATGATCGGCCGGTCGGCCTGCTTCACCTCACTGAGGCCCTTCAGCAGCATCTGCCAGGTGCGGGCGAGAATGCGGATCGACAGGCGCTGGGCGAAATCGCCGCCGCGCACGCGCTCCGCCTGGGACAGGCCATTGTCCTTGACCGCCTCGGGCACGAGCTTCAATCGTGTCACCAGATGGGTGAACTCGGCAAGATCGGAGAGGACGACGGTCGGGTCGGCGCCGGCATCATACTGGCCGCGCAATTCGCCCAGCGCGCTGGCGATGTCGCCCTTCATCAACGCCTCGAACAGGTCGATGACGCGGGCCCGGTCGGCCAGGCCGAGCATCGAGCGGACATCCTCGAGCGTGATCGTGCCCGCCGCGTGGGCGATGGCCTGGTCGAGGATGGAGAGGGAATCGCGCACCGAGCCCTCGGCGGCGCGCGCGATCGCGGCGAGCGCCTCGTCCTCGGCCGCGACATTCTCGGTCCGGCAGATGCCGGCGAGATGCGAGACGAGCAGGCTGGCATCGACGCGGCGCAGGTCGAAGCGCTGGCAGCGCGACAAGACCGTCACCGGGACCTTGCGGATTTCCGTCGTGGCGAAGATGAAGCGCGCATGCGGCGGCGGCTCCTCCAGGGTCTTCAGGAAGGCGTTGAAGGCCCCCGTCGAGAGCATGTGCACCTCGTCGACGATATAGACCTTGTAGCGCGCCGAGACGGGGGCATAGCGCACCGCGTCGTTGATCTGGCGGATGTTGTCGACGCCGTTGTTGGAGGCGGCGTCGATCTCCTGCACGTCGATGTGCCGGCCCTCGATGATCTCCCGGCAATGGACGCCGAACGCGCGCAGGTCGGTCGTCGGAGCGCCGCCGCCATCGGCCGTCTGGTAGTTCAGCGCCCGCGCCAGGATGCGGGCGGTCGTGGTCTTGCCGACGCCGCGGACGCCCGTGAGCATCCAGGCCTGGGGGATGCGGCCGGCGGCGAAGGCGTTGGTGAGCGTGCGCACCATCGCATCCTGGCCGATCAGGTCGCCGAAATGCGCGGGGCGGTATTTGCGGGCGAGCACGCGATAAGGGGCGACCGCCGCCGGCGCCGGCGCGGGATCGAAGCCGGCGAAGCCCGGTTCGTCGGCCGGGGGGGCTGCGTTGCTGTCGTCGCTCATCGGTCTGGTTTGGCGGTTCGCCGCGCGAGGGTCAACGCCCGTTTCGATGCGGGGGCCGCACCCCGAGGCTGCGGCCTCGCGGGGCCTGTCGCGACGGTGGGAGGCTGGACGAAGACCCGTTCGGTCTCGTTAGGGCTGCTTCCTTCCGGACCTGACCCGGTTGGCGAGTGAGACGTCCCTCGCCAACCTCCCGCCCGCTATATCGGGGATAAGCCCCGCGAGTGCAAGCGCGCCTTCGGCATTGACTTGGACCGGGCCATCCGTCATAAGCCCGCCACTTGCGCAACCCTCGGGGCGGCGCGGAACCATTCGCATGCAGGCTCGGTCGGCCACGCTTTCTTTTGGGAAAGCCGCGGCCACTGTGCCGACGAGCCCCGGAGACGGACGATGAAGAGAACCTATCAACCCAGCAAGCTGGTCCGCAAGCGCCGCCACGGCTACCGCGCCCGCATGGCGACCGCCGGCGGCCGCAAGGTCATCGCCGCTCGTCGCGCTCACGGCCGCAAGAAGCTTTCGGCCTGAGTGGCCGGCGCGTGACGGTCGCGCGCCGCATCCGCGAGCGTTTTTTCCGGAAGACCGGCCAATCGCCATGCGCCTCGCCCGTCTGACGCAACGCAAGCAGTTCCTGGCGGCGGCCGATCGAGGCCGCCGTTTTCGTTCGTCCGCCTTCACCGTCCAGGTTCTCGACGGGCCGCAACGTGCGGCCGGCGAGCAGCCCGAGCCGGATGGCTTGCGCCTCGGCCTCACGGCCTCGCGCAAGGTCGGCAACGCCGTCATCCGCAACCGCATCCGGCGGCGCCTGCGCGTCGCCGCGGAAAAGGCGCTGGAAGCCCAGTCCGGCCGGCCCTGCGACATCGTGGTCGTGGCGCGGCCGGAGACGTTGACCGCCGATTTCGACATGCTGGTGAGCGAGCTTGCGGTCGCGGTCGATCGCGCACGCCCGCAGGGCCAGGGGCGCCGGCCACGTCCGGCTCCGGGTCCCGCGGCCGGCAAGACGAGGGGCAAGGGCGGCGAGCGCCCGCCCGGCCCCCAGAACGACTGAAATCCCCCGAGCCCGACGCGGCGTCAGCGAGATCTGTTTCCGATCATGATGAAAGAAGACAACCGCAACCTGCTTCTGGCGATCACGCTCTCCGTGGTCGTGCTGTTCGGCTGGCAGTACTTCTACGGCGTGCCGCAGATGGAGAAGCAGAAGCAGATCGCGCAGCAGAACCAGCAGGCGCAGAGCCAGACCGCGCCTGTGCCCGCACCGGGCAGCGCGCCG
>NZ_JAUXYO010000187.1 GCF_030694325.1 Allobosea sp. | reverse complement strand
AGAACTCGCTGTAGCCGGCGCGCAGCCGGCCGGTCAGCTCATGCACGTTCCAGTTCGACTGGATGTCGAGTTCGCCCTCATGGCGGCTGAAGGGCGAGCCCTTGCGTGTCGATCCGGCGGTGCGCTGCGGGTTGGTATCGTAGCCGACGCTGTTGGTGAGCGCGGGCCGGAGAACGACGCTGCCGAGCCGGAGGCCGAGCGGCGCATAGGGGTCCTCCTGCGTTGTCGGGGCACGCCGGGGCGGCGGCGGTGCGGGCGGCACGGCCGGCAGGCCGGTGACGGTGGGTGGCGGGGCACGGAACTGACGCTGGGTGACGCCGCGCACGCTGCTGCCGCTCACGGAGCGGCTGGCATAGGGCGGGGCCCGGTTCGAGATCGCCGAGGGCTGGGAGCGGATCAGGCCGGCGGGATCTCCGAGAACGTCAGGGGTCGCGGGGACAGCCACGGGATCCCGTGGCGGCTGCTGGGCGACATAGGCCGGAACGGTCGGGCGCAGGGGTGTCCGGCGCGTCTGCTGGGCCGAGACGATCGTCGTCGCCAGCACGAGGCTGGCGGCGGCGACGCCGGGCAGGAGCAGGGTGACGCGGGTAGACACGGGGCTCGGTCGCTCCAGGCATGAGCTCTGACGCGCCCGGCACGGCGCGCATGGTTAACGGAGTTAGAACGAAGGGGGTTAACGGCCCGTCAATGCCGCGCGCCGGCCAGCGCGGCGTCTGATGCTGCCGGTGACGGCCAAAGCTGGCGAGCCGGCGGCCGCCTGTGCTAGAGCCCGCGCCATGACAGCCGATATCCGCGCCTCCGCGCTCCGCACCATCGCGACCGAGCGCGCCGGCCTCGACATCCTCCATGATGCCCTCGCCGATGGTCTTGGCGATCCCTTCGCCGCCGCGGTGGCCATGATCCGGGCCGCGGGTGGGCGGGTGATTATCTCGGGCATGGGCAAGTCCGGCCATGTCGGGCGCAAGATCGCGGCGACGCTCGCCTCGACCGGCACGCCCGCACATTTCGTCCATCCGGCCGAGGCCAGCCATGGCGATCTCGGCATGGTCCAGCCCGAGGACGTGGTCATCGCGCTGTCCTGGTCGGGCGAGACGGCGGAACTCGCCGCCATCGTCGCCCATACGCGGCGCTTCCGCGTCGGGCTGGTCGCGATCACCGCCAATGCCGACAGCGCGCTCGGCCGCGAGGCGGATGTGACGCTGCTCCTGCCCAAGGCCGAGGAGGCCTGCCCGAACGGGCTCGCGCCGACGACCTCGACGACGATGCAGATAGCGCTGGGCGATGCGCTGGCGGTGGCGCTGCTCGAGGCGCGCGGCTTCTCGCGGCAGGACTTCTTCGTCTACCACCCGGGCGGCAAGCTCGGCGCACAGCTCAAGACGGTCGCCAGCATCATGCATCGCGATGCGGCGCTGCCGCTCTGCGGGCTCGATGCGGCGATCGCGGACGTGGTCGCGCTGATCTCGGAGAAGGGCTTCGGCTGTGCCATCGTGGTCGATGCGGAGGGCGTGCTGGCGGGCGTCGTCACCGATGGCGATCTGCGCCGCAAGCTGATGCGCGGCGGTCCGGCCCAGCGGGCGCGGGACGTGATGAGCGCCAATCCCCGCCGCATCGCCCCCGATGCGCTCGCCGGCGAAGCGCTGGAGATGGTCAACCGGCTGCGCATCACCGCGCTGATCGTCGCCGATTCGGACCAGCGGCCTGTCGGGCTCGTGCATGTGCACGATCTCTTGTCGCTCGGGGTGGCTTGAGTTTGCTCTGAACCGCGTCGTCATCCCGGGCTTGCCCCGGGATCCATCGGAGGGCTCCGGAGCTCTACGATGGATCCCGGAGCTGCACCGCTTCGCGGCTTGTCCCGGATGACGCAGTGGTTCCGAGCCAGACGATCCTCGGGCGAATCCTTTCACCCCCGCTGCGGATCGTTCTCGATCAGGATCGGATGACCGTGAGGCGTCGCTTCCGCCGCCCGCGCCCAAGAGGCCGCCAGCGCATCGACGCCGTCATGGGAGGCGAGGCCTTTCTCGATGAGCAGGTGCTCCAGCGCCTCGCACCAGCGCTCGTAATAGTCCGAGCCGTCGCGGCAGCCGCCTTTGGCCAGCGCCTCGCTAATTTCCGCGCCCAGCGCCTGCGCCCATTCGTCCGCCGTGAACACGCCGCGCTCCTGCAGCTGCACGACGAGCGCGAAGACCATCGCCTGCCAGGGCTCGGCGAAGACCGGGCCGCCGGCATCGCGCGGGATCGGCGTGTCGCCGGCAAGCGTCGCGAGGTCACGCGGGTTCAAGATAGCTCTCCCAGGCCTCGATCGAGACGGTCGATGTCGGATCGGCGTCGCGGCCCCAGAGTTCGGGGCCGGTAAAGACGACGGTGTAGAGCCACTGCGCCGATTCCGGCAGACCCTGCGCGCCGGTGTCGGGAAAGACATGGCAGCCGGTGATCCGCTCGATGACGCCCTGCTTGCCGCGGGCATAGCGCGGCAGGCGGGTGTGGTGCTGCGGGTGCATCACCCGCGTCCGCACCGCATCGCCCACCGCAAAACGGGCCGGCGCCTCCGCCTCGCGCTCATAGGGGAAGCCGCGGCGCAGCACGGTCGCGACCTCATCTCCCTTCAAAACGCGCTTGGGCGTCTTCGCCGGCGCGAGCGGCTTGCCCTGCTGCAGCTCTTCGGGCGTGACGAAGCCCTGCTCGACCAGCATCCCGTTCAGGCCGGCGAGCCAGATCTCGTAATAGGAGGATGAGAGATACTGCGCCGGCGGCAGGCTCTCGCGCGCCGCGCGGATGCCGTCGATCGT
Source organism: Allobosea sp. (assembly GCF_030694325.1). Taxonomy (GTDB): domain Bacteria; phylum Pseudomonadota; class Alphaproteobacteria; order Rhizobiales; family Beijerinckiaceae; genus Allobosea. The sequence goes on along the minus strand of NZ_JAUXYO010000187.1, from coordinate 16,640 downwards.
CCAGGCGCCCATGGCGCCGGCGGCGACATTGATCGCCAGCACGCGCTTCTCCCATTCGGCATGGAAAATCGGCTCGTCAATTTCGGGCTGGACTGCGCCGAAGCCCATCTGCCCGCCGAGATCCTGGGCGCCGTTCATGACGCATCCTCCCCCTCAGCATCTTGCACCCGCGGCAGCCCGGTGCCGATCATCGCATCGCGGTTGACGATTGTAGCGAGCTTCTCCTCCGACCACCCCTCGGTGCCGGCCGGACGCATCGGGATGACGAGGAAGCGCGTCTCGGCGGTCGAATCCCAGACGCGGATGCGCTGGCCCTCCGGCAAGGTCAGTCCGAAATCGGCCAGCGTGCCGCGCGGGTCGAGCACCGCCTTGGACCGGTAGGGCGGGGATTTGTACCAGACCGGCGGCAGGCCGAGCAGCGGCCACGGATAGCAGGAGCAGAGCGTGCAGACGATCAGGTTGTGTTCTTGCGGGGTGTTGAAGCAGGCGACGGTGTGCTCGCCGCCGCGCCCGCCGAAACCGAGTTCTGCGACGGCGGCCGTGCCGTCCGCCTTCAGCCGCGCCGCGAAATCGGGATCGACCCAGGCCCGCGCCACGACGCGGGCGCCGTTGCGCGGGCCGATCTTGGTCTCATAGGTGTCGACGATGGCGTCGAGCGCGGCGGGGTCGACATAGCCCTTTCCCACCATCAGCGATTCCAGCGCCTTCACCCGCGCCTCGATGGAGGTGAAGTGGTTGTCGTGATCGTGGTCGTGATGGTGGTGGCCGCTCATGCCGCTCTCCCTTCGGACTTCAAGACCTCAGCCCTTACGCGATCCGGACCCGCGCCGCGCGCTCGAACCGCGTCGCGACGGCGATCAGCGACTTGTCGGAGCCCTTCGGCCCGAGCAGCGACAGGCCCAGCGGCGCACCCTCGCGCCGCGCCACCGGCACGCTCACCTGCGGGAAGCCCGAGAGGCCGCCGAGGCAGAGCAGGCGCAGCGCGCGGTTGCGGAAATCATCGAGCTGGTCCTCTGGCGCGCTGACCAGCGGGGCGATGTCGGGCACCGTCGGCAGGATCAGCACGCCGTCCTGGCCAAGCAGCTTGGACAGCCGCGTCCGGAAGGCCTTGCGCACGGCCTCACCCTTGGCGTGGTCGGCATCGGTGATCGCCTTGGAAAAGGCGAAGCGCTCGGCGACACCGGGCCCCAGCGGCATGGCGAGACGCTCGATCAGCGCCCCGTCGGCGGCCCAGGCCTCGCGGCCCTGCAGCCAGCGGAAGGCCCAGTAGAGCGCGTCGAGATCGCGCACCGCCTTCACATTCTCAGGCTCGCCGAGCTGCGGCACGATGCGCTGGACGACGTTGCGCAGGATCGTCTCGGCCTCCGGCACGGCCTGGGCGAAGAGGTCGTCGGCGAGCAGCAGGCGCGGGGCCAGCGGCAGGGAGACCTTGTCCGCGCCCAGCAGCACCTCGCCGACGCGGGCGAAGACCTCGCCGTCGCGTGCGAACCAGCCCGCGGTGTCGAAGGAGTCCGCCAGCGGCCAGGCCCGCTTCAGCGAGATCCGGCCATGGCTGGGGCGGATGCCGAACAGCCCGCAATAGCTCGCCGGCGCCCGCACCGAGCCGCCCGTATCGGAGCCGAGACCGATATCGGCGAGCCGTCCCGCGACCGCGGCCGCCGAGCCCGATGAGGAGCCGCCGGTGATGCGGTCGGGCGCCGCCGGGTTGATCGGGGAGCCGAAATGCGCGTTCTTGCCGTTGAGCGAGAAGGCGAGCTCGTCGGTATGGGTCTTGCCGACGAAGCGGGCCCCGGCCTCCAGCAGCGCCTTCACCACCGGCGCGGTCTTGGTCTTGATGCCGGACTGGGCCAGCACCAGCGGCGAGCCGGCGCCGGTCGGATAGCCCTTGACGTCGTAGAGGTCCTTCACCGCCAGCGTCAGCCCCGCGAGCGGGCCGGTCGGCGCGTGTTTCACGGGCGCCTGCGGATAGGGAACGAAGCAGCGGAACGGATCGTCGAAGAGCATCGTCGTCACCCCCTAGCAGCCTTTGGCATCACCGTCGGAGCGCGGATCATGCGCTGCCTCGACATGCCCCTTCGGGTGCTTCACCAGCATGCCCGCATGGCCGAACTGGTCGGAATAGGCTTCCGAATACTCCTCGACCGGGTGTCCGGCGCCGGTCAATCGCGCAAGCAGCATCGGGTCGAAGCGGCTTTCGAGCTTGAGCGAGATCGATCCTGCCCCCCAGGTCCGGCCGAAGAGCCAGCGCGGCGCATCGACCGCCGCTGCCGGCCCCGCGCCGAAGCGATAGCGCGTCAGGATCTGCGCCTGGAACTGCGGCTGGCCGTCCCCGCCCATCGCGCCATAGGAATTGATCCGACCGTCGTCGAAGCGGGCGAAGGCCGGGTTCAGCGTGTGGAAGGGCTTGCGGCCCGGCTGCAGCGGGTTCAGCGCCTTGGCGTCGAGCGAAAAGGACACGCCGCGGTTCTGCCAGTTGATTCCGGTGCGCGGCAGAATGCAGCCCGAACCGTATTCCCAGTAGATCGACTGGATGTAGGAGACGGCGAGCCCCGAGCCGTCGATCGCGCCCATCCAGACGGTGTCGCCATCGCCAGTCTTGAACGGCCAGGCGGCGGCGCGGCGCTTGTCGATCGCCGCCGCCTCGCGGGCGAAGACCGCCTCGCTGAGCACGCTCGCGGGATCGACGGTTGCGAAGGCGGGGTCTGTGACGATGCGGTCGCGGATGGCGAAGGCCCGCTTGGTCGCCTCGACGAGGCCGTGATGGTAGTCGAAACCGTCGGCACGGGCGACCCCGAGCTGCTCGAAGATGCCGAGGATCAGGAGCGAGGCGACGCCCTGCGTCGGCGGCGGGCAGTTGTAGACGGTCAGCCCTGGCAGCCTGATCGAGAGCGGCGCGACGAAGCGGGCCTTGTAGCCCTCGAGGTCGGCGCGGGTGACGGGGGCGCCGATGCGCTCCAGGTCGGTGGCAATCTCGCGGCCGACATCACCGCGGTAGAAGTCCGAGAGCCCCGCCGCCGCGATCTGACGGAAGGTCTCGCCCAGCGCCTCGGGCTTGCGCCGCGCCCCGGCCTTGGGCTGCTCCCCGCCCGGCCAGAAGAACTCGCTGAAGCCGATCGCCTCCTTCACGGCCTCGACCTGCTGCGGCCATGTCCGCAGTTCGGAGGCCGAGATCTCGTAGCCCTCGCTGCAATGGCGGATCGCATCCGCCAGCAGGTCCTTCAGCGGCATTGTCCCGCCCAGGCTCTTCGACAGCGACAGCGCCGCCTCCCAGCCGCCGATCGCGCCCGCGACCGTGACGGCGGAATCGGGCCCGCGCGAAGGAATGACGTCATGGCCCTTGTCGCGATAGCGCGCGATGGTGGCGAGCGCGCCGGCCGGGCCGCAGGCCTCGACCGCATGGACCTTGCCGCCGGGCTCGTGGATCAGCCAGAAGCCGTCGCCGCCGATCGCATTCATATGCGGGTAGACGACCGAGATGGTCGCAGCCATGGCGACCATGGCCTCGATGGCGTTGCCGCCCTCGGCGAGAATGGCGCGGCCGGCCTCGGAGGCGAGGTGGTGGGGCGCGGCGGCGGCGGCCGAACCGAAGACAGGCGTATCGATCATCAGGGTCTTTTCAAGCTCTGCGGGACGGGCCATCTCGGGCGGAGGGCGCGATTTTGTTGCATGCCAAAGCCGGCTTCGCTAGAGCTTGCGCCGGAAATGTCGCTGCGCCCACGCGCGGTTAGCGAGGATTGACAGCATGGCCGCAAGGCAGACCAACTGGCGCACCCTCATCATGGTGGTTTCGCTCGGCATCCTGATCGCCGTCGAACTCTTCGGCGTCGCGCTCGCTTCCGGTTGGGCGCTGGCCGGCCTGTTCGAGCTCGGCCCGATCGTCGGCTATGTGCTGATGGCCTTGTTCTCGGGTTTCGCGGCCTATGGCCTGCTCAATCTGATGCGGCGCGTGATCAAGGTCGAGCGGCTGAGCGAAGGCGGCTGAGTCCGCCTCACGGGCAGGTGCGCAGGATCACCGGATCCGCTTCGGGCGGAAGGTAGTCCCCCATCGGCCGGCAGCGTCCGGCGCTGCAGATTTGCCAATCGGCCGTCGCTCCCGAGCGGCGCATGACGATCTCCCGCTGCGGTGGCAGTTGCGGGGTCCAGCGCCAGAATCCGTCGGCGAGCCTGGCTTCCGGCGGCGCCTCCATGCCGGCGCCCGAGCCCTGTATCCGCGCCTCCGCCATCACGAGCCCGGCCGGCGTGTCCCGCCAGACCTCCTCCCACAGCGTCTTCTGGACCGAGTGACGCCAGGAGAGTGTGATCTCGCTTGCTCCGAGCGAAACCGCGAGGGCACCCGCCGCCAGGCAGAGGCTCATCGCAGCGCCACTCAGGCCGCCGCGGCGCGGTCGGCCGTCCGGGCGCGCCAGAGATGCACGCCGATCAGCAGCGCGGCGAGGCCGAAGCCGATCTCGTCGGTGATCGGCAGCGCCAGCACGAGCGAGGCGGCGGCCGCGGCCGCCAGGGCTCGCTCCCACAGCGCCATGTCGCGCTTCAAGAAGCCGATCGTCGCCGCGCCCCAGAGCGTGATCGCCAGCAGCGCTTTGCCGATGATGTAGGCGGCACCGAGCGCGTAGGCGAACCCGGTGACGCCCTGCACCGGCTGCAGCATCAGGGCGGGATCATAGACCGCCATGAAGGGGATGACGAAGCCCGCCATCGCGATCTTCACCGCCTGGAACGAGATCTTGAAGCCGGATTCCTTGGCGATCGGCGCCGCCGCGAAGGCTGCCAGCGCGACCGGCGGGGTCAGGTCCGCCATGATGCCGAAATAGAACACGAACATGTGGCTGACGATCAGCGGCACGCCGAGTTTCAGCAGGATCGGCGCGGCGATGGACGAGGTGATGATGTAGTTCGGGATCGTCGGGATGCCCATGCCGAGGATCAGGCTGACGATCATGGTCAGCACGAGCGCCAGGAACAGCGACTTCTCGCCCACGGCGACGACCGCATTGCCGAAGATCGTGCCGACGCCGGTCAGCGTCATCGTGCCGATGACGAGGCCGACCACGGCGCAGGCCACGCCGACGGGGATGGCCTGGCGCGCCCCGTCGGCCAGCGCCTCGCGACAGGCGGCGACCGTCTCCGTGCCGCCGCGGGTGGCGAGGCTGGCCAGGACGAGCAGCAGCACGACCCCGACCATCACCAGGATGCCGTACCAGAAGAAGAAGGCGCAGAGCAGCCCGAGGCCGACCCAGAACAGCACCCGCAGCGCGATCGGCCCGATGCCCAGCGCCAGCGAGCCGCCCAGGATCAGCACGACGGTGAGCGCCAGCCCGACCGAGCCCGAGAAGAGCGGCGTGTAGCCGGAGAACAGCAGGTAGACGAGCACCGCCAGCGGCGCGATCAGATACCATTTCGTCGCCAGCGCCTTGCCGGCGCTGGGCAGTTCCTCGCGCGGCAGGCCGACCAGCCCACGCTTGCCGGCCTCGAGATGCACCGCGAGGAAGGCGGCCGTGTAGTAGAGGATCGCCGGCACGATGGCAGCCTGGACGATGTCGGCATAGGGCACGTCGATGGTCTCGGCCATGATGAAGGCGACCGCCCCCATCACCGGCGGCATGATCTGGCCGCCCATCGAGGCGGTGGCCTCGACGCCGCCCGCGAAGGCGGGGCGATAGCCGAAGCGCTTCATCAGCGGAATCGTGAACTGGCCGGTCGAGACGACATTGGCGACGCCCGAGCCGGAGATCGTGCCCATCAGCCCCGAGGAGAACACGGCGACCTTGGCCGGGCCGCCGCGGGCGCTGCCGAACAGCCCCATGGCGATGTCGGTGAAGAGCTGGATCATCCCCGCGCGCTCGAGGAAGGAGCCGAACAGGATGAAGAGGAAGATGAAGGTGGCGGAGACGCCCGTCGGCGTGGCGTAGATGCCCTCCGTGCCGAAGGACATGTGCTCGATGACCTGCTCCAGCGAATAGCCGCGGTGGTTGAGCGGCGCCGGCAGCCACTGTCCGAACAGGCAATAGGCGAGAAAGAGGCCCGAGACGATGGGCAGGGCCGGCCCCATGAAGCGCCAGCAGATGACGAACAGGACCGTGATCGCCGTGATGCCGACGACGAGGTCGGCCGGCGTGACCTCGCCGGCGCGCGCCACCAGCTCCTCGTAGAGAACCCAGTGATAGAGGCCGATGGCGAAGCCGATGCCGGCCAGCGCCCAGGCCGAGAAGACGGCGAGCCGGCCATGGCTCTTGTGCTGGGCGAGCAGGCCGCCGGCGACGAGGCAGAGGAAGCCGACATGCAGCGTCCTCAGGATCTGGTTGGGCAGCGAGCCGCCGAAGCGGGCGAGCAGCTCGACGACGACGAGCATCGGCAGGAAGGCAAGCAGCATCTCGAGCCAGGGCCGGGAGCGGGCGCCCTGGACCAGGATCGCGACAGCCCAGGCCGCCATGGTGAGACGCAGCCCGTCGACGAGGGTGACGCCCGCGACGCGGTGGTCGAGCGGGACGTTGAAGGCGGTGGCGATCTGGAACAGCGAGAAGGCGACAGCAATCCAGAAGAGCAGGCGTCCCTGCCAGCCGGCGCCGAAACCGGGGGGAAGGCCGTGCTCCGGATCGACCGGCACGGCCGGTGTCTGGGCATGGATGCCGCCGATGTCCGGCACGGCCAGGGGCTGCGTCTCGTCTTTGCTCATCGTCGTCATCCGCTCAGAGAAAAGGCGGGGCCAGACATGCCGGCCCCGCCCATCGATCGCCCGTCGGTTCGGCTCAGGAGCCGACCTTCAGACCCTTTTCCTTGAAGTAGCGCGCCGCACCCGGATGCAGCGGGATCGGCATGCCCTCGAGCGCGCCTTCGAGCTTGATCGAGCGCGCAGCGGCATGGGCGGCGCCGAGATCTCCGAGGTTCTCGTAGATCGCCTTGGTCATTTCGTAGACGGTCTCTTCCTTCATGCCCTCATGGGTCACGAGGTAGTTCATCACCGCCGCGGCCGGGACCGCCGCCGTCTGGCCGGTATAGGTGTTGGCGGGGATCGTCGCCTTGACGAAGGGGGCGCCGGCCTTCTCGACGGCGGCGGCCGGAACCTCGACCACGACGATCTCGACCGAGGTCGCGAGGTCACGGAGCGAGGCGACGCCGAGGCCGGCCGACTGCAGGGTGGCGTCGAGCTGGCGGTTCTTCATCAGTTCGACCGATTCGGCGAAGGGCAGGTACTCGACCTTGCCGAGATCCTTGTAGCTCATGCCGGCCGCGGCGAGGATCGCGCGGGCGTTGAGCTCGGTGCCGGATTTCGGTGCGCCGACCGAGAGGCGCTTGCCCTTGAGATCGGCCAGGGTCTTGATGCCGCTGTCCTTGGACGCGACGATCTGGACGTAGTTCGGATAGATCGCGGTGACGCCGCGCAGCTTCTTGAGCGGAGTCTTGAAGCCCGCTTCCTCGTCGCCCTTCCAGGCGGCGGCGAGCGAGTCGCCGAGCGTGAAGGCGATTTCGCCCTTGGCCTGCTGCAGCAGTTGCAGGTTCTCGACCGAGGCCTTGGTGGCCTGCACGGTCGGGCGGACATTCTTGATCTTGTCGCCGTAGATCTTCGAAAGCGCGACGCCGAGCGGGTAGTAGACGCCCGAGGTGCCGCCCGTGAGGACGTTGACGAAGTCCTGAGCGCGCGCGCTGGCGGGCGCCAGCGCGATGAGGGCCGCGGTGGCGATGCCGGCGAGACGCCGGCGGGACGTGATCCGTTGCATGCTAACCTCCCATTAGGCAGCCGGCCTCGTGGCCGGTCTCCCTTCCCTTGTAGATCAGGCGCAAACCAAAATGGAAGGCAGGAAGCCGGCAAGGGCGGCAATTTGCTCCGGCCAGGCGATGTTTTCGCCATGATTGGCCGGCATTCGCGAGGGGGCTCCGGCCCGGTTGCCCTTGCGGCCGGGACGGGCTAGCCCCAATTCCAGCGACCGTCCCTCCAGCCGAACGAGCCCGTCTGCCATGGCCTCCAGCGCCCGTCCGCCCCGCCCCGACCGCCGCCTGCTGCTGGCCGGAGCCACTGCGACAGCGGCCCTGGCCGCGCTCGGATTCTCGCCGGAGGCACTGGCCCAGCAGGGGCTGCGCCTTGGCGAAGGTGAGAGCTTCGATTTCGAGGCGCTGAAGCAGCGCGCCCGCGAAATGGCGTCGCGCCCCTATCAGGCGCCGCCGAGCCCGCGGCCCGACGTGCTTGAGCGGATCGATTACGATGCCCATGGCAAGATCCGGTTCAAGCCGGAGATGGCGCTCTGGGCGGACGGTCCTTCGTCCTGGCCGGTGACCTTCTTCCATCTCGGCCGCTACTTCCAGAAGCCGGTGCGGTTGCATGTCGTCGAGGGCGGCCGCGCCCGCGAGATCGTCTATGACGAGAGCTATTTCGAGATGCCCCCGGATTCCCCGGCGCGCGAACTGCCGCGGGGGGCGGGTTTCGCCGGCTTCCGCTTCCAGGAGAGCCGCACCGGGCATCCCGGCCGCAAGGGCGAGAAGCTGGAGTGGCAGAAGAACGACTGGGTCGCCTTTCTCGGCGCCTCCTATTTCCGCGCCATCGGTGAGCTCTACCAATACGGCCTGTCGGCGCGCGGCCTGGCCATCGACCCGGCAGTCGGCGGCAAGGCCGAGGAGTTCCCGGACTTCACCCATATCTGGCTGGAGACGCCGCAGCCCGGCGCCGAGCATGTCGTCGTCTATGCCCTACTGTCGGGCCCGAGCGTGGCCGGCGCCTATCGTTTCCGCATGCATCGCGGCAAGGGCGTGACGATGGAGATCGAAACCAAGATCCATCTGCGCCGGGATGTCGAGCGGCTCGGCATCGCACCGCTGACCTCGATGTACTGGTATTCCGAGAAGGCCAAGGCCAGCGCGGTCGACTGGCGCCCCGAGGTCCATGATTCCGACGGTCTCGCGCTCTGGACCGGCGCGGGCGAGCGGGCGCTGCGGCCGCTGAACAACCCGCCGCGCACCATGGCCTCCTCCTTCATCGACGAGAATCCGCGCGGCTTCGGGCTGGTGCAGCGCGACCGCGAGGTCGGGCATTATCTCGACGGCGTTTTCTACGAGCGCCGGCCGAGCCTCTGGGTCGAGACGCAAGGGAGCTGGGGCAAGGGCGCGGTCCAGCTCATCGAGATTCCGACCGACGACGAGATCCACGACAACATCGTCGCCATGTGGGTCCCGGCCGGCCCGGCGAAGGCCGGCGCCACCTACGCGCTGCGCTACAAGCTGCACTGGCTCGCCGACGAGCCGTTCCAGAGCGATCTCGGCCGCGTCGTCGCCACGCGGCTGGGCAATGGCGGCCAGCCCGGCACGACCCGGCCCAAGGGCGTGCGCAAGTTCATGGTCGAGTTCAAGGGGCCGGCGCTGGAGGCCATCCCCTTCGGCGTCAAGCCCGAGGTCGTGCTCTCCGCCTCGCGCGGCTCGTTCTCCTATATCTTCGCCGAAGCCGTGCCCAACGACGTGCCGGGCCACTGGCGCGCCCAGTTCGACCTCACGGTGGATGGCACCGACCCGGTCGAGATGCGCTGCTTCCTGAAGGCGGGCGACACGGTGCTGACCGAGACCTGGCTGTATCAGTATCTGCCGTTCTGAGGCGGCAGACGCTTGCTAAGCTGCAGCGGTCGGCTGGCCGACGACCGTCCTTGCCTCTGCCTCGCCGTAACATTATATCATCTCACATGGCTCGCCCGCACACCCATCCTGTTTCCCACGCCGTCCCGCAGGCTCCGGGCTGGTCGCTGCTGCGACTCTCCGCGCTGGGGCGCATGGGTCTGGCGGCCGGCGTGGTTACGCTGCTCTGGATCGCGACCTTCGCGGTGATCGCGTGACACAGGAAACGACTGCCATGTCCGCCATCCGCCTGACCGATCTGACGCTGGGCTATGATCGGCATCCGGCCGTTCACCATCTCTCGGGCGAGATCGCCACGGGCAGCCTGACGGCGATCGTCGGCCCCAACGGCGCCGGCAAGTCGACCCTGCTGAAGGGCATCGCGGGGGCTTTGTCTCCGCTCGACGGCGACATCGCCGTGGCGCGTGGCCGACGCCTTGCCTATCTGCCGCAGCAGGCCGAACTCGACCGGTCCTTTCCGATCCATGTCTATGATCTGGTGGCGATGGGGTTGTGGAACCGCGCCGGCATCTTCGGGCGCATCGCGGGCGGGGCCGCCGCCAAGATCGAGGCCGCGATCGCCGCCGTCGGGCTCGCCGGCTTCGAGCGCCGGCCGATCGGTGCGCTCTCCGGCGGCCAGATGCAGCGTGCGCTCTTCGCGCGGCTCCTGCTGCAGGACGCCGACATCATCCTGCTCGACGAGCCCTTCACCGCCATCGACGCCCGCACCACCGCCGATCTGCTGGCGCTGGTGCAGCGCTGGCACGGCGAGAGCCGGACCGTGATCGCCGTGCTCCACGACATCGACACCGTGCGCCGCGCCTTTCCGCAGACCCTGCTGCTGGCCCGCGAAAGCATCGCCTGGGGAGATACGGCCGAGGTGCTGACCGCCGCCAACCTGCTGAAGGCGCGCCGCATGGTCGAGGCCTTCGACAGCCACGCGGCGCCGTGCGAGCGCGACGCGGCGTGATGCTGCCCAACCATTGATGTCTCCTCAGCCCTCATCCTGAGGAGCGCTCCACAGGAGCGCGTCTCGAAGGATGCTCCAGTGTGTGCGGGAGCCTCCTGGAGCATCCTTCGAGACGCCGCTTCGCGGCTCCTCAGGATGAGGGCTGAGAAGGCTGAGAAGAAAAAGCCGATGCTCTACGACCTCTTCATCGGCCCCTTCGCCGAGTTCGACTTCATGCGCCGGGCGCTGGTCGGCGTGGTCGCGCTGTCGGTGTCGGGCGGCGCGATCGGCGTGTTCCTGATGCTGCGCCGGATGAGCCTGACCGGCGACGCCATGGCTCATGCGATCCTGCCGGGTGCCGCGATCGGCTATCTCGTCGCCGGTTTCTCGCTCCCGGCGATGACGCTGGGCGGGCTGGCGGCCGGCTTCGCGGTGGCGCTCGCGGCCGGCGCCGTGGCCCGCGTCACGGTGATCAAGGAGGATGCCTCGCTCGCCGCCTTCTATCTGATCTCGCTGGCACTCGGCGTGACCATCGTCTCGCTGCGCGGCTCGGCGGTCGACCTCTTCCATGTCCTCTTCGGCAATGTGCTGGCGCTCGACGACGACGTGCTGATCCTGCTTTCGGGGGTGGCGACGGTCTCGCTCATGACCCTCGCGGCGCTCTATCGCCCGCTGGTGATGGAATGCGTCGATCCCGGCTTCCTGCGCTCGGTCAGCCGCTCCGGCGGGCTGGTCCATCTCACCTTCCTCGGCCTCGTCGTGCTCAATCTGGTCGCCGGCTTCCATGCGCTCGGCACATTGCTGGCGGTCGGGCTGATGATGCTGCCGGCCGCCGCCGCGCGCTTTTGGACCGCCGACATCACGCGCCTGATCCTGCTCGCCAGCGGTTTCGGCATGGTGTCCGGCTATGCCGGGCTGGTTTTGTCCTATTCGGCGGGCAGCAATCTGCCGGCGGGACCGGCGATCATCCTGGCGGCGGGCGCGCTCTCTCTCGGCTCGCTTCTGCTCGGCACGCAGGGTGGGCTCGCCCGTCGGCTCTTGCCGCGGCGCCATCTTCGGGCGTAGTGATGTTATAGTGTTTCACTGCTGCTGGAGGCTTCCATGCCCAACCGTCGCGCCCTTCTCGGCGCCCTCGCCGCCGGGCTCATCCTCGCCCAGGCACCGCTCGCCGCCACCGCACAGGAGAAGCTGCCCGTCGTCGCGAGCTTCTCGATCCTCGGCGACTTCGTAAAGGAGGTCGGCGGCGACCGCATCGCGCTGACCACGCTGGTCGGCCCCAATGGCGACGCCCATGTCTATTCGCCGACGCCCGCCGACGCGAAGGCGATGGCCGGGGCGAAGCTCGTCGTCGTCAACGGCCTCAAATTCGAGGGCTGGATGACGCGCCTGATCAAGTCCTCCGGCACCAAGGCGACGATCACGACCGCGACCACCGGCATCACGCCGCTCGAAGAGGCTGACGACCACGGCCACGGCAAGAAGGGCCATTCCCACGCCCACGATCATGGCGGTGTCGATCCGCATGCCTGGCAGAGCGTCGCCAACGCGAAAACCTACGTCGCCAACATCCGCGATGCGCTGGTGAAGGCCGATCCGGCGGGTCAGGCGGCCTACGAGGCCAATGCGACGCGCTATCTCGCCCAGCTCGATGCCCTCGAGGCCGAGATCAGGGCCGCGATCGCGCGCATTCCGGCCGATCGCCGCAAGGCGATCACCTCGCACGACGCCTTCGGCTATTTCGTCAAGGCCTACGGCGTCGAGTTCGTCTCGCCGCAAGGCGTCTCGACCGAGGCCGAGGCCTCGGCCAGGGATGTCGGCCGCATCATCCGGCAGATCAAGGCGGAGAAGATTCCCGCCGTCTTCCTCGAGAACGTCACCAATCCGCGCCTCGTCGAGCGGATCGCCAAGGAGAGCGGCGCCAAGGTCGGCGGCCGAATCTTCTCGGACGCGCTGTCGGACGCCACCGGCCCGGCCGGGACTTACATCGCGATGATGAAACACAATATAAGCCAGATTGAAACGGCGCTCGCCGCCGGCCCGGCCTGAGAGGCATCTGGACCCCAACCGCGACATCATCCCGGACAAGCCGCGCAGCGGCGCCGATCCGGGATCCATTCCTGACCCGTTCCGGAATGGATCCCGGCTCTCCGCTTCGCCGCGGCCGGGATGACCTGCGAGGATGTTGGATCCGATGGTGTCACTGGACCGCCTCGTTGAAGCAGGATCGACCATGTCCGAGAAAATTCCCGTCACCGTGCTCACCGGCTATCTTGGCGCCGGCAAGACCACACTGCTGAACCGCATCCTCACCGAGGATCACGGCAAGAAATTCGCCGTCATCGTCAACGAGTTCGGCGAGGCCGGCATCGATGGCGACCTCGTCGTCGGCGCCGACGAGGAGGTCTTCGAGATGAACAACGGCTGCATCTGCTGCACCGTGCGCGGCGACCTGATCCGCATTCTCGACGGGCTGATGAAGCGCAAGGGCAAGTTCGACGCGATCATCGTCGAGACGACGGGCCTCGCCGACCCCGCCCCCGTAGCCCAGACCTTCTTCGTCGACCAGGATGTCGGTGACGCCACAAAGCTCGACGCCGTCATCACCGTGACCGACGCGAAATGGCTCAAGGATCGGCTCGAGGACGCGCCGGAGGCCAAGAACCAGATCGCTTTCGCCGACGTCATTGTGCTCAACAAGGTCGATCTGGTGACGCCCGAAGAGCTCGCCTCGGTCGAGGCCGCGATCCGCGCCATCAACCCCTATGCCAAGCTGCACAGGACGGAGCGCTGCGCCCTGCCGATCGACCAGCTGCTCGATCGCAACGCCTTCGATCTCGACCGCATCCTCGACATCGAGCCGGATTTTCTCGAATCCGGCCATCACCACCATCATTCGGATGAGGTGCGCTCGATGTCGTTCACCATCCCCGGCGATGTCGACCCCGAGAAGTTCATGCCCTGGATCAACGATGTCAGCCAGGCGCAGGGACCCAACATCCTGCGCTCCAAGGGCATCCTCGCCTTCAAGGGCGAGCCGCGCCGCTTCGTCTTCCAGGGCGTCCACATGATCCTCGACGGCGATCTCCAGCGCGACTGGAAGGAAGGCGAGACCCGCTCCTCGCGCCTGGTCTTTATCGGCCGCGACCTCAACGAGAACGAGCTGCGCCAGGGTTTTGAAGCCTGCGCGGCGTGAGCCGTCTGTCATCCCGGGGCGCGGCGCAGCCGCGAACCCGGAACCCACGACGGGGCGAGCCCGTCCGGCTGCTGATGACCTCTCACCCAGTCGTGGTTTCCGGGTTCGACCCTTCGGGCCGCCCCGGAATGACAATGGTTTGCGAAACACGCGGTCGAAGCTAAAGCGTTGCCCATGAACACGACCACCGCCCCCCTCTCGCTGCGCGAGCATGTCGTCCCCGTCGAGGCCGGCGCGCATGTCGTCGGTGCCCATTGGCTGAAAGCCACGCTGGCCCTCGCGCTCGCCGACGGCCGCGTGCTTCGTTGGAGCGACGGCGCGCTCGACTCAGCTGAGGTCCATGCCGGCGGCGTCCTCTGCACCTGCAGCGATGGCGAGCGTCTGATCACCGGCGGCGATGACGGCCGCGTGGTCGCCACCGTGGCCGACGGCACCTCCATCGAGATCGCGCGCGACGAGAAGCGCCGTTGGGTCGATGCGGTGGCACTTTCGGGCTCCGGCAGCATCGCCTGGAACACCGGCAAGACGGTGCATGCCCGTGACGACAAGGGCCGGGTCCGCTCGCTCGATGTCGGCACGACGCCGCAGGGGCTCGTCTTCGCGCCCAAGGGCTACCGCGTCGCCATCGGCCAAATGAACGGCGTCAGCCTCTGGTATCCGGCGACGGAGACCAAGCCCGAATTCCTCGAATGGAAGGGCGCCCATCTCGACGTGATGTGGTCGCCGGACGGGCGCTTCGTCGTCTCCTCGATGCCGGAGAACGCGCTGCATGGCTGGCGGCTGGGCGAGAAGCCGAGCCATATGCGGATGACCGGCTATCCGGCCAAGCCGCGCTCGCTGTCCTGGTCGCATGACGGGCTCTGGCTGGCCTCGAGCGGGGCCGATGCCGCGATCGTCTGGCCCTTTCAGGGCGAGGGCCCGCAGGGCAAGGCGCCGCGCGAATGTGGCGCCCGCCACGCCAAGGTCACCCGCGTCGCCTTCCACCCCAAGGCGCTGGTGCTCGCGGTCGGCTATGACGATGGCTGCATCCTGATGATCCGCCTGACCGACGCCTCCGAACTGCTGGTGCGCCCGGCCCTGCGCGGCAGCGGCATCACCGCCTTCGCCTGGGACAAGGGCGGCAAGCGCCTCGCCTTCGGCACGGAAGACGGCAAGGCCGGCGTGCTGACCCTGCCGGCGGCCTAGAGCGCGGCGATGCGCTTCGGGCTCTTCGGCAAGGGCGGCCCCGCCAAGAGCGAAGCGACGGCTCAAGGAGCCCGCATCAAGGCGCTACTACGGGAGATCGCCGGCCTCCCGGAGGAGGCTGCGATCGCCGTCAACGAGATCCTCTGCGCCGATCCCGCCTGTCCCGGCACCGAGACGGTGATCCTGGTGATGAACCCGGGCGAGAAGACCAAAGCCTTCAAGCTGGCCATGGCGATGGCGGAGGTGACGCCCGAGGCGTTGCGAGAGGCGCTATCCGCCAGTGCATGATGCAGCGGCAGCGGCGGCCGATATCCCATGATCTCAACCCGTGACGCCGTCATCCTGACACAAGGCTGGACGCCGCGCCCTAAACTCCGGCAGCATTCTTCGCAGCCTTGGACCCCGCCCATGCCGCCCCGCTCGCCCAGGACGATCACCCTTTCGCGCGAGCAGGCGCGGCGGCTCTGGCTGCAGGCCCAGCGGCTCGATACCAGCGAGCCCTTCGGCGCGGGAGCGCAGGCCACCAAGGCGGCGGTCGAGCATCTCGGCTATGTCCAGATCGACACGATCAACGTCATCGAGCGCTGCCACCACCACATCCTGTTCAGCCGCATCCCCGCCTATGAGCGGGGCCATCTCGCGCAGGCCCAGTCGGTCGACAAAAGCGTCTTCGAATACTGGACGCATGCGCTCTCCTATGTCCCGGCGCGCGACATCCGCTTCTTTCTCGGGGCGATGAAGGCGCATCGAGCCGAGCCGCGGCGCTGGTCGGCCGTCGGCGGGCGCGACGAGGCGCGCAGGCTGCTCGCCCGCATCCGCAAGGACGGGCCGCTGACCATCCGCGACATCGACAGCGACGTGCTGGTCGAGAAGGCCCATCTCTGGGCGAGCAAGAAGCCCTCCAAGGGCCTGCTGGAGCGCGCCTTCTACGATGGCGACCTGGTGATTTCGGCCCGCGCCGGCATGCTCAAGACCTATGAGCTGACGGACCGGCATTTTGGCTGGGAGAAGCGCCCGACGCCGGCCTCGGAGCGGCAGGTTACGACCTACAGGCTCGACCGGGCGCTGCGGGCTCAGGGCGTCGTCAGCCTCGATTCGATCTGCCATCTCGATGCGCCCAGCAAGGCGGCGGTGGCGGAGCTGATCGAGGCCCGCGTGAAACGCCGCGACCTGATGCCGGTTGGAATCGAGGACTCGACCGTACCGCACTGGATGCCCCGCGAGGCGCCGGATCCCGAGGCGCCGCAGCCCGACCTCGTCCACATCCTCTCGCCCTTCGACCCGCTGATCATCCAGCGGCGGCGGCTAAAACTGTTCTTCGGCTACGACCACGTCTTCGAAGCCTATGTGCCCAAGCCCAAGCGCCAGTTCGGCTACTTCACCCTGCCGGTGCTGGTTGGCGACGAGGTGGTCGCAGCGATGGACCTGAAGACCGACCGCACTGCCGGCAAGATGCTGATTCAATCCTGGCACTGGATTGGCCAGGGCAATGCCGCCGAGCATAAGGCAGCGATCGAGGAAGAACTGGGCCGGTTCGAGCGGTTTCAGTTGGGGGAATAGCCGACAGTGCTGTGATCGCCTTCTCCCCTTGTGGGAGAAGGTGCCCGAAGGGCGGATGAGGGGTTTGTCTCCGCGCGCTCGTCGCCCGTCGCTAACGCTCCGGTCGCGCAACCTGCGGTTGCGAACCCCTCATCCGGCGCTTCGCACCACCTTCGCCCACAA
>NZ_JAUXYO010000173.1 GCF_030694325.1 Allobosea sp. | reverse complement strand
CGCTCTGTACGCTCTTCACGGGGCGGGGCGCCGACGCGCTCGACCAGCACGCGCCGGCCCTTGGGATCGGCGATCGCCTTGTCGCGGCGACGCACCACCTCACCGCTGGCCTCGCGCGTCTGGCGCTCGGCCTTGGGGTCGGCGCCCCGACGCGGCGGGGCCTTGCGCTCGCGCTGCGGCTCGGCCTCGGCATCGCGCCAGACGGTGCGCTTCCACGGCTTGTCGCTGCGGTCGTCCTGCGAGGGCGTGCGCACGGCGTCGCTCTGCCAGCGCTCGGGCTTGCCGTCGCGCTCGCCGGTCTCGCGCCGGCGCGGGCGGTCCTCGCCGCTGGGCGCAGACTTGCTCACGGGCGGTCTCGGCGGGGCCGCCGGCAGCTCGTCGCGCCGCGGCGCCTCGAAATCGACGCCGGCCTTGGCCATCAGCTCCTCGCCGAGCTGGTCCTTCAGCACCCGCGAGCGAATCTCGTCGACCTCGCCCTCGGGCAGGTCGGCGAGCTGGAACGGCCCGAACGAGACCCGGATCAGCCGGTTCACATCGAGGCCGAGATGCTCGAGCACCGTCTTGACCTCGCGGTTCTTGCCCTCGCGCAGATCCACCGTCAGCCAGGTGTTGGAGCCCTGCTGGCGCTCGAAACGCGCCACCACCGGGCCATAGGAGACGCCTTCAATGGTGACGCCGTCGCGTAAGCTGTCGAGCTTGTCCTGCGTCACCGAGCCGAAGGCGCGCACGCGATAGCGCCGCAGCCAGCCGGTCTCGGGCAGCTCCAGCATGCGCGCCAGCCCGCCGTCATTGGTCAGCAGCAGCAGGCCTTCGGTGTTGATGTCGAGCCGCCCGATCGAGAGCACGCGCGGCAGATCCTCCGGCAGCGCGTCGAACACCGTCGGCCGACCTTCGGGATCGTGGTTGGTCGTCACCAGCCCGCGCGGCTTGTGATAGAGCCACATCCGCGTGCGCTCGCGCGCCGGCAGCGGCTCGCCGTCGATCAGCACGACATCGTCGGGGCCGATGTCCAGCGCCGGGCTGTCGATCACGCGACCGTTCACGCTGACGCGGCCTTCGAGGATGATCGCCTCGCTGTCGCGGCGCGAGGCGACGCCGGCGCGCGCCATCACCTTGGCGATCCGCTCGGGCTCTTGGATCAGCGAGGGCAGCAGCTTAGCGTCGGAGACGGGCGCGGGCGCCTCCTCGCGGGCCCGCCGCGGACGCGCGGGGCCGTCGGAGCGCGGACGGTCGGAGCGGGGTTTGTCGAAGCGCTGGGGCCCGGCGCCTGGTCCGCCGGCACGCTCGCCACGGGGCGCGAAGCCCTCGCGCGGCGGGCGGCTCGGACTGCGCTCGCCATCGGGGCGGGCCCGGAACGGACGCGCCG
>NZ_JAUXYO010000168.1 GCF_030694325.1 Allobosea sp. | reverse complement strand
ATGTCGGGCCCGCAGGCGCAGGCGGCGGCCACGGCCTCGCGTTGCGGCCCGGCCAGCAGGTTCTGGTAGATCCGGTCGTAGATCCGCGCCCAGACGGCATAGACGCGCTTCTGGCTTTCGAGATGGTCTGGCACCGGCATGGAGCGGCTCGCGAGCAGGATGGACGAAGAGGAGCCGGGTGGCCGGCGTCAGGAGAGGGCGAGGTCGGCGGTCGGCCGCGCCTGCGGCATCCGCAATTCGGGGCGGATGATGGTGCCGCCGCCGAGCACGCGGGCGCCTTGGCCGGCATCGGCATAGATGACGCAGGCCTGGCCGGGCGAGACGCCCTCTTCGTCGGTGGCGAGTTCGACCTTGAGCCCCGCTGCGTCGCGCAGCAGCCGCGCCTCGCGCGGGGGCCTCGTCGAGCGCACGCGCACGGCGACGTCGAGGCCTTCCGGCGGCAGCGCGTCGAGCGGCGTCTCGCCGAGCCAGTTGAGATCGCGCAGGCGGACCTCGCGGACGTTGAGCGCCTCGCGCGGGCCGACGATGACGCGGGCGGCGTCGGCGTCGAGCCGCAGCACATAGAGCGGCTCCGGCGTGCTCAGGCCCAGGCCCTTGCGCTGCCCGACCGTGAAGCGCAGCACGCCCTCATGGCGGCCGAGCACCCGGCCGTCGAGATGGACGATCTCGCCCGGACGCGCCGCGCCCGGCTTCAGCCGCTCGATCACGTCGGCATAGCGGCCATTGGGGACGAAGCAGATGTCCTGGCTGTCGGGCTTGTCGGCGAT
The DNA here is from genome assembly GCF_030694325.1 of Allobosea sp. Taxonomy (GTDB): domain Bacteria; phylum Pseudomonadota; class Alphaproteobacteria; order Rhizobiales; family Beijerinckiaceae; genus Allobosea. The sequence goes on along the minus strand of NZ_JAUXYO010000168.1, from coordinate 19,965 downwards.
GCCGAGCCCGAGCTCGGCGGCGAGCGCGCGGGTCTGCGCCTTGTCGATATGGCCCAGCGGAAAGCGCAGCAGGTCGAGCTGCTCCTGCGTCGTGGCATAGAGGAAATAGCTCTGGTCGCGGCTGGCATCGGCGGCGCGGAACAGGCCGCGGTGGCCATCGGCCAACTCGCGGGCGACGACGTAATGGCCCGTCGCCAGCGCGTCGGCGCCGAGTTCGCGGGCGAGCCCCAGAAGGTCCTGGAACTTCACCGTGCGGTTGCACTCGACGCAAGGGATCGGCGTCTCGCCGGCGAGGTAGCTCTCGGCGAAGCGCTCGATCACGGCGTCGCGGAAGCGGTTCTCGTAATCGAGGACGTAATGGGGAATGCCGATCTGCTCGGCGACGCGGCGCGCGTCATGGATGTCCTGCCCGGCGCAGCAGGCTCCGGCGCGGTGGACGGCGGCGCCATGGTCGTAGAGCTGCAGCGTCACGCCAACGACGTCATAGCCCTCGCGCTTCAGCAGGGCCGCCACGACCGAGGAATCGACGCCGCCCGACATTGCAGCCACGACGCGCGTGGCCGCAGGCGGCTTGGCGATGTCGAGGGAGTTGCGGGGCGCGGTCATCGAAAGCGGGGCGGTCCTGCGGCGGGGGAGGCGAGACGCGGGCTCTATACCGGTTTTGGCACGCCGCGGCCAGCCGCGATGGGCAAAAGCTGCCGCCCCGCGGCCCCGAAGCGGCCGATCTTGCCGCGGCCCGCTGGTCTGCGTTCTTGCAACCATCTGATTTCATTCAATTCGATCCTGGCCCGGGCATTGCTGCAAGAGCCGCAGGGGCGTTCTGCGCCCGTGTTGCGGACGAGACGATGTCGATACAGCCCCTGTCGAGTTCCCCTTCTGCCGCTGACGGCGCGGCCGCGCGTCGGCGCATCGCCGATCGCGACGCCGATACGGCGCGCGAGAGCTTCGCCCTGCCGCCGGACGAGCCGGTTTCCGACACGCGGACGGCCAGCCGCGACACCCGCAGGGATTCCGCGCCGGCGGCGGATCAGGCCGCCCGCGACGCACCGGAGACGCCGCCCGCCAGCGACGATCGAAGCGCGCGAACCCAGACCGCGACCGAGAGCCGCGCCGAGAACGCTGCCGCCGACGAGAGCACCGGAGCCGAGGAGGTCGCGAAGCCGGCGTCCGGCAGGTCACCGCTCGCCGAGCCCGGCAAGCCCCGCGCCGTGCCCAGCGAGGTCCTGCCGTCGGGTGGGCCGACGGCGCCGAAGCTCGACATCGCGGCACTCGTCAGCATCGCAGCCGCCGCCGAGGGCGAGAGCCAGGCGCAGCCGGCCGCGCCGGTCGATCCCTCGCTGGTCGCGGGCGAAATGCTGCCGATGCCGACGGGCAAGCCGAAAGCGGCAACCGCACCCGAAGGCGGCGAGGAGGCGAAGGCGGGCGAGGGGGCGACGGCCACTTCGCCCGAAACTGCCGTGCCGATGCCCGTTCCGGTCCTTGCTGCGCTCGCTCCCGCCCCCGCTACGCCCGAGCCGCCTGCCGCGGCGGCGAACGGCGCGACAACCATCGGCGAGGGGCGGAATCAGACGACACAGGCCGATGCAGCCGCTCTGGCCGTGCAGACGGCGGCCCTCGCCGCGGCCAGCGCCACCGCCGGCGGGCTTACCGTTCAGTCCGGCGCCGAGGCTGCGGAGCCGGGTACGCCTGGGCAGGGCATCGAGCGCCTGCCGATGCGGCCGGGCACCGCCGGGCAACCCCATCTGTCGCTGGTGGCGGCCGAGACCGGTGACGCACCCAAGGGCGAGGCCCTGCCGCAGGCTCAGGCCGAAGGGCTGGACAAGCTGGCCAAGGCCGAAGGCGGCGCGGCGTCCCAGCCCGTCGCGGCAGCCGAGAGCAAGCCGGCGGAGCGGTTCGAGCAACTGCTGAACGCCATCGATTCGTCGGTGCAGCCGCAGCAGGGCGCGGCCCGGCCCGATCCGTTGCGCCTGATGACCATGCCGGATCCGATCATCGCCCCGCCGAGCCATCCACAAGGACAGGCGGCCGCGGAGGGCCCGCCGACGCCGCTCCATGTCCTGCCGATCGAGATCGGCCTCAAGGCCCTGGCCGGAGCGCGCCAATTCGACATCCGGCTGGATCCCGGCGAGCTCGGTCGCGTCGATGTCACGCTCTCGATCTCCGACACGGGCGAGGTCAGCGCAAAGATGGTCGTGGACCGCGTCGAGACGCTGCATCTGCTGCAGCGCGATGCGCGCACGCTCGAGCGCGCCTTCGAGCAGGCCGGCCTGAAACCCTCCGATGCCGGAGTCGACATCAGCCTGCGCGACCCTTCCGACCAGTCCGGCTTCCGCCACCCGCGCCAGCAGGACGAGGCGCCGCAGCGTTCGCGTGGCTCCGGAAGCCAAGCCGATTCCGCCGAAGACACCCCCATCGTGACGTCATCCGCGCCCCTGCGCCGCTTCGTGCGGCTCGGCGGCGTGGACATGAGCGTCTGATTCAAGGAGGAGCGCCATGGCGATCTCCAACACCAGCAGTTCGACCAGCACCAGCACGGCCAGCACCAGCACCGTGTCGGGCGGGGCTGCGATCGCGCAGAATTTCGACCAGTTCCTGACGCTGCTGACGACGCAGCTCAAGAACCAGTCGCCTCTCGATCCGCTCGACACCAACCAGTTCACGCAGCAGCTCGTGCAGTTCGCCGGCGTCGAGCAGCAGTTGCGGACCAATGAGACGCTGACCTCGCTGCTCAGCCTGAACGCGGCGGGCACGGCGACGAACGCGGTGGGCTTCATGGGCACGACCATCTCCACCGATGGCGCGACCACGCGCCTGGAGAAGGACAAGGCCGAATGGCAGATCAACGCACCGCGCGGTGGACTGGCCACGATCACGATCAAGGATTCGAAGGGCAGCGTCGTTCAGACCCTGACCAAGACCCTGACCGCGGGCGACCAGATCTATAGCTGGGACGGCACGACCTCGACGGCGCAGAAGGCGCCGGATGGCGAATACACCATCACGATCGATGCCAAGGATACGACGGGCGCCGCCATGACAGCCACGACGAAGATCAGCGGCGTGGTCGACGGCGTCGATTTCACCGGGTCGATCCCGATGCTGAAGATCGGTGCGATCTCCGTGCCGCTCGACAAGGTCAAGAGCGTCGTCCGGGCCCCGTGAGAACGAATCACCGATGACGAAACCCAGCGCTTTCGCCTTAGGCAATTCTTAAAGCGGTGGCCCTATGCTCATCACAAGTAGCTCTGTTGAGTTGTGTGAGTGTACCATGACCGAGCCTTTGCGACCGCGGGTGAAATACGTGATCGGACCGGACGGAAGTCCGCTGACGATCGCGGACCTCCCACCGATGAATACCCGCCGCTGGGTGATCCGGCGCAAGGCAGAGGTCGTCGCCGCGGTGCGCGGCGGCCTGCTCAGCCTCGAAGAAGCCTGCCAGCGCTACACCCTGACGGTGGATGAATTCCTGAGCTGGCAGATGTCGATCGACCAGCACGGTCTCGCGGGGCTGCGGACCACACGGATCCAGCATTACCGCCAATAATCGCCGCCAAAGGCCGCGAAAATCCTGCAAGGCGTCGGTCCCCGGACCGGCGCCTTTCGCGTTCCCGACGGCCGTTTCCGACCAGCCTGCTCAGCCCCCAACCACAATCTTTAACGACGGCCCGGCAAAAATTAACCGGGCGCTAACCACGCACCGGGAAAAACTTGCCTAGTGACCCGCGATCAGGAGCGGGCAGGACGGCTTTGTGAAACGGATAGCGGCGTGAGCGGCATCGTCGAACAGTTCTCGCGCTTCGGGGCGGCCCGCCTGGCGGCCATGCTGGCGGTCACTCTCGTGCTGGTCGGCTTCTTCGGCTTCGTCATGCTGCGCATGTCGCAGCCGGCCATGGGCGTGCTGTTCTCGGACCTCAACTCGTCGGACGTCAGCGCGATCCTTAAGGATCTGGACACGCGAGGCGTCAAATACGAGCTGCGCGGCGACGGCCAGACCATCCTCGTCGACAAGTCGACCGTCGCTCGGCTGCGGCTCGATCTCGCCAGCAAGGGCATTCCGGCAGGCGGCGGTGTCGGCTACGAGATCTTCGACAAGGGCGACGCCTTCTCCTCGACCAGCTTCGTCCAGAACATCAACCACATGCGCGCCCTAGAGGGCGAGCTGTCGCGCACCATCCGCTCGATCAGCCGCGTCCAGGCCGCTCGCGTGCATCTCGTCATCCCGGAGAAGCGCCTGTTCGAACGCGACCGCGAGCCGCCGCGCGCCTCGATCGCGCTCAAGCTGGCGGGAGACCTCGATGCCGCGCAAGTCCGCGCCATTCGCCATCTCGTCTCCTCGGCCGTCGATGGGCTGAAGCCCGAGCGGGTCTCGATCGTCGACGAGCGCGGCCGCCTGCTGGCCGACGGCGCCCAGTCGGAAAACGGCGTCGCGGGGCTCGGCATCGAGGAGCGCCAGGTCGGTATCGAGCGCCGGCTCAAGCTCCAGATCGAGGATATCGTCGCCAGCATCGTCGGCCATGGCCGCGCCCGGGTTCAGGTCTCGGCGGCGCTCGACGTCAATCGCATCGAGAGCCGCTCCGAGACTTTCGATCCCGAGAGCCGCGTGGTCCGCTCCAGCCAGAACCGCACCGAGGCCTCGACCACCTCGGAGGGCGGCGGGGCCGTCACCGTCGGCAACGAGCTCCCCGGTGCCCAGCCGGGGCAGGGCGGCAACGCCCCCCGCGACAACTCCCAGAAGAACGAGGAGGTCGTCAATTACGAGATCTCCCGCACCACGCGCACCGAAGTCCTGGAGGGCGGGCGCGTCAAGCGGCTCTCGGTCGCGGTGCTGGTCGACGGCACCTACACCCGCGGCGCCAATGGCGAGGTGACCTACCAGCCGCGCAGCAACGAGGATATCGAGCGGATCGGCCAGCTGGTGCGGACCGCGGCGGGCTTCGACGAGGCCCGGGGCGACAAGCTCGAGGTGATCAACCTGCGCTTTGCCGAGGCGCCGCCGACGGTGACCGATCTCGTCGAGCAGAGCCTGATGCAGCAGCTGCTCTCCTTCACCAAGGAGGATATGGTTCGTTTTGCTGAGGTCGGCGTGATTGCCCTGCTGACGCTGATCGTCCTCATGGTCGTCGTCCGGCCGCTCCTCAAGCAGGTTCTGGCGCCCGAGCCGGCCGCTGCGGGACGGGCGCTGCCGATGTTCATGCGCAATGGCGTGGCGATCGCCGGGCCCGAGTCCACGGGCGACCCGGCCGGCGCACGCACCCTCGCCACCGTCGGCGACAGCGACCCGATCCATGTCGATCTGCCGTCGGAGCGGATGCTCGCCGTCGCGCAGATCAAGGGGCAGCTCAAGGCGCAGTCGGTCGAGAAGATCGGTCAGATGGTCGCGCAGAACCCGGCGGACAGCGTCGCGGTGCTGCGGACCTGGATCCACGAAAAAGCCGCGGCATGACGGGTCACTGAGCCATGGCCGAACCACGTTCCATCGCGACGCGAAATGCGGGCAGCCGCGACGACGGTGCCATCGAGGGTGGCGGCATCGGCGTCACCAACATCGACGAGATGACCGGGCCGCAGAGGGCCGCCGTCATCCTGCTCGTTCTCGGGGAAGAGCACGGCAAGAACATCTGGTCGGAATTCGACGACGAGGAAATCCGCATCATCACCCGCGCCATGGCGGAGCTCGGCACGGTCGATTCCGACGATGTCGAGCGGCTGATGCTGGATTTCGTCGGCAAGCTGTCGAGTGCCGGCGCCGTCACCGGCTCCTTCGACCGGACGATCTCGCTGCTCGAGAAGATCCTGCCCGGCGACCAGGTCGCCATGATCATGGAGGAGATCCGTGGTCCGGCCGGGCGCAACATGTGGCAGAAGCTCGGCAACATCGACGCCGTGGTTCTCGCCAACTTCCTGAAGAACGAGTACCCGCAGACGATCGCCGTGATCCTCTCCAAGATCCGTCCCGAGCACTCCGCCAATGTGTTGCGCAATCTGCCCAACGATCTCTCGATCGAGGTTGTCGGGCGGATGCTCCGGCTGGAATCGGTGCAGAAGGAGGCTCTCGACCATATCGAGAACACGCTGCGCACCGAGTTCGTCGCGACGCTGACCCAGACGCGCCGCCGCGACCCCCACGAGATGATGGCGGAGATCTTCAACGGCTTCGACCGCCAGACCGAGATGCGCTTCCTTTCCGCCCTCGACGCTTCCAACCAGGAATCGGCCGCGCGCATCCGGGCGCTCATGTTCACCTTCGAGGATCTTTCCAAGCTCGATCCGGCCGGGCTGCAGACGCTGATGCGTCAGGTCGACAAGGACACGCTGGCCCGTGCGCTCAAGGGCGCGAGCGAGACCATGCGGGACTTCTTCTTCAGCGCGATGTCCCAGCGCGCGGTCAAGAACATGCAGGACGACATGCAGGGTCTCGGGCCGCTGCGCCTCAAGGAGGTCGACGAGGCCCAGACGAAGCTGGTCACGCTGACCAAGGACCTCGCCGACAAGGGCGAGATCATCCTGTCCAAGGGCAATTCCGAAGACGAGTTGGTCTATTGACGATGAACACCGCCACGAAATTCACGTTCGGGACTGATTTCCGCGAAGGCGGACGGCGCGCCGCGGGCGAGGCCGAGGTCGCGGCGGCGCGGGCCGAAGGGATCGCCCTCGGGCGCGAGGAGGGGCGCCGGGAGGAGCAGGGCCAGTTGAACGGGCTGCTCGCCCAGCTCGCCCGTTCGGCAGAGCGCCTCGTCGCGCAGGAGGCCGCGCATGCGGCCGAGGTCGAGGCGAGAGCCGCTTACGTCGCCATCGTCGCGGCGAAGGCTCTGGCGGGGGCCGCCCTCGACGAGCGTCCCCTCGCCGCGCTCGAGAACGGCCTGCGGGAGTGCCTCGCGCAGGCGCGGCAGGCGCCTCATCTGGTGATGCGGGTCAATGACGCGGCCGTCGAGGCGGCGGAGGGGCTGATCAAGCGTCTGGCTCAGGAAATGGGCTTTGCCGGCCGCCTGGTGGTGCTCGGCGAACCGGACATCGCGCCTGGGGACGGGCGCATCGAATGGGCCGATGGCGGTTTCGTCATCGAGGCGGATCGGCTGAAGCAGCTGGTGGACCAGGCGGTCGCGACCGCCTTCCCCGGCTTCCGGCCGCCCGCGCAGTGAGGATTGAGCGATGAGCGCCGACAACGACCTCAAGCTGCCGCCGCTGAACCCGGCGGATTTGTCCTTCGACAACAACGACGCCTCGGTGGCGCGGTCGGGCCCGATCCCGGTCAAGACGGCCGAGGATCTCGAGCAGGTCTTCGACGTGCCGGTCAACGTCTCGGCCGTGCTGGGGTCGTCCAAGATCGCGATCGGCGATCTGCTGCAGATCGTGCCGGGCGCCGTCCTGGAACTCGACCGGCGCGTCGGCGAGGCGATCGACATCTTCGTCAACGAGCGCCTCGTCGCCCGCGGCGAGGTCGTGGTCGTCGAGGATCGCCTCGGCGTGACCATGACCGAAATCATCAAGGCGGACCGGTGATGGCCGGACCGCTCGCCACGTCTTCACGCAGAAGGGCCTGAGCCATGCGCCTCATCATTGCCGGCGGTCTCAAGGGACAACTCATCGCGGCCGCCAAGATCGCCATCGCGCATGGCGCCAACGTCACGCATACGGAGGGGCTCGAGCAGACGCTCGCGGTGCTGCGCGCCAAGGGCGCCGATCTCCTGATGGTCGAAGTCGCGCTGCCGGTGGCGCAGTTCGTCGCCGCGCTGGAGGCCGAGCGCATCCGCACCCCGATCGTGGCCTGCGGCACCTCGACCGATGCGCGGGCTGCCGTGGCGGCGATCCAGGCCGGGGCGCGCGAATACGTGCCGCTGCCGCCCGATCCCGAACTGATCGCGGCCGTGCTGGAGGCCGTCGCCGCCGACCAGTCGAGCCTGATCTGGAAGGATCCGGCGATGGAGCGCGTCGTTCAACTAGCGGCCCAGGTCGCCCGTTCGGACGCGCCGGTTCTGGTGACCGGGGAGAGCGGCACCGGCAAGGAGGTGATCGCGCGTCACCTGCATCAGAAGTCGCTGCGCAAGGATAGGCCGTTCGTGGCGGTGAACTGCGCGGCGATCCCCGACAACCTGCTCGAATCCGAGCTGTTCGGCCATGAGAAGGGCGCCTTCACCGGCGCGATCGCGCGCCGCATCGGCAAGTTCGAGGAGGCCAATGGCGGGACGCTGCTGCTCGACGAAATTTCCGAGATGGACGTCCGGCTCCAGGCCAAGCTGCTGCGCGCCCTGCAGGAGCGCATGATTGACCGCGTCGGCGGCACGACGCCGGTCAAGGTCGATCTGCGCATCATCGCCACATCGAACCGCAATCTCGGCGACGCGGTCCGGGAGGGCTCGTTCCGGGAAGACCTGTTCTACCGCCTCAACGTCGTGCATCTGCGGCTGCCGGCGCTGCGCGAGCGCCCGGGTGACATCCTCGCCCTGGCCGATCACTTCGCGCGGAAATACGCCGAACTCAACGGCGTGCCGATCCGTCCGATCGCCGCTGACGCGCGCAAGCTTTTGCTGTCGAACGGCTGGCGCGGCAACGTCCGCGAGCTGGAGAACACGATCCACCGCGCGGTGCTGCTGGCGCGGGGCAGCGAAATCGGCGCCGAAGCCGTCCTGACTCCGGAGGGTGAGACGCTCGGTCCCGCGTCAGGGCGCGACAGCGCGGCCCGGGCCGCGCAGACGGCGGAAGCGGTGACCCGCTCGCTCGTCGGCCACACGGTCGCCGATGTCGAGCGCGAGTTGATCCTCGACACGCTCGACCATTGCCTCGGCAACCGCACGCATGCGGCCAAGATCCTCGGGATCTCGATCCGCACGCTTCGCAACAAACTCAGCGAATACACCTCGGCGGGGATCGCCGTCGCCGAGCCCGGCCAGGCGCGCGTCAACGCCGTGTGAGCGATGCGCCCGGCCAGTGAGCAGACGGCCTACCAGTAACGGCCGCGATAGTACCGGCGCGGCCGGTAATAGGCGCGCGGGCGGTAGTAGACCGGGGGACGGCGGTAATAGCGGGGCCGCGCGTAATAGCGGGGGCGGCGGCGATAATAATAGTACTGGCTGTAATCCGCCTCGCTCTTGTCGAGCGCGTCGGCCATCTCGGCCGTGACTGCTTCGTCGTCGCGGGCGGGAGTCGGGCCGGGCGCAGGCGCGGCCTTGGGCTGTGCGGCCTCTGCGACGGCCATGCCGCCGATGCTCGCGGCAGCGATGCCGCCGATCAGTGTCACCAGAAACGAACGTCTATCCACGACATCCTCCGAGGGTTGCTCGCCACATCTCTCCCGTCATCCTAGGGCCAGAGCAGCGGTTCCGAATAATGCATTCGAATGATGATTTGTTCCGTTTGGGATGAATCGTGCCGGTCCGGGCGGTGACCCGCCGCCGGCATCAATCCACGGCGTTGAGAGGGCGGGCGATGCGTTCCAGCGGCTGGCGCTCGGCCCTGATCGCGTAGCGAGCGGCGATGAAGGCGGCCGCGAGCATCAGCGCGGCCCCGAACAGATAGCCGCCGAACACGCTGGCGCGCGAGCCGGTGTCGATCAGGATGCCGAACAGCCAGGGGCCGGCGACGCCGCCGGCGCCGGTCCCGACGGCATAGAAGGCGGCGATCGCCAGCGCCCGCATCTCGACGGGGAAGGTCTCGCTGACCGTCAGATAGGCCGAGCTCGCCGCGGCCGAGGCGAAGAAGAACACGACGCTCCAGCACAGGGTGAGCTGCTGTGCGGTGAGCAGGTCCCGCCAGAACAGATAACCCGTTCCCGTCAGCAGCACGCCCGAGACGGCATAGGTCGTCGCGATCATGATCCGGCGTCCCACGGTGTCGAACAGGCGCCCGAGGATCAGGGGGCCGAGGAAGTTGCCGGCAGCGAAGGGCAGGATGAACCAGCCGATCTCTTGAGCCGGGACCTGGTAGAAATCCGTGAGGATGAGGGCGTAGGTGAAGAAGATCGCGTTGTAGAAGAAGGCTTGCGATACCATCAGCGCCAGGCCCACCAGCGACCGCTGCCGGTGGACCACGAAGAGCACGGCGAAGACCTCGCGCAGGGGCGTCACGCGCCGCGGACGCAGATGGGTCACAGCGAGATCCTCGTCCGGCCGGTGCATTACGCCGGCGCGAGCCTCGATGGACGCGACGATGGCCTCGGCCTCGTCGACGCGGCCATGGCCGATGAGCCAGCGTGGACTTTCGGGAATCCATCGCCTGAGAAACAGGATGATCAGGCCGAGCGCCGAGCCGATGAAGAAGGCCAGCCGCCAGCCGATCTCGGGATCGATCACGGCCGGGTCGAGCAGGACGATGGCGCCGATCGCGCCCAGCGCCGCGCCGATCCAGAAGGAGCCGTTGATGACGAGGTCGACCCAGCCGCGCACACGGGCCGGGACCAGTTCCTGGATGGTCGAATTGATCGCGGTGTACTCACCGCCGATTCCCATTCCGGTGAAGAACCGGAAGATGATGAAGCTCCAGAAATTCCAGGAGAAGGCCGTCGCCGCGGTCGCTGCGAGATAGACCAGAACCGTGATCGTGAAGAGCTTCTTGCGGCCGAGCCGGTCGGTCAGCCAGCCGAAGAACAGGGCGCCAAGCACCGCGCCGGCGATATAGGCGGCGCCCGCCATGCCGATCTCGGTGTTGGTGAAGCGCAGTGCCGGGCTTTCCTTCAGAGCGCCCGAGACGGACCCGGCGAGCGTGACCTCCAGCCCATCCAGGATCCAGGTGACGCCGAGTGCAACCACCACGAGGGTGTGGAAGGGCGACCAGGGCAGGCGGTCCAGCCGGGCCGGGATCCGGGTCGCAACCGTCGGCATATCGGGCGGTATCGGCAGCGTGGCTGGCGAGGTCATGCCGGCGGCTTCCTCCGGATGCAAGAAGGGCGACGGCTCGCGCCGTCGCCCCGGTAGCCTCAGCGCACGATGACGCGGCGCCGGACCACGACCGGGCGGCGGTAGCGCCGCGGACGGCGCCTGACGATGACGCGCTCGCGCACGACCGGACGCCGATAGGGGCCGCGACGGCGGACGACGCGTTCGCGAACGACGACCTGGCTGAAGTCCGCATCGGCCTTGTCCAAACCTGCCTTCATGGCGGCGTCGAGATCGCCCGCGGTCGCCGGGACTTCCGGCCCCGCCGCATGGGAAAGGGCAATGCCACCCAGGCTCGCGGCAGCCAGGCCACCGAAAAGGCTCATTACGAATGAACGTCTATTCAAAGTCATTCTCCAGTATTTGTGGTCGATCAGACCAGTGCATCCACCCCGTCGCGAGTGGGCGGGCCGAATGGGGCCATAACGCGGCCATTCACTAACGGTCTGTTCAGGAAAGGGTTCCAGGGCCGGTTTCTTTGCGCGCCTTAACCACTCGTTCACCATAAGCCCGGCAAGAATTGCCGGGTTGCGGGTTGTGTGTCCGCGCTGGGAGCAGGCTGGTCGATGACCGATGTGACGGCAGGCGGAGGCGGCGGCTTCGACATGAGCCGCGGGGCGATGGGGAAGCTCCTCAACCGCCCGGACCTGTTCCTGGCGATCGGCGTCATGGGCATCCTGGTGGTGCTCATCTTTCCGCTGCCGGGGGTGCTGCTCGATCTGCTGCTGGCGCTCTCGATCATCCTGTCTGTGCTCGTGCTGATGACGGCGCTGTTCATCGAGGAGCCGCTGGAGTTCTCGGCCTTCCCGACCGTCCTGCTGATCGTCACGATGCTCAGGCTGTCGCTCAACCTCGCCTCGACACGGCTGATCCTGGCCCATGGCCACGAGGGCGGCGCCGCTGCCGGCCATGTCATCGAGGCCTTCGGCAATTTCGTGATGAGCGGCAATTTCGTGATCGGGGTGATCGTCTTCACCATCCTGATCATCGTCAATTTCGTCGTCATCACGAAGGGCTCGGGCCGCATCGCCGAGGTTGCGGCCCGCTTCGCCCTTGATGCGATGCCGGGCAAGCAGATGGCGATCGACGCCGATCTCTCGGCGGGGCTGATCGACCAGGAGGTCGCCAAGACCCGGCGCAAGGCTCTGGAGGACGAGGCGAACTTCTTCGGTTCGATGGACGGCGCCTCGAAATTCGTCCGTGGCGACGCCATCGCCGGCCTGTTGATCACCTTCATCAACGTGCTCGGCGGCATCATCATCGGCGTCGCGCAGCAGGGCATGAGCTTCGGCGACGCGGCCCGCAACTACACCCAGCTGACGGTCGGCGACGGTCTCGTCAGCCAGATCCCCGCGCTGATCGTCTCGACCGCGGCCGGCCTGCTCGTCTCGAAGTCCGGCGTGCGCGGCGCGGCCGACAAGGCACTCGGCAAGCAGCTCTCGGGCTATCCCAAGGCGCTCGGCATGTCGGCGGCGGTGATGGCGCTGATCGCCGTCCTGCCCGGCATCCCGATGCTGCCCTTCATGGCGCTGGCTCTCGGCTCGGCCTGGCTCGCGCGGCATTTCGGGCGGCTGGCCAAGGCCAGGGAGACCGAGGTCGCCGAGGCGGCCGAGGCGGCCTCGCCGCTGCAGGCCGACGGGACGCCGAAGGAGGAAACCCTCAACGACCTGCTCAAGCTCGACGAGCTCAAGATCGAGATCGGCTACGGCCTGCTGCCGCTGGTCAATTCGGCCGGCGGTCAGGACAGGCTGACCGACCAGGTGCGGGCGCTGCGTCGCCAGCTCGCCGCCGAGCTCGGCTTCGTCATGCCGGCGGTCCGGATCGTCGACAACGTCCAGCTCGAGGCGAACCACTACTACATCAAGATCAAGGAGATCGATGCCGGACACGGCATCGTCTATGCCGGTCAGTACATGGCGATGGACCCGATGGGCGGCAGCGTGAACCTGCCCGGCCACAACGTGCTGGAGCCGACCTTCGGCCTGCCGGCGACGTGGATCGACGGTGCGCTCCAGGACGAGGCCCAGCTGCGCGGCTACACGGTGGTGGACGCGGCGACGGTGATCTCGACCCACCTCACAGAGGTGCTGAAGTCGCACATGCCGGAGCTGCTCTCGCATGGCGAGGTCCAGAAGCTGCTGCGCGAGCTGTCGAAGGACCATGCCGACCTGCTCAAGGAGATCGTGCCAAGCCAGATCTCGACGACGGGCATCCAGCGCGTGCTGCAGATCCTGCTCTCCGAGCGCATCTCGATCCGCGACCTCGCCACCATCGTCGAAGGCATCGCCGAGGCGGCCGGGGGGCTGAAGAATCCGCGCGACATCGCCGAGCATGTGCGCATGCGCCTCGCCCGCCAGATCTGCGCGCAGTTCTCCAACGCCCAGGGCCATCTGCCGATCATCACGCTCTCGCCGGCCTGGGAGAGCGTCTTCGCGGAGTCCATCATCGGCCAGGGCGAGGACCGCCATCTCGCCATGCAGCCCTCGCGGCTGCAGGAGTTCGTCCATCAGGTGCGCGACAAGTTCGAGGATGCGGCGCGCATGGGGGAGATGCCGGCGCTCGTGACCTCCGGGATGGCCCGGCCCTTCGTCCGCCAGATCATCGAGCGCTTCCGGCGCGAGACGCCGGTGCTGTCGCAGGCGGAGATCCATCCGCGCGTGCGGCTGAAGACGGTCGGCACCGTCTGAGCCGCCGCGGACGGCGCGCATTTCCACGGGGCGCCGATGTCGGCGGTGCAATGGTCAGCCTTGCCGGCCACGGCTAAGCGGTTGGCATGTCGCGCAACGCCGTCTTCTTCGTGATGATGTGCCTCGTCTGGGGCGTCACCTTCCTGCCGATCAAGATCGCCGCCGAGCATGCGCCGCCGATCTTCCTCGCCACGGTGCGGTTCTCGATCGCCGGGGCGCTGATGCTGGTCTGGGCGGCGCGCGACGCCTTCAGGGTGCCGCGCGCCGCCATGCCGCGGTTGATCGGCACCGGGCTGCTCGTCAACACAGGCAACTACGCCTTCCTGTTCTGGGGCATCGCCCATGCGCCGAGCGGGCTGGCGGCGGTGGTCAACATGGCGACGATCCCGGTCTATTCTCTGCTGGCGAGCCGCGTGATCGAGGGCACGCCCATCAGCGGGTCGCGCATCGTGGCGATCCTGCTCGGCGCGGTCGGTCTCGGCTTCCTCTTCGCCAGCCGGATGCAGGCTGGCGCTGCGGCTGCGACGGGGAACCCGCTTGAACTCTGGGGGCTGGCCGCGGTCGCCTTCGGCACGCTGCTCTACTGCGTCGGGGCTGTCCTGACCCGGGCGATCGCACCGGCCATGCCGATCCTGGCGCTGGCCGGCTGGCAGACGGTGATCGGCGCGCTGGGCCTCGTCGGCATTTCGCTGGCGCTGGAGCCGGTCGGGCCGGAGCATCTGAGGGCGCTGCTGACCTGGCCGGTTTGGCCGGCGATGGCGACGCTGGTCGTCGGTGGCTCGCTGATCGGCTTCACCATCTACGTCAGACTGCTGCACCAGTGGGGTGCGTTCCGCGCCGGGCTCTATGCCTTCGTCAGCCCGGTGATCGCGGTCGCGGCCGGCATCGTCGTGCTGGACGAGCCCTTCGGCTGGGCTGAAGGGGTCGGCGCGGTGCTGATGTTCGCCGCCGCCGCGATCGCGCTGAGGCGCTGACAGGTTTTCTCGCGCATCGGCTGGCTGCGAAAACCGGTTCGCGTTTTTCGGGCCGATGCTAGGGCGGCGGGGCGATGCGGGTGTTGCGCTTGAGCTGGGCGCGCTCGAAGGCCAGCACCACCGGCAGCGAGATCACCAGCGGGATGATCAGGTAGAACATCCGCCAGACCAGCAGCGCCGCGAAAACGGCCGGCGCCGGCATGCCCGGCATGACCGCGAGGAAGACCGCCTCCATCACGCCGACGCCGCCCGGCACCTGGCTGAGCAGCCCGGCCGAGAAGGAGAGCAGGAAGGCGCCGAGGACGATCATGAAGCCCGGATTGCCCTGCTCCGGCAGCGCGAAATAGATGATGCCGGCGGCGCCCGCCAATTCGATCGGGGCCGCGAGATATTGCCGGAAGACGATCGGCAGACGCGGATAGATGATCTCGAGCTTGCCCACCCGGAACGGCCTGAATTTCAGCCAGGAACCGATCGTGTAGAGCGCGACGAAGCCGAGCATGGCGACGCCGATCAGGCGGGCGCCGTTGTCGCCGATCGCGAACCAGGGCGAAAGCCGCCCGAGCGGGCGCAGGATCTCGGGCTCGTAGAGCAGGACGAGGCCCATCAGCAGGATCGTCCCGAAGGCGAAGGTGAAGGAGCAGAGTGCCACCAGCACGGCGACCTCGCCGACGGTGAGGCCCTTGGCGGTGTAGGCGCGGAAGCGCACCATGCCGCCGGAGAACACCGAGGCGCCGATATTGTGCGACAGCGCGTAGGTGACGAAGGAACAGACGGAGATGTAGAGCCAGGAGATGCCCTTCTCCTTGCCGAGATGGAGCAGGGCGATGCGGTCGTACCAGGCCAGCGCCGCATAGGCGACGAGGGTGGCGAGCGCCGCGTGGAAGAAGGCCTCCGGGGGGATCACCGCGATCTTCTGGCCGATGCGGCTGGCGACGATGCGCAGATTGTCCCAGAAGCCGCCTTGCTCGAGCAGCGCCTCGATGGCGGCATCCGTGCCGGCCTCGGTCTTGAGCTTGTCCCAGAGCAGGTCGACCGACCAGACGACCGCGACGAGCCCGATCAGCGGCCACAGATAATCGAGATAGCGTTTCATGAGACCCGCGGGCTGCGAGGGGCTTGGGACGAGGCGAAACGGGCGGCGCAGAGCCGTCGGTGCAGCCTGTGTGCCAGCGGTCCGGGGGAAGGGCAAGCGGCGTCGTCGCCGCCTGCCGCGTCGTCGCTCGCTATCTGCCGTTGGCCTTGAGCCATTCGCGCATCATCGCGATCTCCTTCTCCTGTTCGGCGATGATGCCGGTCGCAAGCTTCTTCAGCGCCGGGTCCTTGCCATGGGCGAGCACGACCCTGGCCATATCGATCGCGCCCTGGTGATGCGGGATCATGCCGCGCACGAAATCGGCGTCGGCATCGCCGGTGAAGGCGATGTCCATGTCCTTGTGCATCTTGGCGTTGGCGGCCTTGTAGGCAGCGGTGGCGGCGCTGTCGCCCGCCTTCGCGGCAGGCGCGCCGTGGCCGGCATGGGAGCCGTGGCCGTGATGCTGCTGGGCGAGAGCCGTGCCTCCGAAAGCGAGCGCGACGCCGAGCCCGAGGGCGAGGCGGGTGGAAACAAAACCTGTCATGAGTGGTCCTCGATAGGGACGGGAGGCCGCGTTGGCGCGAAGGCCGGGTGCGCGGCTCCCTCGAGACGAAAAAGGGCGGAAGGGTTCAGGCCGGGATGCGCCGCGGCGGGCGCTCCGCCGGCTCGGGTGTCCGTTCGGGTTTGGCCGTCGCCGCCGCGGGAACGAGCCTGCGCCAGCCGACCGGAGCGCTGGCGATCGGCAGGGCAGGGGCCTGGGCCAGCAGGCCGCAGCCGAGAATGCAGCAGGAGGGCATGGCGCGCTCGGGGGTAGCCGGCGCTGCGTCGTGCCGGCCGGCCTCCTCATGGCAGGGTTTGGCCTTCGCCGTGGTTTTGTGGTGCGGCTGCGCAGGTCCGGCGGCAGGCGCGGCATGGCTCGAGGCCAGCGTTGCATGCGGCAGAACGGCGAGCAGCATGATGGCAAGCGCGACTACGAGACGCGCCAGTCCGAGGCCGCCCCCACCTGTCCCCGCCGGCTGATACCGCATCGTCATGAGGTGATGTCTCCGCCCCGATCATGTCATGATCGCGGCAGGGCGCCAGCCGAATCCCGCCGGCGCCGGTCCCCATTCCTTCGACCAGGCCGACATGACCCAGACCCTGACCATCAGCCTCACCGGCACGACCGACCTGCCGCCCGGCAAGATCGCCGCCATCGTCACCTCGCTGGAGATGTTCGCAAGGCCGCCCGAGCGGCGCGACCCGCCGGGGCTGGAGGGCTTTGCGCTGGAGCGGCTCGGCACTGACGAACTCGACCGCTATCTCGCCCTATACCGGCGGCTGGGCGAGCGCTGGATGTGGTTCAGCCGGCTGGTGAAGCCGCGGGCCGAGGTCGCGGCCATCCTCGCCGACCCAGCCGTCGAGACCTTTATGGTCCGCCGCGAAGGCGCCGATATGGGCCTGCTCGAACTGGATTTCCGCGTGGCCGGCGAGGCGGAGCTCGCCTTCTTCGGCCTCGACGAGGCGGTGCTGGGGCAGGGCGCCGGGCGCTGGCTGATGAACCGAGCCCTGGCGCTGGCCTGGGCCAAGCCGATCGCCCGCTTCTGGGTCCACACCTGCACGCTCGACCATCCCTCCGCGCCGGAATTCTACCAGCGCTCGGGATTCACCGTGTTCAAGCGCGGCGTCGAGGTCGATGACGACCCCCGGCTCAAGGGGCAGATGCGGCGCGAATGCGCGCCGCATCATCCGGTGATCGGGTCGGAGACCTGACTGCCGTTATGCCAGCGCCGCCATCGCGGCGACCGGCTTGATCGGGTTGCCCGCCAGCACGCTTTCGAGACCCGCGGGGTCGAGCATCCCGTCGCGCATCGTCTCGTCGCGGTGGATGCCGCCGGCGATGAACAGGCTGTCGAAGCCCATCAGTCGCGCGCCGGCGAGATCGGTGCGGACCGCATCGCCGATGACCAGCACGTTGGCCGGATCGACCGGATGGCCGCCGCGCGCGCTTCGCGCTGCCTCCAAAGCGAGATCATAGGCCGGGCGATAGGGCTTGCCGGCATAGGCGACGCTGCCGCCCAACTCCTCGTAGATCAGCGCGAGCGAGCCGGCACAGGGCAGGAGATCATGCCCGACATGGACGACGAGATCGGGATTGCCGCAGATGAAGGGCAGCCCGCGCGCCGCGAAACGCTCCAGCAGCGGCCGGTACTGCTCGGGCTGCTCGGTGCGATAGTCGTTGAGCTCGGTGGCAACGACGAGATCGGCCTCGTCCTCCGAGACCAGCTCGACATCTGCCCGGTCGAAAACCGTACGGTCGCTCTGCCAGCCGATATGGAAGATCTTGCGGTGGTGGCTCTCGGCGATGAGCGAGCGTGTGACGTCGCCCGAGGTGATCAGCCGATCCCAGCAGTCGCGCGGCACCCGCTTCTTGTCGAGGAGGTCGGCCACCTGCTCGGAGGGGCTCGGCGCATTCGACAGCAGCACCACCGACCCGCCCTGCTCGCGATAGCGCGTCAGCGCCTCGCAGGCCGGCGGCAGCGCCCAGACGCCGTCATGCACCACGCCCCAGACATCGCTGATCAGCACGTCGTAGCGAGCGAGCAGCGCGCCCGCCGTTTCCAGAACCGGAATGCTCATTGCGTTGCCTTCTTCACTTCGATCATGATGATTTTCCAAGGAAACGCCGCGTCATCCTGGACAAGCCGCGCAGCGGCGCAGCTCCGGGATCCATCATAGGGCTCTGTCGATGCCCTATGATGGATCCCGGGACGACCTTCGGTCGCCCAGGATGACGGCGGGGTGCAGAGGTCAACGGGCAGCTTCGAGAGCCATCCGCGCCTCGACCTCGGCGCGGCGCGGCAGGGGGGCCACCGCGCTGAAGCCCTGGGTAGAGAGGGCCGCGGCGACATTGGCGTAGGCTCCGGCGGCAAAAGCGTCGCCGGTGCGGATGTATTCGGCGAGGAAGGCCCCGTCATAGCAGTCGCCGGCGCCGGTGGCGTCGACGGCGTCCACCGCGATCGGCACCAGCCGCTCGCGGCGCTCCGGCGTCGCGACCAGCGAGCCCTCATGTCCGAGCGTCAGCGCCACAATCTTGGCACCCAGCCGCAAATAGAAATCGGCGATGGCGTCGGCATCGGTCAGGCCGGTGAGTTGGGTGGCGTCGTCATAGCCCGGCAGCACGATGTCGGCCATGCCGCAGGCCGCGTTGATGATCGCCTTGGCGCGGGTCAGCGGCCAGAGCTTGAGGCGCAGATTGGTGTCGTAGGCGGTGGTCACGCCGGCCTCGCGCGCCATCGCGAAAGCCTCGAAGACCGCGTCGCAGGCCGAGGCCGAGATCGCCTGGCTGATGCCCGACGCCTGCACGATTCGCACGGATGCGATCAGATCGCGGGGCACGTCGCGCGGCCCCATCAGGCTCGCGGCGGAGCCGGCGCGCAGATAGGAGAAGACATGGCCGGACGGGCCGTGATCGACGAAATAGAGCCCCGTCGGCGCGCTTGGATGCGTCGGCACATGGCTGTCGTCGACGCCCTCGCGGCGCCAGAGATCGCGGATCGAGCGACCGGCCATATCGTCGCCGAGCGCGCCGAGATAAGCCGTCTTCGCGCCCTGACGCGCCGCAGCGATGGCGCAGTTCGAGGTGTCGCCGCCATGGCCGAACTGGAACGCGCCGCTCTCGGCGCGGGTGGCGTTGAACTCGCCCAGCGGCTCACCGATGCAGAGCAGATCGTAGCGTATGTCAGTCACGGGGCGTGGACCATCTCGGCAGGGCTGCGGACGTCGGGGCGCGGGCGCGCCTTCCTAGAGCATGATCGCCGCCGGGGGAAAGGCGTTTTCGCGGCCGGCCTGCTACTCGGCCGCTTCCTGCTGTGGCGGCAGGTTCATCAGCCGCTCGGCGACGGCCATGATCTCGCGCCTCAATGCGGCGTTCGCCTCCGCGTCGGGAGCCGGCGCGACCGCGCCGACCTTGCGGACCTCGGCCAGCTCGCGCTTCAGCCGCGCCCGCTCGGCGCGCGACTGCTCGAGCGCGCCCTGCAGCGTCTGGAGTTCGGCATGAACGGTCTCGATCTGCCCGTCGCGGGTCCTCAAATCCGCCCGCAGCGTGGCGATCTCGCGGCTCGCGCCTTCGGATTGCGCCTCGCCGGCCGCCCGCGCTTCGGCCAGTTCCAATGCCAGCGCCTGCCGCGCCTCCCGCTCGGCTGCATGGGCTGCGACCTCCTGCGCGAGCTGCGTCTCGATGCGCGCCGCCTCCAAGCCGGCCGAAACGGAGCGGGCGTCCGCCGCGGCCAGCCCGGCCTCCGCCTGAGCCGTCCGCGACGCGAGCGCGTCCGCCCGCAGGCGCTCGCTGTCGCGATCCTCGGTCATCGCCGCGAGCGCCG
>NZ_JAUXYO010000154.1 GCF_030694325.1 Allobosea sp. | reverse complement strand
TGGCGCTGTTGGTGAAGCCGGCAAAGACCTTGTCTTTCCACTGCTGGCTGAACCAGGGCTTGCTGGAGGCGTCGGCGAACTTTTTGAACTGCCAGGAGACGTTGCCCATATAGGTCGGCGAGCCGAACACGATGCCGTCCGCCGTCTTCAGCGTCGCCCAGGCGGCCTCGGGCAGATTGCCGTCGGCATCGATCGCGAGCAGATCGACGCTGACGCCGGTGCCGCGCGCGCCTTTGGCGACATGCTCGGCGACCTTGGCCGTGTGGCCATAGCCCGAATGGAAAACGATGGCGATCTGGGTCATGCGGTGCCTCCTGAAGAACGGTCCGTAGGGTCCCGTGAAGATGTTGCAGCGCAGAGAAGGCTTCAATGGCCGAGCGATTGCAGCAGTGCAGGCTCGGGATGGCGCCGGCGCAATGCCGGCCGCAGTTCAGCCCAGCGGGTGGATGAAGACGATGTTGTCGTCGAGCGAGCGGCCGGTCTCACGCCAGCCATGCCGGCGATAGAAGCGCTCGGCCCTCGTACCGGCACCGGTGGTGAGGTGGGCCTGGACGATGCCCGCAGCGGTCAACGCGGCGAGCGCAGCATCGAGCAGCGCCCGGCCATGACCTCGCCCCTCATGTGCCGGATCGACGAACAGCGCCCAGATCAGCCCCGTCTGGGGGTTGGCGCAGGTGAAGCCGGCGATCTCGCCATCGGCTTCCGACACCAGGAAGATCGCCTGCTCGCGATACCAGGCGACCTCGGCGTCAGTCACCCGCGACGGGTCCGACAGCACGTTCTCGCGCACATCCATGCGGATCGCATGGATACGTGGCTGGTCGGCTGGTGTCGCCTTGCGGATCACGGGTGAGGCGGCGGTCATCAGCGCTTGCGCACGAACTCGGTGCGCAGAACGAGGCCGCGGATCGTCTCGTGCCGGCAGTCGATTTCCTCGGGATCGTCGGTCAGGCGGATCGAGCGGATCACCGTGCCCTGCTTCAGGGTCTGGCCGGCGCCCTTGACCTTGAGGTCCTTGATCAGGACGACGGAATCGCCATCGGCCAGCGTGTTGCCGGCGGCATCGCGCACGACGATGCCGTCCGGCGCGGCCGCCGCGGCCATCTCGGAGGCAGGGCGCCACTCGCCCGTCACCTCGTCATAGACGTAGTCGTCGTCAGCCATGTCCGGTCCGTTCCGTGTCAGAGGAGGGCCAGCAGGCCCTGCGGGGCTATACGCCGCCCCGCCCCCATTCAACAAGGGCAGACTGTGAAACCCGCGACGGCTCGCAGCCCTACTCCGCCGCCTCGAGCCGGTAGCTCGCAGGCTCGTAGTTGAGGATCGGCGACAGCCAGCGCTCGACCTCGTGGATCGGCATGCCCTTGCGCGTGGCGTAATCCTCGACCTGGTCGCGCTCGACCTTGGCGACGCCGAAGTAATAGGCATCGGGATGGGCGAGATAGAGCCCCGACACCGACGAGCCCGGCCACATCGCGAAGCTTTCGGTCAGCTTCACGCCCACGCGCGATTCCGCCTTCAGAAGCTCGAACAGCGTCGCCTTCTCGGTATGGTCGGGCTGGGCCGGATAGCCCGGTGCCGGGCGGATGCCGCGATACTCCTCGCGGATGAGGTCTTCGTTGGCGAGGCTCTCATCGGCCGCATAGCCCCAATAGTCCCGGCGCACCAGCTGGTGCATCCGCTCGGCGAAGGCCTCGGCGAAGCGGTCGGCCAGCGCCTTGACCATGATCGAGCGGTAGTCATCGTTGTCGCGGGCGAACTTCTCGGAGATGCGCTCCTCCTCCGCGCCGGCCGTCACCACGAAGCCGCCGACATAATCGGGCCGCTCGATGCCTTCGGGCGCGACGAAATCGGACAGGCACATATTCGGCTTGCCGTCGCGCTTCGAGAGCTGCTGGCGCAGGCCGTGCAGCGTCGCCAGCCGTTCCGCCCGGCTCTCGCCGGTGTAGAGGGCGATGTCGTCGCCCACCGCATTGGCGGGCCAGAAGCCGATCACCGCCTTCGGGTTGAACCAGCGCTCCTCGACCACGCGCTTCAGCATCGCCTGCGCATCGTCCCAGAGCGCACGCGCCGCCGGGCCCTGTTTCTCGTCCTCGAGAATGGCCGGGAAGCGCCCCTTCATCTCCCAGGTCTGGAAGAACGGGGTCCAGTCGATCAGCGGCACCAGATCGGCGAGATCATAGGTGCGGAAGGTCCGCGTCCCCAGGAAGCTGGGCTTCGGCGGGGCATAGTTCGACCAATCGGCCTTGAAGGCGTTGGCGCGGGCCTTGGCCAGCGGCAGCCGCTGCTTGTCGGCCTCCGAGCGGCGATGCGCGGCCGAGACCTTGGCGTATTCGCTGCGGATCCCCTCGACATAAGCCGGCTTCTGGTCCTGCGAGAGCAGGCTCGACACCACGCCGACGGCGCGGGAGGCGTCGGTCACATAGACCGTCTGGCCTTTCTCATAGGCCGGGTGGATCTTGACCGCCGTATGGACGCGGCTCGTCGTCGCGCCACCGATCAGCAGCGGAATGTCGAAGCCCTCGCGCTCCATCTCGGAGGCAACCGTCACCATCTCGTCGAGCGAGGGCGTGATCAGCCCCGACAGCCCGATGATGTCGACCTTCTCCTTGCGCGCGACGTCGAGGATCTTCTGCGTCGGCACCATCACGCCGAGATCGATGACCTCGTAATTGTTGCACTGCAGCACGACGCCGACGATGTTCTTGCCGATGTCGTGGACATCGCCCTTCACCGTCGCCATCAGCACCTTGCCGGCGGCCGAGCGCTGCGAACCGCCGTTCAGGCGCTTCTCCTCCTCCATGAAGGGCATCAGATAGGCGACCGCCTGCTTCATCACGCGGGCCGACTTCACCACCTGAGGCAGGAACATCTTGCCGGCGCCGAACAGGTCGCCGACGACGTTCATGCCGGCCATCAGCGGCCCTTCGATCACATGCAGCGGCTTGTCCGCCTGCTGGCGCGCCTCCTCGACATCGACGTCGATGAAGGCGGTGATGCCGTTGACGAGCGCATATTCCAGCCGCTTCTCGACCGGGTTCTCGCGCCAGGCCATGTCCTTGCCGGAGAAGGACACCGAGCCGTCGCCCTTGAAGCGCGGCGCCGCGTCGAGCAGCCGCTCGGTCGCGTCCTTGCGGCGGTTGAGGACGACATCCTCGCAGAGTTCGCGCAGCTCGGGATCGAGATCGTCATAGGAGCCGAGCTGGCCCGCATTGACGATGCCCATATCCATACCGACCTTGATGGCGTGGTAGAGGAAGACCGAGTGCATCGCCTCGCGGACCTTTTCGTTGCCGCGGAACGAGAAGGACAGGTTCGAGACGCCGCCCGAGATATGGGCGTGCGGCAGGGTCTCGCGGATCGTCTTGGTCGCCTGGATAAAGTCGTTGCCGTAGTTGTCGTGCTCCTCGATGCCCGTCGCCACGGCGAAGACGTTGGGGTCGAAGATGATGTCCTCGGGCGGGAAGCCGATCTCCTCCGTCAGCAGCTTGTAGGCGCGCGTGCAGATCTCGATCTTGCGGGCGTAGGTGTCGGCCTGGCCGGTCTCGTCGAAGGCCATCACCACCACGGCCGCCCCGTAGTTGCGGCAGATCCGGGCCTGCTCGAGGAAGGCCGCCTCGCCCTCCTTCATCGAGATGGAGTTGACGATCGGCTTGCCCTGGATCGTCTTCAGGCCGGCCTCGATCACGGGGAATTTCGAGGAATCAACCATGATCGGGACGCGGCTGATGTCAGGCTCCGAGGCGATCAGGTTGCAGAACTCGGTCATCGCCGCCTGCGAATCCAGCAGGCCTTCATCCATGTTGATGTCGATCACCTGCGCGCCATTCGCGACCTGGTCGCGGGCGACGTCGAGCGCCGCGGCATAGTCGCCATTGGTGATGAGCTTCCGGAACTTGGCCGAACCGGTGACGTTGGTGCGCTCGCCGACATTGACGAAGGGGATCGTCTCGTCGAGCGTGAACGGCTCCAGCCCCGCCAGCCGCAGATAGCGCTTGATCTCCGGCACCTGGCGCGGCGCCTTGCCGGCCACCGCCTGCGCGATCGCCGCGATATGGCCGGGCGTCGTGCCGCAGCAGCCGCCGACCACGTTGACCAGCCCCGCATCGGCGAACTCGGCCAGCATCGCCGCGGTCGCCTCGGGGCTCTCGTCATACATCCCGAATTCGTTGGGCAGGCCGGCATTGGGATAGGCGCAGACCAGCGTGTCGGCGACGCGCGACAGATCCTTGATGTGGGCGCGCATCTCGCGCGCACCGAGCGCGCAGTTGAGGCCGATCGTCAGCGGCGCGGCATGACGCACCGCGTTCCAGAAGGCTTCCGTCGTCTGGCCCGACAGGGTGCGCCCAGACAGGTCGGTGATCGTGCCGGAGATCATCACCGGCAGACGGATGCCACGCTCGCGGTAGACGTTCTCGATCGCGACGATCGCCGCCTTGGCGTTGAGCGTGTCGAAGATCGTCTCGACGAGGATGATCTCGGACCCGCCGTCGATCAGTCCGCGCACCTGCTCGGCATAGGAGTCTCGTACCTGGTCGAAGGTCACCGCGCGGAAGCCGGGGTTGTTGACGTCCGGCGAGATCGACAGCGTGCGGTTGGTCGGGCCGATGGCGCCAGCGACATAGCGGCGGCGCCCATCCGCCTTCTGGGCGATCGCCGCCGCCTCGCGCGCCAGCCGCGCCGACACCACGTTCAGCTCATAGGCCAGCGCCTCCATGCCGTAATCGGCCTGGGCGATCTGGGTCGAGGAGAAGGTGTTGGTCTCGACAATGTCGGCCCCCGCCGTGAAATAGGCGAGGTGGATGTCGCGGATCGCGTCCGGCTGGGTCAGCACGAGCAGGTCGTTGTTGCCCTTGAGGTCGTGGTTCCAACCCTTGAAGCGCTCGCCGCGGAAATCCGCTTCGGAGAACTTCTGGTTCTGGATCTGCGTCCCCATCGCGCCGTCGAGCACGAGAATGCGTTCGGACGCCGACTGGCGCAGCGCGCGCTCGATCTCGGCACCGTCGACGGGGGTGGGCTGGAAGTCTGACATGGTCACGCTTTCATCGAACCCGGATCAGCTCGTATTCGTCAGCCCTCATCCTGAGGAGCGCTCATAGAGCGCGTCTCGAAGGATGCTCCAGATGGTTCCGGAGCCTCCTGAAGCATCCTTCGAGACGCCGCCGTCGGCGGCTCCTCAGGATGAGGGCTCGTCAATTCACTCCGCCGCAGCCGCCTGCGCCTCGCCACGCTCCGGCTTGACCCCGGCGAGATGGCAGATCGCATAGACCAGATCGGCTTTATTCATCGTGTAGAAATGCAGGTCGCCGACGCCGCGGTCGATCAGGTCCAGCACCTGCTCGGCGCAGACGGCCGCCGCGACGAGGCGGCGCGTCGCGGCGTCCTCCTCCAGCCCCTCGAAGCGGTCGGCCAGCCATTGCGGCACGCTCGCCCCGGTCTTGCGGGCGAAATTGGCGGTCTGCTTGAAATTCTGCACGGGCACGATGCCCGGCAGGACGGGTATGTCGATCCCGGCGGCGCGCACCTTGTCGAGATAGCGGAAATAGACGTCGTTATCGAAGAAGAACTGGGTGATCGCGCGCGTCGCACCCGCATCGACCTTCTTCTTCAGCGCATCGATGTCGGCCTCCAGCGAGGCGGCTTCCGGATGCTTCTCCGGATAGGCCGAGACCGTGACCTCGAAATCACCGATCCGCTTCAGGCCCGCCACCAGATCCGAGGTCTGATGATAGCCTTCCGGATGCGGCTCATAGACCGTGCCGAGCCCGCCGGCGGGATCGCCGCGCAGCGCCACGACATGGCGCACGCCGGCATCCCAATAGCCGCGGATGACCTCGTCGACCTCGTCGCGGGAGGCGGAGACGCAGGTGAGATGCGCCGCCGGCTTCAGCGCGGTCTCCTCGACCATGCGCTTGACGGTGGCGTGGGTGCGCTCGCGCGTCGAACCGCCGGCGCCATAGGTCACCGAGACGAAGGACGGCGCCAGCGGCTCGAGCCGGCGCACGCTCTCCCAGAGCGAGACCTCCATCTCGGCCGTCTTGGGCGGGAAGAATTCGAACGAGATCTTCGGGCGGCGGGAGCCATGCCGGCTGGGGCGGAACGCGTTCATCAGGCTACCTCTAGATTGGTCTGTCGCGGCATCGGGTCGGATTGCACACGCCGGTCGCAGCCTCGCCAGAGCATCACGGGCAACTGGCCCGAGCCGCCCCCGGCGAGCTTGATTTCCTCGGACAGATCGCAGGCCAGGCCACTCTCCGCGAACCAGCCGGCGATCTGCGCCCGCGAGAAGCCGAGCCGGCGATGGGCGTGCTCGGTCCGCAGGAATTCCATCTCGTGCGGCGCGAAATCGACGACGATCAGCCGCCCGCCGGGGGCCAGCATCGCAGCCGCCTCGCGCACGGCGCGGCCGGGATCGTCCAGGAAGTGCAGCACCTGATGGATCACCACGAGGTCGAAGCTGCCCCGCGGGAACGGCAAGGCGTAGATGTCGCCCTGTCGCAGCTCGACCCGCGCCAGGCCCGCCTTTTCGAGATTGGCCCGCGCCACGGCGAGCATGGCATGGTTGGCGTCGACGCCCACCGCCCGCCCGAACTTCGGCGCGATGCGCTCCAGCATCCGCCCCGTGCCGGTGCCGAGATCGAGCAGGCTTCCGGGCGTGCCCTTGCCGACGGCGGCCTCGACGGCGGCCTCGACCGCTTCGTCCGGCACATGCAGCGAGCGCAGCCGGTCCCAGTCGCGCGCCACGCTGGCGAAATAGGATTGCGCGGCCTCCGCCCGCGTGCCGCGAACCGCAGCCAGCCGTTCGCGATCGGCCGCCAGCACCGGGTCAGACCGGTCGAGCCAGGCGGCGAGCGAGGCGGCGAAGGCCCCGCCGGTGCCGGTTTCGTCCAGGCGGAAGAACGCCCAGGCCCCCTCGCGCGAGCGGCGCACCAGCCCCGCCTCTGTCAGCAACTTGAGATGGCGCGAAATGCGCGGCTGCGACTGCCCGAGGATGTCGGTCAGGTCGGAGACCGACAACTCGCCTTCCGACAGCAGCGCCAGAATGCGCAGCCGTGTCTCCTCCCCCGCGGCGCGCAGCGCGGCGAGCAGAACGTCGGAAGCGAGCGTGGTCGGCAGGCGCAAACGGTAACTCCACAACGGCAATCAAAAAGATATAAAGATATGTTTATGTCACTCGCCGACTGGGCGCAAGTTCAATCTGAGCAGGAGCCCTCACTCGTCATCCGCCGCAGGGCCTCGAACAGCCGCGGGTCATCCGATTGCGCCACGTTGAAGCGCATGAAGCCGGCTGCACTCTGGGACAGGCTGTAGACATTGCCGGGCGCCAGAACGATGTCTTTCGCCAAAAGCCGCTGCGCGATGGCCGCCGAATCCAGCCCCTGGGGCAGGCGGCACCACAGGAACATGCCGCCCCGCGGCTCGAGCCAGGGCTCGATGCCGATCGCCCGCAGCCGCGCCGCGGTCTCGCCCATGGCCCGCGCCAAACGCACCCGCAGCCCGTCCATGTGCCGGCGATAGCTGCCATCCGTCAGCACGGCCAGCACCAGCTCCGCGGCCAGCCGCCCCGTCCCGAAGGAGGCGGCGATCTTCAAATCGATCAGCCCTTCGACCCAGTCCCGCCGGGCCGCGATGTAGCCGCACCGCACCGAGGCCGAAAGCGATTTCGAGAAGCTGCCGATCTGGACGACACGCTCCAGCCCGTCGAAGGCAGCCAGACGCGGCGCCGGTTCCGGTTCGAAATCGGCGAAGATGTCGTCCTCGACGATGGCCAGCCCCGACGTCTCGGACAGCTTGAGCAGACGGTGCGCGATGACCGGCGAGAGGCTCGCCCCGGTCGGGTTGTGCAGGCCCGAATTGGTCACGTAGAGCCGCGGCTGGTGCTCGACCAGAATCTGCTCGAACGCCGCAAGATCGGGACCGCTGGGCCCATAGGGCACGCCGACGATCCGTACGCGATGGGCCCGCAGCAGGGCATGAAAGTTGAAATAGCAGGGATCGTCGACCAGCACGGTATCGCCGGGCTCGACCAGCAGGCTGCAGACGAGATCGAGTGCCTGCGTGCCGGATTCGGTCAGCAGGATCTGGTCGGGAGCGGCTTCGACACCATGGCCCCCCAGCCGGCGCGACAGCAGCCGCCGCAGCGGCGCGAGCCCCAGCGGCGTGCCGTAATCCGCGAGAGTCTCGGCCGGGGCGCGGGAGAGCGCACGCAACGCCCGGCGCAGGCTCTCCTGAGGCAGCCAGTCCGCCGGCAGCCAGCCGCAGCCTGGCTTGAGCACAGCCCCACCCGCATCGAGCGACTGCCGCGAGACCCAGAACGGATCGACCTCCCGCTCCAGTCGCGGCCCGAGATCGGCCGGCGAAAACGGCGGCGCATGGCCGGCGACATAGAACCCCGAGCCGCGGCGGGCCTCGATGACCCCTTCCGCCACGAGCCTGTCATAGGCCTCCACGACCGTGGACTTCGACACCGCCATCGTCCCGGCCAGCGCCCGGATCGACGGCAGACGCGCGCCTGGCGCCAGCATCCGGCCGGCGATGCGCTGCCGGATGGTCGCCATCACGGCCCCAACCCGGGTGCCATCCGACCGTGCGAGCGCGCGCAGCGTTTCGCTCTGTCCTGATCCTGTCATCAGGACAGTTTGCCAGAATTGTACTGCTCTGTCTCTGGCGAAACTGCCGCCGCACCGGCCTTCTGCCGTCACCTTCGCGATCGGAACTCGCCATGCTCGACGACAGGACCAGCGGCTGGATCAACGGCCTGCTCGGAGTGGTGATCTTCGCCGGCTCGCTGCCGGCGACGCGGGTCGCGGTCGCCGATTTCGACCCGGTCTTCCTGACGCTGGCCCGCGCCGCCATCGCAGGCCTCCTCGGACTCGCCCTGCTGCTTCTCTTTCGCGAGAAGCGGCCGCTGCGGGCCGACCTGCTGCCGCTGCTGGTCGTCTCGCTCTGCGTCGTGATCGGGTTTCCGCTGCTGACCGCGCTGGCACTGCGGCATGTCACGGCGGCACACTCGATCGTCTTCATCGGACTGCTGCCGCTCGCGACCGCGCTCTTCGGCGTCTTGCGCGGCGGCGAGCGACCCCGCCCGGCCTTCTGGCTGCTGTCGGGCCTCGGCAGCGCGCTGGTCGTCGGCTTCGCCCTGACACAGGGCTTCGCCGCCGCACCGACGGGAGACCTGCTGATGCTGGCGGCGATCGTGGTCTGCGGGCTCGGCTATGCCGAGGGCGCGCGGCTCTCGCGCCGTCTCGGCGGCTGGCAGGTGATTTCCTGGGCACTGCTGCTGGCGCTTCCCGTAACGGCGGCCGCCGCACTCGTGCTGCGCCCCAACGATCTGGCGGCGACGGGCACGCCCGCCTGGCTGGGCCTCGCCTATGTCTCGCTCTTCAGCATGCTGATCGGCTTCGTCTTCTGGTATCGCGGGCTCGCCCAGGGCGGCATCGCGGCCGTCGGGCAGTTGCAGTTGCTGCAGCCCTTCTTCGGCCTCGCGCTGGCCGGCCTGCTGCTCGGCGAGGCGGTGACCTGGCCGATGCTCGCCGCTTCGGCCGCCGTAGCGGCCTGCGTCGCAGCGGCACGCCGCTTCGCCCGCTAGCGCGTGGCGCCCTTTACCGTCACCGGCGGGATGACAACGACGGCATCGCCCACCGCGACGGTGCCTGGCAGATCGACGCTCAGCACCAGCCCGCGCAGCCCCGCCGCCGCCCCCACGAAGCGAAACAGCAGTTCTGAGCGCCCGGCGGCCGCCGCCACCGCCGCGCCCGCGCGCCGGCAGGGCAGGTTGTAGGCCTCGACCCGCAGCACCGCGCCACCGTCGAAACGGCCCTTTCCACCCCAGCCCCCGCCGATCGCGAGACGGCTGCCCGGAGCCAGTCCGGACAAGCCTGCCAATCCATCGATCAACAGATTGCCGCCCAGCCATTGCGGCGGAAGCACGGGCAGGTCGAGCCCGCGGGCGATGGCAGCGAGTTCGGTGGGGCAGAGCGCCGACACCTGCCTGTCGTTGCGAAGGGTCAGGCCACGCGGCAGCCAGGGCTCGCGCGGCCCTGAACGACGGGTCAGCCCGGCATGAAGATCGCCGCGAATGCCGGCCTCGTCGAGAACCAGCGTCTCGACGGCCTGCGTCACGACCGCATGCCGCGACGATGAGAGACCCGTCGCGGCGAAAACGCCTGCGACGCTGCCGATGGGACGCGCTTTTGTCACGCTGGCGGCATGCTGTCCGCCACCGTCAGTGTCAACCGGTCTGGCCGCTCACATCACTTGCAGCGAGCCCGCCGCCGTCTTGCCGCGTTCGGTCTTGAGTTCGAACGAGACTTTCTGACCCTCGGTCAGCGTCATCAGCCCCGCTTCCTTAACGGCAGTAATGTGCACGAACACATCCTTTCCGCCATCCGCAGGCTGAATGAAGCCAAAGCCTTTCTCAGTATTGAACCACTTGACGGTCCCGGTCGCCATCGCCGCATCCTTTGAAGCCAAAGCGTCGCCGCGGCCAGCAGATGCATGTCCCACGATAGCCGCAGAACGGAGGATTGACCGAAAAAGATTGCTTGTCGAGAGCAAAGCGCGGGCGGCTAAAGCCTCTGTGATCAAGACTTAGTCAACATCACCTGCGTCATGACCGAGGTTTGCGAAGAGCCACCTAGATATATCTCGACCAGGCCGGGCTCGACGACGTAGCGGCCCGCATCGTCATGGGCCCCGAGGCGGCTGCCGTCGAGGCGGAAGGTCACCGTGCGGGTCTCGCCGGCACGCAGCATCGGCTTGTCGAACGCCTTGAGCTGGCGCACCGGCCGGGAGCGGCTCGCGACCGGCTGGCGGACATAGAGCTGCACCACCTCCTGCCCGTCTCGCAGGCCCGTGTTGGTCACGTCGACCAAGACCTCGACGGACCCGTCCAGCCTCAGGCTCGGCTTCGAGACCCGCGCATTGGCATAGCTGAAGCGGGTGTAGGAGAGGCCGTGACCGAAGGGATAGAGCGGCTCGTTGGCCTCATCCATGAAGATGGATTCATAGCGCTGGCGGATCTTCTGCGGCCGCCCCGTGGGCAGGTGATCGTAATAGACCGGGATCTGCCCGACCGAGCGCGGGAAGCTCATCGGCACCCGGCCGGAAGGGTTGACCTTGCCGGTCAGGATGTCGGCGATGGCCGTGCGCCCCTCCGTCCCGCCATGGAAGGTCTGCAGGATGGCCGCGACATGGGCATCGGCCCAGGTCAAGACGAGCGGGCGCCCGGTCGCCAGAACCAGCACGACCGGCTTGCCGGTGGCCACCAGCGCTTCCAGCAAAGGCTGCTGCACGCCCGGCAGATCGAGCCGGGTGCGCGAGGCGCCCTCCCCCATGAACTCGCAGTCCTCGCCGAGCATGGCCACGATCAGATCGCTGGCCGCCGCGGCCCGGATCGCGGCCTCTTTGTCGGCGAACTCCGTGCCGCAGGCCTTGGTGAAGGCCGGCTCGTAGGTGACCGAGACATCCGCCAGCAGGCGCTCCTTCAGCGCCTCGGGCAGGGGCTGCACGACCCGCCGGCCGAGGCCGGCCGGGTCCGTCCAGACCCGCTCGTCCTCGGGCCGCGCCATCGCCCCGATCACCGCGACGGACTTCACCGAAGGCCGGATCGGCAGGATGTCGCCCGCATTCTTGAGCAGCATCGCGCCTTCCTGCGCGGCCCGCAGCGCCACGCGGCGCGCATCTTCCGTCTGCATCAGCGCCGGCGCGGCAGCGGGGTCGACATCGGGTTTGTCGAACAGGCCGAGATGGAACTTGACCCGCAGCACCCGCCGCACGGCCTCGTCCAGCGCCTTCACCGGCACGCGCCCGGCCCGGACCTCTGCAGCGAGGTGCTTGTGATAGACGTCGCCCATCATGTCCATGTCGATGCCCGCCAGCAGCGCCTTGCGCGCGGCCTCCGCGTCGTCCCGG
Source organism: Allobosea sp. (assembly GCF_030694325.1). Lineage (GTDB taxonomy): Bacteria > Pseudomonadota > Alphaproteobacteria > Rhizobiales > Beijerinckiaceae > Allobosea. Next base: position 4,662 of record NZ_JAUXYO010000154.1, on the reverse strand, counting down.
GCGATGCCGTGCAGGCGCAGCTCGGTGATCGAGCCGAAATCCGAGGTGACGAAGCCGCGGAAGCCCCATTGTCCGCGCAGCAGGTCCGTCAGCATGCCCCTGTGGGCGGTGGCCGGCATGCCGTTCAGGGCGTTGAAGGCCGCCATCGCGGTCATCGAGCCCGCATCGAAGGAGGCTTTGAAGGGCGGCAGATGCAGGTCGAAGAGCTGACTGGTCGGGATCCAGGTCGAGTTGTAGTCGCGCCCGGCCTCGCCCGCGCCATAGCCGACGAAGTGCTTGACCGAGGTCGCGACGCCGCCGCGCTGGTAGCCGCGCGTGCGCGCCGCCGCCACGACCGAGGCCAGATGCACGTCCTCGCCCGCGCCTTCGAGCACGCGGCCCCAGCGTGGGTCGCGCGACATGTCGACCATCGGCGCGAAGGTCCAGTTGATGCCGGCGGCGGAAGCCTCGCGCCCGGTCCAGTAGGCGGCCTCTTCGATCAGCGCCGGGTTCCAGCTCGCGGCCTGGCCGAGCGGCAGGGGGAAATAGGTCGAGAAGCCGTGGACGGCATCGAGCCCGATGATCAGCGGAATCTTGAGACGGCTCTCGCGCACCGCCTTCTGCACCGCCAGCACCTCGGCCGGCACGACGAAGTTCATTACCGCGCCCATGCGACCGGCCTTGACCTGAGCGATGTCGAAGCCGTCGCCGCGCCCCGACAGATGCAGCTGGCCGACCTTCTCCTCCAGCGTCATCCGCGCCAGCAGCGCGTCGATCCGCCGCTCGATCGCGGCAGCCTCGCGGCCGGTCTTCCAGCCGACCTCCTGCGCGGTCAGGGTGAGCGGCACCAGGCTGGCGAAGGCGCACAAGGCGAGACGTATCAGATGGTTCACGGTTTTGCGTTCCGACTTCGATGCGCCCGGACTACAGGAAGCATGAAGGCGGCTCAACGCATGCGCTCGCGGCATCGGCCGATCCCGGCGCGACCCCGGCGCCGCATGGCGCCGGGGTGATGGTGACGGGCCCGCCCCCGCAGGGTCGAGACGCGCGGTGTCAGAGCTTCGCCGCGGGCGTCGCGTAGATGATCTTCCAGTTGCGTTCGCCCCGATCGATGACCGCCGCCGGATCCTTCAGAAAGAGATCCTTGTGCGCAGCCTCGGTGCTGTTGAGGTAGAGCTGGCCGTCGACGACCGCGAAGAGATGCGGCTGGGTCGAAACCTTCTTGCCCTTGCTCGCCCCAGCCGAGCACCAGCCGCCATAGGCCGGCGCGAACTTGGCCGGATTGGCGGCGAAGAGATCACGGTTGGCCGCGGAGGCGAACTGCCAGGTGACGCCCTGATATTCCGCCTTGAACTGGCTCGAACCGGGTGTCGGCTTGCCTAGCGTGTGATAGGCGACGGCGTCGTAGCCGCTGATCGCAGGGCCGCCGTCCTTGAGGAAGTGCTCGTCCGCCGCCTGCACGGCGAAAGACATCAGGATTGCGGCCGAGGCTGCAGCGAAACGTACGGACATCCGCTTGCCGATGCGCAGAACAGACATTGTCATCCTCCGATGTTGGTCTTTCCAGCTTCCGTCCTGGTGGAGGAAGCACCGTGCCCCGTCGGTCGCGGCTGTCAGGCAATTCGGCGCCTGTTCCGTCCCGGGTACATCACGCTCACGCGACGAGGCCGTGATCGGCCTGCCCCCTCCCCGGCTGGGCTGGCACGGGATTCTCATCAGCGGCTGCCAGCGAGCCTCATGGGTCGCTCCGACCCTGCAGGAGGGCTCATGACCCCATCGACAGCCACCCGCTCCCCAGCTGACACCTCGTCGACGGAGCGGCACCGGCTCTATGAAGACGCGCTGGCGATCCTGCTCGGCACGCTGATGGTCTCGATCGGCATCGCCCTCTTCGCCAAGGCGACGATCATGACCGGGGGCGCCGCAGGGCTTGCTTTGCTGCTGCAATATGCGACCGGGCTGCATTTCGGCCTGCTCTTCTCGGCGGTCAACCTGCCCTTCTACTGGCTCGCCTTCCGCCGCATGGGCCTGCCCTTCACTCTGCGTACCTTCGTCGCAGTCGGGCTCGTTTCGCTGCTGGTCCAGGCGACGCCGCTCTGGCTCGACATCGCCAGCGTCCAGCCGCTCTATGCCGCGCTGGCCGGCGGCAGCATCATGGGGCTGGGGCTTCTGGCGCTCGCCCGCCACCGCACCGCGATCGGCGGCGTCAACATTCTCGCGCTCTATCTGCAGGAGAAGCGCGGCTGGCGCGCCGGCTGGGTGCAACTCGCGATCGATGCGGCGATCTTCGCCGGTGCGGCCTTCGTCCTGCCGCCCGACCGGCTCGCGATCTCGCTGATCGGCACGCTCGTCCTTAACGCGGTGCTGGGCATGAACCACAAGCCGGGGCGCTACAGGGGCGTGTCCTGAGCGTCGCAGGGCGCTGGTCTTGCGCCCCGCCGCGGCTCATGCGAGTCACGCCGGCGGTGCCCAAAACGCGACGAGGCTCGACACCATGGCCCAGCCCCTGACGATCGAAGATCTGCGCCTGCTGGCGAAGCGCCGCGTCCCGCGCATGTTCTACGACTACGCCGATTCCGGCGCTTGGACCGAGGGCACCTACCGCGCCAACGAGACCGATTTCGCCAAGGTCAAGCTGCGCCAGCGCGTCGCGGTCGACATGACGAACCGCACGCTGGAATCGACCATGATCGGCGAGAAGGTCGCGATGCCCGTCGCGCTCGCCCCCACCGGCATGACCGGGATGCAGCATCCCGATGGCGAAATCCTGGCCGCGAAGGCCGCCGCCAAGGCGGGCGTGCCCTTCACCCTCTCGACCATGAGCATCTGCTCGATCGAGGACATCGCCAACCATGTCGGCAACCCGTTCTGGTTCCAGCTCTACGTCATGAAGGACCGCGATTTCAGCGCGCGACTGATCGAGCGGGCCAAGCGCGCCGGCGTCTCGGCGCTCGTCCTGACGCTCGACCTGCAGATCCTCGGCCAGCGCCACAAGGACATCCGCAACGGCCTTTCCGCCCCGCCGAAGCCCACGCTCGCCAATCTGATCAATCTCGCGACCAAGCCGCGCTGGTGCCTGAAGATGCTCGACACGCCGCGGCGCAGCTTCGGCAACATCGTCGGCCATGTCTCGGGCGTCGCCGACATGTCCTCCCTCTCCTCCTGGACCGCCGACCAGTTCGACCCGAAGCTCGACTGGGACGACGTCAAGCGGATCAAGGACCAGTGGGGCGGAAAGCTGATCCTGAAGGGCATTCTCGATCCCGAGGATGCCGAGAATGCTGCCCGCAGCGGCGCCGACGCGCTGATCGTCTCCCGCCATGGCGGCAGTCAGCTCGAGGGCGCGCTCTCCTCGATCGAGGCGCTGCCCGCCATCGTCGACCAGGTCGGCGACCGCATCGAGGTGCATCTTGACGGCGGCATCCGCTCGGGCCAGGACATCATCAAGGCGCTGGCGCTCGGCGCGCACGGCACCTATATCGGCCGCGCCTTCCTCTATGGGCTCGGCGCGATGGGCGAGGCCGGCGTCACCCGCTGCCTCGATATCATCCGCAAGGAGCTCGACGTCACCATGGCGCTCTGCGGCCTGCGCGACATCAAGGCGGTCGACGAGAGGATCCTCGTCGGCGGTCGCGAGGGCGCGATACGGCGGCTGGCGGCCGCGATCTGATCCGGAAATGGCTGCGGGGACGCACTGCGCCCCCGCCTCCATCATCGCGTCTGGACTGCTCAGGCCTTCAGGAAGGCGAGCATGTCCCGGTTCAGCCGGTCCTTGTGGGTCTCGGAGAGGCCGTGCGGGGCGCCCTCATAGACCTTCAGGGTCGCGCTCGGCAGCAGCCGCTTGACGGCGCGCGCTGTCGTCTCGATCGGGACGATCTGGTCGTCGTCGCCATGGACGATCAGCGTCGGCCGGTCGACCTTCTTCAGATCCGCAACGAAGTCGGTCTCCGAGAACGCCTTGATCGAGTCGAAGGTGTTCTTGAAGCCGGCCTGCATGCCCTGCGCATACCAGGCCTCGATCGCACCCTGGCTCGCCTTGGCGCCGGGGCGGTTGTAGCCGAAGAAGGGGCCCGACGCGATGTCGCGGAAGAGCTGGCCACGATCGGCGAGGAAGCCCTTGCGGATGCCGTCGAAGACCTCCAGCGGCACGCCATCGGGGTTTGAAGGCTTGCGCAGCATGATCGGCGTCACCGCGGCGATGAAGCCGACCCTGGCGACACGACCGGTGCCGTGGCGGCCGACATAGCGCGCGACCTCGCCGCCGCCGGTCGAAAAGCCGAAGGCCGACACGTTCCTGAGGTCGAGCGCCTCGATCACCTCCGCCAGATCGTCGGCATAGTGGTCCATGTCGTTGCCGTCCCAGGTCTGACTGGAGCGGCCATGGCCGCGCCTGTCATGGCTGATGACGCGGAAGCCGTTGCTGGCGAGGAAGAACGCCTGGTTCTCCCAGCTGTCGGAGGAGAGCGGCCAGCCATGGCTCAGCGTCACCACCGGACCGTCCTTCGGCCCCCAGTCCTTGAAGTAGAGCCGGACGTCTTCGCGGGTCACGACATAGTCGCCATCGACGACCGGCTTGGCTCGGCGGGCCGGCGCCTTCGTGGCGAGGCGCGCCTGGGCGGCGGCTTGGCTTGCCGGCAGGGACACAGCGGTGGCTGTCGCCGCGGCGAGCGCGATTCCGGCCAG
>NZ_JAUXYO010000144.1 GCF_030694325.1 Allobosea sp. | reverse complement strand
GATGGCGAGGAATTCGCCGCGCGCGACCGAGAGGTCGAGCTTGCGCAGCACCTCGGTCTGTTCGCCGTCGCGGGTGAAGGTCAGCGACAGGCCCCGGATCTCGATCGCAGTCTTGTCGATCACGCTTTCCAACGCAGCACCCATTTCTGGAAGGCGACGAACAGGGTGTCGAGGAAGCCGTAGAGCCCGGCCATGGTCAGCATGTAGACCACCACGATGTCGGTCGCGAGCAGGCTGGAGGCCTGCATCATGCGTTGACCGACGCCGGCGACGCCGAAGATCTCGGCCGCGACCACCGCCATCCAGGCCTGGCCGAGCGCCGTGCGGACGCCGACGAGGATGCCGGGCATCGCGGCCGGCAGCAGGATCTTGGTGAGCCGCTGCCAGGAGGAGGTGAAGCCGAAGGCGTCCGCCACCTCGATCAGGTCGCGGTCGACGCCGCGGATCGCCCCCTGCGCCGCGAAGAACACGATCCAGAACACGCCGATGGCGATGATGAAGACGGCGGCCGACGGGTTGACGCCGAACCAGATGATCGCGAAGGGCACCCAGGCGAGGCCCGGGATCGGCCGCAGCACACGCACGACCCAGGCCGTCGCCTCTTCGGCAAGGCGCGACATTCCGACCAGCACGCCCAGCGCCACGCCCAACGCCGAGCCGGTGATCAGCCCGGTGAAGTAATGCCCGAGAGAACCCAGGATCGCCGACAGCCAGGCGCCGGATCGGATCTCCGCCAGGAAGGCGCGCGGCAGCGCGCTCGGCCCCGGCAGGAAGGCCGGGTTGACCAGCCCGAAGAACGGGATCGCTTCCCACAGCAGCAGGAAGGCGACGAGGCCGAGACAGGCGAGGGCGGGCGCCCGGAGGGAATGCAAGGTCAAACCTTTATGGATCAGGTCCACACGCCGTCATTCCGGGCGTAGCGCAGCGAAGACCCGGAATCCATCGTAAAGCTCCGGAGCCCTACGATGGATTCCGGAGCTGCGCCGCTTCGCGGCTTGTCCGGAATGACGGCGTGTTGCAAGCGGCACAATATCGTCAGCCGCCAACCTTCGCCGCCTTCTCGTAGAAGCTGGTCTCGAACAGCCCGTCGAAGGGCAGTTCCTTCTCCAGCGAACCGAGCTTGACCTGGTAGGCTTGCATCGCGCGCGAGGGCTCGATGATCTTGCGCGGATCGATTTCGAAGGTCGAGGCCGGCGAGACCAGGGCCTTGCGGATCAGTTCGGGATCGACGATGCCCTTGCCGAGCGCGGCACCGACATGAGGCGCGGCCTTGTCCGGGTCCTTGGCGATCAGATCGGCGGCACGCACCAGGCTGTTGACCAGCTTCTGCACGGCCTCCGGATTCTTCGTCACAAAGGCGCCAGAGCCCGCGACGACCGTGCCGGGCTGGCCGGGAAACAGCTCCTGCCCGCCCGCGATCAGCTTGATGCCGGGGTTGCGGGTCTGAACGATGGTCAGCGCCGGCTCGCGCACGATGCCGCCCTCGACCGCGCCGGCAAGCACCGCCTGCTGCGTCGCGTCGATGCCCATCGGCACGACCTCGATATCGCTCTTCTCCGCCTTGGCGACTTCCCAGAGCCAGTATTGCAGGACGGTGTTGGGCACTGAGCCGGCAGGCTGGGTCGCGAGACGAGCCGCCTTGCCGGTCGAGGCCTTGTGCGCCTTGAAAGCGGCCGCCGGTGTCGTGCCAGGCGTGAAGAACTTCGCGAGCGCAGGCGCCGCGACGAAGACGTTCTCGGCAATGGCGGTCGCGGCGACGACGCGGACATCGACGCCGCGCGAGCGCGCCACGGCCAGCGGCGCGATACCGGCGACATAGAAGTCGATCGTGCCCGAAGCGAAGGCCTGGATCATGTTGGGGCCGGATTCGAAGACGGTGAAGGTCGGATTGATCCCGGCCTCCTTCAACCAGCCCTCGCCATGGGCGACGAAGACCGGGGCCGTGCCGATGATCGGGATATAGCCGATGCGCGCCGCGACAGGGGCCTGCGCCTGGGCGCCGGCGAACGGCGCGGCGGCGAGAAGCGAAGAGCCGGCAAGCAGAAACTGACGGCGATCCATCGATGAAATCCTTTGCCACGACGGCACCTGACGGGGTGCTATTGACAGATTGAGAAAAGGATTTTCTATCAGAATGCAAGAGACGGGGATCAAAAAGAAAAATAAACTACGAATGTCCGTCTGTGTATGCTTATTTTCTCTTTTGAGCGGATTTCAGAGAATGGACGCGATCGACCGGAAAATCCTGACGGTGCTGCAGGGGGACGCCAACATCTCGATCGCCGAATTGGCCGATCGCGTCGGGCTCTCGCAGACGCCGTGCTGGAAACGGATCCAGAAACTGGAGCAGTCAGGCGTCATCCTCAAGCGCGTCGCCCTGGTATCGCCGGAGAAGATCGGGCTGGGGCTGACCGTCTTCGTCCAGATCGAGACCGCGGACCATTCCGGCCCCTGGCTGGAAAAATTCGCGCAGATGGTCTCTGCCATGCCCGAGGTCATGGAGTTCTACAGGATGGCGGGTGATGTCGACTACATGCTGCGCGTCGTCGTCGCCGACATGGCCGCCTATGACATGTTCTACAAGAAGCTGATCGAGACGATCCCGCTCAAGAACGTGACCTCCCGCTTCGCCATGGAGCGGATCAAGTCGACCACGGCCTATCGCGTGCCGGATCTGCCGAGAGCGTGAGGCGTGCGGGTGAGGCCGCGCTTTCGGCAGCGCCTGCCGATGCCGCAGCATATCGCATTCTGACTGAAGCGCGGGTCATCCCGGACGGAGCGAAGCGGAGATCCGGGATCCATGCCTGAGCCCTGATCGGAAGCGTTCCGGAATGGGTCCCGGGTCAAGCCCGGAACGACGACGTGGTTCCGAGGCCATTCCACAGCCGATGCGCAACGAAAAAGGGGCAGGCGCGTTCTGCGCCCGCCCCATTCCGATGCTGACCCCGCAAGGGGCGTGCCGTGCGTCCCGGATCAGGCCGCGACGGCCTCGATCGTCTTCTTCTCCCACTCCTCGCCCCAGATCATCACGGCGTGGCCCGGCGAGACCTCGCGGAACTGGCGGATCGGCGGGACGAAGTCCGGCGCCCGCACCGGGCTCTTGATCTCGTCGTTGGAGGGCGGGTTCTTCTCGTGGCGCCGCGTCGGATCGGCGATCGGCACCGCCGCCAGCAGGCGCTTGGTGTAGGGGTGCTGCGGATTGCCGAAGATCGCCTCGCGCGGGCCGATCTCGACGATCTCGCCGAGATACATCACGGCGACGCGATGGCTGACGCGCTCCACCACCGCCATGTCGTGCGAGATGAAGAGATAGGCCAGCCCCATCCGGGCCTGCAGCTCCAGCATCAGGTTGACCACCTGTGCCTTGACCGAGACGTCGAGCGCCGAGACGGCCTCGTCCGCCACGATCAGCCGCGGCTCGACCGCGAGCGCGCGCGCGATGCAGATGCGCTGGCGCTGGCCGCCCGAGAACTCGTGCGGGAAGCGGCTGGCCATGTCGGGCTGCAGGCCGACGCGGCGCAAGAGCTCGGCGATCTGGTCGCGCGCCTCGGTGCGGGTCGCGAGCTTGTTGATCAGCAGCGGCTCGGCGATCGCTGCGCCGACATTCATGCGCGGGTTCAGCGAGGCGAAGGGATCCTGGAAGATCATCTGCATCCGCTTGCGCTGCTCGCGCAGATCGGTCTGGTTGAGCTTCAGCACGTCGACGCCGTCGAGCAGCACCGAACCCGCCTGCGGCTCGATCAGGCGCATCACCGAGCGGCCGGTCGTGGATTTGCCGCAACCGGATTCACCGACCAGCGCCAGCGTCTCGCCGGCCTGGACGCTGAAGGAGACGTTCTCGACCGCATGGACGCGGCCGGTAATCGAGGAGAGCAGCCCGGAGCGGATTTCGAAGCGGGTGGTGAGGTTCGAGACCTCGAGGACCGGCCGCTCGGCGCTCTTGACCGTATCGGGCGTTTCCTCGGGGATATCGGACTCGCCCGTGGCGCGGTCCACGACCGGGAAGCGCATCGGCCGCGAGCGGCCCTCCATCGAGCCGAGCTTCGGCACGGCCGAGAGCAGCGAGCGCGTATAGGGGTGCTTGGCGCGGGCGAAGATGTCCTCGGTCGCGCCGGTTTCGACCGCCTGGCCATTATACATCACGACCGTGCGGTCGGCGATTTCGGCGACCACGCCCATGTCGTGGGTGATGAAGAGCACGGACATGCCCTCCTCCTCCTGCAGCAGCTTGATCAGCTGCAGGATCTGCGCCTGGATGGTCACGTCGAGGGCGGTCGTCGGCTCGTCGGCGATCAGCAGCTTCGGCTTGCAGGCCAGCGCCATGGCGATCATCACGCGCTGGCGCATGCCGCCCGAGAAGCGGTGCGGATATTCGTGGAAGCGCGACTTCGCCGCGGGGATGCGCACCTTCTCCAGCAGGCGCACCGTCTCGGCCTCGGCCTCCGAGCGCGACATGCCGCGATGCAGGATCAGTGCTTCCGCGATCTGGAAGCCGATCGTCAGCACCGGGTTGAGCGAGGTCATCGGCTCCTGGAAGATCATCGCGACGTCGTTGCCGCGGATGCGGCGCATCTGCGGCTCCGGCAGCGTCAGCAGTTCCTGGCCGGCGAGCTTGATCGAGCCCTCGATCTTGCTCGAGCCCTGCGGCGTCAGCCGCATGATCGACAGCGCCGTCACGCTCTTGCCCGAGCCCGACTCGCCGACGACCGCGACAGTCTCCTTCGGCGCGATGTCGAAGGAGACGTTGCGGACGACCTGCTTCCAGGCACCCTCGACCCGGAAGGAGGTGCTGAGGTTGCTGACGGACAGGATGGGTGTGGTCATGCGGATGCCTTCCGGGTGTTGTGGGTCAGATGACGCGGCGCGGGTCGAGGGCGTCGCGCAGTCCGTCGCCGATGAAGTTGATCGAAAGCACGGTCAGGAAGATCGCCGCCCCCGGGAACAGCGCCCAGTGCGGCGCCGAATCGAGATGGTCCTTCGCATCGAACAGCAGACGCCCCCAGGTCGGGATGTCCGGCGGGAAGCCGAGGCCCAGGAAGGAGAGCGTCGATTCGGCGATGATCGCCGAGGACACCTCGATCGTGGCGGCCACGATCACCGGGCCGATTGCGTTCGGGAGAATATGGTGGACCATCTGCCGGAACTTGGTGGCGCCATGCGCCCGCGCGGCCTCGACGAACTCCTTCTCGCGCAACGACATGAACTGGGCACGCACAAGTCGTGCCACCGGCATCCATTTCAGCCCGCCGATGACGACGACGATGAGGATGAAGACACCGCCCTCGACGCCGAACACCGCCTTGAGCTGCTCCCGGAAGAAGTAGATCACCAGCAGCAGGAGCGGCAGCTGCGGCAGGGAGAGGAACAGGTCGGTCACCCACATCAGGAAGTTGTCGACATAGCCGCGCGACATGCCGGCGATCGCGCCGATCAGGATGCCGACGAAGGTTGCCACGACCATCGCGGCGAGGCCCACCGCGAGCGAGATCCGCCCGCCATAGATCATGCGCGCCAGCAGGTCCTGGCCGAGGTCGTCCGTGCCGAACGGATGCTTCCAGGACGGTGTCTGCAATTGCGCCGAGAAGTCGATCTCGTTGATCGGCACCGGCCAGATCCAGGGGCCGATGATGACGCCGAGGATCATGGTGCCGAGCACGAAGCTGCTCGCCATCGCCAGCTTGTGGCGGCGGAAGCGCTTCCACGTCTCGCGCCCGGGCGAGGTCGCGGCGCTCGTCGGAGCCGGGCCGGACACCGGCTCAGCTGAAGGAGATGCGAGGGTCGAGCCAGCCATAAAGGATATCCGCGATGAGATTGAACAGGACGACGAGGCAGGCGAAGACGAAGGTCACGGCCATGATGACCGGCGTGGCGTTGGCCAGAATCGCGTCGATGAGGAGCGAGCCGATGCCGGGAATCCGGAAGATCTGCTCGGTGACGATGGCGCCGCCGAACACCGCCGGCATCTGCAGGGCGACGAGCGTGACGACCGGGATCAGCGCGTTGCGCGTGACGTGGCGCAGCGTCACGGTCTTGCCGCTGAGGCCCTTGGCGCGCGCCGTGGTGACATAGTCGAGGCGGATCACGTCGAGCACGGCCGAGCGCACATAGCGCGTGTAGGACGCCGCCTGGAACAGGCCGAGCACGGTGATCGGCATGATCGCCTGGCGGAACATCTCCCAGTACCAGCGCCCGCCGGTCGCCGCGATGTCGGAGCGGTAGACGAAGGGGAACCAGTCGAGCGTCACCGAGAAGATCAGGATCAGCAGCAGGCCGGTGAAGAAGGTCGGCAGCGAGAAGCCGACGAAGGCGAGCGTGTTGGCGATCTGGTCGAACACCGAATAGGGCCGCGTCGCGGCATAGATGCCGACCGGCAGCGCGATCAGCAGGGCGAGGATCTGCGACGAGCCGACGACGAAGAGCGTGGTCGGAACGCGCTGCATGATCAGCGTGTCGACATTGATGCGGCTGGCGAAGGAGAAGCCCCAGTCGCCCTGCACCATGTTCGACAGCCAGCGCAGATAGCGCACCAGGATCGGGTCGTTGAGGCCGAAGCTGGCGCGCAAGGCCTCGCGGACCTCCGGCGGCACGTTGGGATTGGTCGCCATTTCAGAGAACGGATCGCCCGGCGCCAGGGCGAGCACGGTGAACAGGATGAGGCTGATGCCGAGCAGGCTCGGTATGGCGATCAGCAGTCGCCTCAGCAGATAAGCGCCCATCTAAACAAACTCTTTTCGTGTGCGGTCTTGTGCCGCCATGGACGAGTGCCGCACGTCCCGGTGAGGGCGGCGGCACGCCTTGCGTTCCAAATGAAGAGGGAGCAGGCCCCCGGTGCGGTCTGCGCCGCGCCGGGGGCCTGCTCCCGGCAGGATCAGGCCCGGTACCAGGCCGCGATGTTCCAGCTGTCGACGTCCCAGCCGCTGTGGTCATGCATCAGCGCCGTCGCCGCCGCGGCGACGCGGGTGCGCGAGAGCAGCGGCAGGATGACATGGGCCTCGCAGAAGATCTCGTTGACCTTGATCAGCAGCGCGGCGCGCTTGTCGGGGTCGAGCTCCTTCTGGGCGGCCCGGTAGGCTTCGTCCGCCGCCGGGTCGGAGTAGCGCGAGACGTTGCGGCCGAGCCACTTGTTCTCCTTGTTGGCGATCTCCCAGGACACGAACTGGTTCAGGAAGCGCTCCGGATCGGGCTGCGGCTGCGTGGTCGTGTACATCTCCATGTCGACATAGAGCTTGGTGTAGGTGTCGGGGTTGGCCACGTCGGAGGAGAAGAACACCGAGGCGGTGACCGACTTCAGCTCGAGGTCGATACCGGCGCGCTGGCAGGCCTGCTTGATGATCTGCTGCGTCTTCTGGCGCGGCGCGTTGATCGAGGTCTGGTAGACGTATTTGAGCTTCTTGCCGTCCTTCTCGCGGATGCCGTCGGACCCGCGCTTGTAGCCGGCGTCGTCGAGGATCTTGTTCGCCTTGTCGATGTTGAATTCGTATTTGAGCTTGGGCGACTTGAACTTGGCCGGCTGGTTCACGAAGCTCGCCGTGGCGATGCCGCCGCGGCCATAGATGAACTTCTGGATCGAGTCGCGGTCGATCAGGAGGTTGATCGCCTCGCGCACCTTCGGGTCCGACAGGGTCGGATGCTTGGTCTTGACGCTGGAGCGCTCGCCATCGACCTCGGTCCAGGGATCGGTGTTGTTGAGCTGCATGTGCT
>NZ_JAUXYO010000119.1 GCF_030694325.1 Allobosea sp. | reverse complement strand
GTCACCCGTCCGACGCGCCAGGCGCCGTCGACGGCCACGCCACGCAGCCGGCCCGACGATGGCGAGGCGAGGCCCGCCTTCCGCCGTCCCGGCGGCTTTGCCGGCGGCCCGCCGCGCGGAGCCCCGGTGCCTGCTCCCAAGACGCCCAAGGTCGGCGAGAAGCCGCGTGGCCGCCTGACGCTGTCGACCGCGACCGGTGGTGACGACGAGCGCACACGCTCGGTCGCCGCCTTCCGCCGGCGCGTCCAGCGCATGACGGGGCACCGCGCCTCCGACGTGGCGAAGGAGCGCGTGATGCGCGAGGTGATCATTCCCGAGACGATCACCATCCAGGAACTCGCCAACCGCATGACCGAGCGCGGCGTCGACGTCATCCGCCTGCTGATGAAGCAGGGCGCGATGCACAAGATCACGGACGTGATCGACGCCGACACCGCCCAGCTTGTGGCCGAGGAAATGGGCCACACCGTCAAGCGCGTGGCCGAATCCGATGTCGAGGAAGGCCTGTTCGACACGCCCGATACCGACGACACGCTGAGCTCGCGCCCGGCCGTCGTCACGATCATGGGCCATGTCGACCACGGCAAGACCTCGCTGCTCGACGCGATCCGCCAGACGCATGTCGTCACCGGCGAGGCCGGCGGCATCACCCAGCATATCGGCGCCTATCAGGTGGTGACGCCGTCCGGCGCCAAGGTGACCTTCATCGACACGCCGGGCCACGCCGCCTTCACGGCGATGCGCGCCCGCGGCGCCAAGGTCACCGACGTCGTCGTGCTGGTTGTGGCGGCCGATGACGGCGTGATGCCGCAGACGGTCGAGGCGATCAATCACGCCAAGGCTGCCGGCGTTCCACTGATCGTGGCGATCAACAAGATCGACAAGACCGACGCCAGCCCCGAGCGGGTGCGCGCCGAGCTGCTGCAATACGAGATCCAGGTCGAGTCGCTCGGCGGCGAGACGCTCGAAATCGAGGTTTCGGCCAAGACCGGCAAGAACCTCGACAAGCTGCTCGAGGCGATCGCGCTGCAGGCCGAACTGCTCGACCTCAAGGCCAATCCGGATCGTCCGGCCGAGGGCACGGTGATCGAGGCCAAGCTCGATCGCGGCCGCGGCCCGGTCGCGACCGTGCTCGTCCAGCGCGGCACGCTGCGCACCGGCGACATCATCGTGGCGGGTTCCGAATGGGGTCGCGTGCGCGCGCTGATCGGCGACACCGGCGCCCATATCAAGGAGGCGCCACCCTCCCTGCCGGTCGAGGTCCTCGGCTTCAATGGCACCCCTGAGGCGGGCGACCGCGTCGCGGTCGTCGAGTCGGAGGCGCGGGCCCGCGAGATCACCGACTACCGCGAGCGCCAGAAGCGCGACCGGATCGCCGCGCGCGGCGGCGGATCGGCTGCGGGCCGTTCGCTCGCGGACATGATGCGCGATCTCAAGGAAGGCGCCGGCCGCAAGGAGTTCCCGCTCGTCGTCAAGGGCGACGTGCAGGGCTCGGTCGAGGCCATCGTCGGCACGCTCGAGAAGGTCGGCAATGACGAGGTGCGCGCCCGCGTGCTGCAGTCGGGCGTCGGCGGCATCACCGAATCCGACATCACGCTGGCCCAGGCTTCGGGCGCGGCCGTGATCGGCTTCAACGTGCGCGCCCACAAGGAAGCGCGTGAGGCGGCCGAACGGGCCGGCGTCGAAATCCGCTATTACAACATCATCTACAACCTCGTGGACGATGTGAAGGCGGCGATGTCGGGCCTGCTGGCGCCGACCCTGCGCGAAACCATGCTCGGCAATGCGCTGATCCTCGAGATCTTCGCCGTCTCCAAGGTCGGCAAGATCGCCGGCTGCCGCGTCACCGACGGCACGATCGAGCGTGGCGCCAATGTCCGCCTGATCCGCGACAACGTCGTCGTCCACGAGGGCAAGCTCGCCCAGCTCAAGCGCTTCAAGGACGACGCCAAGGAGGTCGTGGCCGGCCAGGAATGCGGCATGTCCTTCGAGAACTATCAGGACATGCGCGCCGGCGACGTGATCGAGTGCTACCGCGTCGAGGAGATCAAGCGCACGCTCTGAGGCGTCTGCTTCGACCCAGGCTGATCATGGCCGGGCTTGCCCGGCCATGATGCTTTTATCGACCGTCCATCCGGTCCGATCCCGGAGAACGAGAACCATGGCAAAACCCGCAAAACCCTTCGGTCCCAACCAGCGCCAGCTGCGCATCGGCGAAGTCATCCGTCATGCGCTGGCCGAGCTGCTTTCGCGCGGCGACATTCATGACGAGGTGCTGGCCAGGCACGTCGTCACGGTGCCCGAAGTGCGCCTGTCCTCGGATCTCAAGCTCGCGACCTGCTACATCATGCCGCTCGGCGGCGGCGACGTGAAACCGGTGCTGAAGGCCCTGAACGACCACAAGCGCTATATCCGCGGCGAGATCGCTCACCGCGTGAACCTGAAATTCGCGCCCGATATCCGCTTCCTGGCAGATGAGAGCTTCGCCGAGGCCGAGCGGGTCGACGCGATCCTCTATTCCGACAAGGTGCGGCAGGACATCCTGAAGCAGCCGCTGCGCATCCAGACGGACGAGCAGGACAATGACTGAACCGGCCTCTCCGGACCTCCTCGAACCCCAGGGCCAGAGCTTTGCGCCGCGACCGAAGAAGCGCGACGTCCACGGCTGGGTCGTGCTCGACAAGCCCGTCGGCATGACCTCGACCCACGCGGTCGCGGTCGTCAAGCGCGCCTTCTCGGCGAAGAAGGCCGGCCATGCCGGCACGCTCGATCCGCTCGCCTCGGGCCTGTTGCCGATCGCGCTCGGCGAGGCGACCAAAACAGTCCCCTTCGTCATGGACGGGCGCAAGGCCTATCAGTTCACCGTCGCCTGGGGCACGCAGACCGATACCGACGACGCGGAAGGCCGCGTCATCGCAACGGCTGAAACCCGGCCGGACGAGCAGGCCATCACGGCCCTGCTGCCACAGTTCACGGGCACCATCAGCCAGGTTCCGCCGAAATTCTCCGCCATCAAGATCGCCGGCGAGCGCGCCTACGACCTCGCCCGCGACGGCGAGGACGTGGTGCTGGAGGCGAGGCCCGTCGAGATCGACGCGCTGCGCATCGTCTCGCACTCGCCGGAGACGACGACCTTCGAGGCTGAGTGCGGCAAGGGTACCTATGTGCGTGCGATCGCCCGCGATCTCGGCGTTTCGCTCGGCTGCCTCGGCCATGTCGTGCATCTGCGGCGGACCCGGGTCGGGCCCTTCGCGATCGACGACGCAGTCTCCGTCGAGACGTTGCGGGAAAGCCCCGAGAGCGCGGCTGCAACCCTGCTGCCGGTCAAGACGGCGCTGTCGCTGATCCCGGAGGTCGTGGTTCACAAGGATGCGGCGCTGCGGCTGAAGCGGGGCCAGAGCGTGCTGCTGCGCGGGCGCGACGTGCCCGTCGAGAGCCCCGCGCTCTACGCCACCTGCGGCGGCGTGCTCATCGCCATCGGCGCGGTCGAGCAGGGCGAGCTGGTTCCTCACCGCGTCTTCAACCTCTGAAATCCCATCGCGACCGGCGTTTCGAAACGTCGCGTTAAGAGGCCAGTCGATATGTGTCGGAGACAACGCTCCGGCATGTCCCGGCCGCCGCCGCGCAAGAACGGCATGGCCACAGCCAGATCCGGAGCGGCGGCCGTGGGGAACTCAGCGCCATGCGCGTTACACATTTTCTGATCTGCACCATCGCAGCCGGTGGCGCCGCCATCCTCGCGAGCGGTTTCGTCGCCTATCAACAGATGCGCTCGCTCTCGACGGCACAGGAGACTCAGAGCCTCGTCGCCGCCTCGGAGGCGGTCAGCCGCGTGATCGAGCGCGCCGCGATCGAGCGCGGTGCCATCACGCAGGTGATCCTGGCCGCCGATCCGGACGGCAAGATCGCCGCTGCCGCAGCCCAGGCCGCGCGCGAGACCGATGCGCGCGTCTCCCAGATGCAGGCCAGCTTCGCCGCGACAGGCTTCGCACAACGCCAGGAACTCGCCGGCCCCGTGTCCCAGATCGGCCAGCGTCTCGTCGAGGCGCGCCGCCTCGCGGCAGCGGAAGCCGCCAAGGCCCTGCAGCAGCGCGATCCCAAGGCCGCCCAGGCCTTCAGCGCCACCGTCCTCGATCTGCTCAACCAGCAGACGGGGCTGCAGCGCCAGATCGGCGCCCGCATCGGCGACCTGAACCCGGAGGTCAGCAACACCGTCTCGCTCGGCGAGTTCGCCACGACGATGCGCGAGGCGGCCGGCAGCCGCTCGGTTCACTTCACCCAATATGTCGGCAGCGGCGTGAAGATGACGCCCGCGGCGGTGTCGCAGGTCGATCGGCTCAGTGGTCGCATCGAGCAGCTCTGGGTCCTGATC
>NZ_JAUXYO010000113.1 GCF_030694325.1 Allobosea sp. | reverse complement strand
CATGGGTGGCTCGGCCTTGAGCGGCGCGGCGGGCGCGGGCGGGGTCACTGTCGCGGGCGCGGTCGCCTGTCCGGGTGGCTTGAGAGGGGCCGGCCGTTCGGGCGGCTGCGGCGTGAGGCGCTGGGCTCGCGGTCTGGCCTCGTCGCGCGGGTCGGTCCGGGCAACGCGAGGAGCCGTGCGCGGCGGCGCCTGGAGGACGATCTCGTCGAGCACCTGGCCGCTATAGCGATCGAGGATGAGCCGGACGCGGGCGCCCGAGCGGGTGCGCCCGTCGACGACATAGGCGGAGCCCGTCGCGACCGTGCGATCGACGCGGGCCAGGCCGTAGTCACGTGCCGCGATCCGCCCGATGGCGCGCTGCGGGATCGGTGCCGGCGGACGCGGGGCGAGGTAGCGATAGCCATAGCCGAAACGCTGCTCGAGATAGGGCGCGTCGTCGTAGAGGTAGTACTGGGCCGATGCGGTGCCGGTTGCGCCGGCGAGGGCGCCGGCGACTGCCATGCCCATCAGCGCATGGCGCTGCGCCGCGGTCGAACGAATGGCCATTGGGAGCATCCCTTTCAGAGGACGAACTGACAGGCTTTCAGTCTTCCTTAGGGATTGCGGCAGGCGTGGGGCTGAATCCGGGAGCGATCTCAGCCATTGCACGCCGCGAGCAGGGCAATGAGGCGCTCCACCTCGGCCTCCGGTGTCGCGAAGGACATGACGAAGCGGCCGACGACCTCGCCCTCGGCCAGCGCCTCGCCTGCCGGCAGGGCGCGCGCCGACCAGTCGAGATAGCCGACGCCGGCCGTCTTCAGCCGCGCCTGCAGGGCAGGGGACAGAATCGGAAACACTTCATTGGCCTGGCAGGGCCAGGCGAGGCGGGCCTGCGAACTGCGCGCGAAGGCCTGGGCGAGGCGCTGCGCGAGTTCATTGGCATGGCGGGCGAGGTCGAGCCAGTGCCCGTCGGCGAGCAGCCCCTCGAACTGGGCGCCGATCAGCCGGCCCTTGGAGAGCGTCTGGCCGGCGCGCTTGCGGCGCCATTTCATCTCGGTCGCGCGGGCGGGGTCGAAGAAGACGACCGCTTCGGCCGCCCAGGCACCGTTCTTGGTGCCGCCGAAGGTGAGCACGTCGACGCCGGCCTTCCAGGTGGTTTCCGCCGGGCTGCAGCCCAGCGTCACCAGCGCATTGGCGAAGCGGGCGCCATCCATGTGCAGGGCCAGGCCGCGCGGCGCGGCGGCCGCCTTCAGCGCGCGGATCTCGTCTGGGGTGTAGATCGTGCCGCATTCGGTGGCCTGGGTGATCGAGAGCGCCTGCGGCTGGACCTGGTGTAGGGCGCCTTCTCGGAAGCGGGCCAGCGTCTGGGTGACTTCCGCGGGCGAGAGCTTGTTGCCGGCGCCCGGCAGGCCGATCAGCTTGGCGCCGTCGCTGAAGAACTCAGGCGCGCCGCATTCGTCGTCGGCGACATGACTCTCCTCATGGGTGACAACGGCGCCCCAGGGGCGGGTCAGGCTCGCCAGCGCCAGCGCATTCGCAGCCGTGCCGCTGGTGACCAGGAAGACCGCGACCTCGCGCTCGAAAATCTCGGCGATGCGGCGCTCGGCCTTCTGCGTCCAGATGTCAGTGCCATAGGCCGAGGCCGGTCCGTCATTGGCGGCGGCGATCGCGGCCATGACCTTAGGGCTCGCGCCCGCGATGTTGTCGCTGATGAAGTTCATGCCGCCAGCGATAGAGGTAGGCTGCGCCCTCGCCAAGGGCGCCGCGCACCTACCCGACCAGCGCCTGCACGAGCAGCGTCACGGCCGCCACGATCAGGCTGAGGAAGGTCGCGACCATGCCGGCGACACGGAAGCGCAGATCCTCGTCGAGATGCGAGACGCCCCAGGCATGGCTCGCCCGGCCGACGAGGAGGCACAGGCAGAGCGCGTGCAGCAGCAGGCTAGGCGCGCCGCGGAACTCGGCCATGGCGAGCAGCAGCAAAGCCAGCGGCGTATATTCGGCGAAATTGCCGTGCACGCGGACGCGGCGTTCGAGGTCGCGGTCGCCGGCGGTGCCGATGGCGATGCGGCCGCTGCGCCGCTGTCGGACCACCGAGAGTGAGAGCATGACGAAGAGCAGCGCCAGCAGCGCGGCATAGACGGGGACGATCACCAGCGGCATCGGGCGCGACCAGGGAAGGAAGGCAGGAGGTTCAGAGTAGGGAACCGATCGCGCGCGCGCCAGAGGCGTCTGCCGCGAGGATCGACAGGAAGTGAGGGGCCGATGCGGCCCTTCATGCCGGAAATGTCGGGAGGCGCCGCTCATGCAACATAAAATTTCCGAAGCGTGACGAATCACCGCTTGTGCCGAGATTGGAATTCTGGCAAATTCACGGAATAGGACAGTGTTGCTGTCCCATTTTTCGCCGTGCCGACCGAACTCCGCAAGGGGAGCGGTCGTGCCATCGCAACGGAGCGGATCGATGACGAAGGGTACGGCCAAACACGCCAAAGCCACTCGTACGCGCGCCGCCCGCAAAGCGGCAGCCTGACAGGCGCGGCAGGGCGACGAGCCCTCAGCGCCTGCGGAGGACGCGGGCGCCCCGAGACCAGCGCAAGCCACCTCCGACAAACGAACGCCCCGGCCATGCTGGCCCCATCCTTGCTGCGGCTCACAAGAGCCGGTGCAGGATCGGCGGCCCAGGATGGGCGAAGGGTGATATGGTCTCAAGGATGCCCTCCGGCGGAAGCCGGGCGGGCGGTGGCAAGCGGGGTTTGACGATGAGCGAAACCAGCCAGTCGAGCGGTGCCTTCGAGCGCGTGGAGACCTTGGACGCCGTCACGCCGGCCTTCGAGCGCTTCCCGGAGGTTCGCGACCCCGCCATGCCGGTGCGCCAGGGCCTCTACGATCCGTCGATGGAGAAGGATTCCTGCGGCGTCGGTTTCATCGCCGACATGAAGAACCGCAAGAGCCATGCCGTCGTGGCGCAGGGCCTGCAGATCCTGCTCAACATCGACCATCGCGGTGCGGTCGGCGCCGACCCCAAGCTCGGCGACGGTTGCGGCATCCTGACCCAGATCCCGCATCGCTTCTTCAGCGAGGAGTGCGCGACGCTCGGCATTACCCTGCCGGAGGTCGGCCATTACGCGATCGGGCAGTTCTTCATGCCGCGCGACACGAGCGACCGGAGGATCTGCGAGGACATCGTCGAGCAGACCGTGACCGAGGAGGGCCTGATCTTCCTCGGCTGGCGCGACGTGCCGGTCGATGGTTCCGATCTCGGCAAGGCGGTGAAGGAGACCGAGCCGGTCCATCGCCAGCTCTTCGTCGGCCGGCCGGCCGAGATCGCGACCGAGGAGGAGTTCGAGCGCAAGGTCTACGTCCTGCGCAAGTCGGTCTCCAACAAGGTCTACAAGCTGAAGGACCGCGCCACCGCGACCTATTACCCGGTCTCGATGTCGGCGCGCACCATCGTCTACAAGGGCATGGTGCTGGTCACCCAGCTCGGCAGCTATTTCAAGGATCTGCAGGACGAGCGCTTCGAGAGCGCGATCGCGCTGGTCCATCAGCGCTTCGCCACCAACACCTTCCCGTCCTGGCGGCTGGCGCACCCTTACCGCATGGTCGCCCATAACGGCGAGATCAACACGCTGCGCGGCAACGTCAACTGGATGGCGGCCCGGCAGGCGAGCGTCGATTCCGAGCTGTTCGGGCCCGACATCTCGAAGCTCTGGCCGATCTCCTATGAGGGCCAGTCCGACACCGCCTGCTTCGACAACGCGCTCGAATTCCTGGTGCAGGGCGGCTACTCGCTGGCGCATGCGATGATGATGCTCGTTCCCGAGGCCTGGAACGGCAACCCGCTGATGGATGAGGAGCGGCGCGCCTTCTACGAGTATCACGCCGCGCTGATGGAGCCCTGGGACGGGCCCGCCGCGATCGCCTTCACCGACGGCAAGCAGATCGGCGCGACGCTGGACCGCAACGGCCTGCGGCCGGCGCGCTATCTCGTCACCGATGACGGGCTCGTGGTGCTCGCCTCCGAATTCGGTGTGCTGCCGATCCCGGAGGAGAAGATCGTCGAGAAGTGGCGCCTGCAGCCGGGCAAGATGCTGCTGATCGATCTCGAAGAGGGCCGGATCATCGGCGATGACGAGATCAAGACGTCGCTGTGTCTCGCCAACCCCTACAAGGACTGGCTGAAGCGCACCCAGATCGTGCTCGAGGATCTGCCGCCGGTCGAGGCGCGGGCGCAGCGTACGGACGTCGCCCTGCTCGATCGCCAGCAGGCCTTCGGCTACACGCAGGAGGACACCCGCCTGCTGATGGCGCCGATGGCGGTGACGGGGCAGGAAGCCGTCGGCTCGATGGGCACCGACACGCCGATCTCGGCGCTCTCCTCGAAGTCGAAGCTGCTCTACACCTATTTCAAGCAGAACTTCGCCCAGGTCACCAACCCGCCGATCGACCCGATCCGCGAGGAGCTGGTGATGAGCCTGCTCTCCTTCATCGGGCCGCGGCCGAACATCCTCGATCTGGAAGGGACCTCGCGGCGCAAGCGGCTCGAGGTGCGCCAGCCGATCCTGACCAATGACGATCTCGAGAAGATCCGCTGCATCGGCCATTACGAGGATCGCTTCGACACCAAGACGATCGATTTCACCTATCCGGCGCGCGATGGCGCGGGCGGCATGGCGGCGGCGCTGGAGCGGCTCTGCGAGCGCGCCGAGGCCGCGGTCCATGGCGGCTACAACATCATCATCCTGTCCGACCGACTGGTCGGGCCGGACCGGATCCCGATCCCGGCGCTGCTGGCGACGGCGGCCGTGCATCATCACTTGATCCGCAAGGGCCTGCGCACCTCGGTCGGCCTCGTCGTGGAATCGGGCGAGCCGCGCGAGATCCATCATTTCTGCTGCCTTGCCGGTTATGGCGCGGAGGCGATCAACCCCTATCTCGCCTTCGACACGCTGCTCGACCTGCACGAGCAGGGCGCCTTCCCGACCGAGGTCGACGCCTATGAGGTGGTGAAGCGCTACATCAAGTCGGTCGGCAAGGGCGTGCTGAAGGTCATGTCCAAGATGGGCATCTCGACCTACCAGTCCTATTGCGGCGCGCAGATCTTCGACGCCGTCGGCCTCAAGAGCGATTTCGTCGAGCGCTACTTCTTCGGCACCGCCACTGCGATCGAGGGCGTCGGTCTCGATGAGGTCGCGCAGGAGAGCGTCAGCCGCCACAAGGACGCCTTCGGCGACGCGCCGGTCTATCGCAACAGCCTCGATATCGGTGGCGAATACGTCTACCGCATCCGCGGCGAGGACCATGTCTGGACGCCGGACGTCGTCGCCTCGCTGCAGCATGCGGTGCGCCTCAACGCGCAGGACCGCTACGAGGCCTTCGCGCAGCAGGTCAATGACGAGGCGCAGCGGCTGACCACGATCCGCGGCCTGTTCAAGCTGAAGCAGGCACGCGACAACGGCCGCGCGCCGGTGCCGCTGGAGAGCGTCGAGCCGGCCTCCGAGATCGTGAAGCGCTTCGCCACCGGCGCGATGTCCTTTGGCTCGATCTCGCGCGAGGCGCATGAGACCATCGCGATCGCGATGAACCAGATCGGCGGCAAGTCGAACACGGGCGAGGGCGGCGAGGAGCCGATCCGCTTCAAGCCGATGGCGGACGGGCGCTCGAAGCGCTCGGCGATCAAGCAGATCGCATCGGGCCGCTTCGGCGTGACGACCGAATATCTGGTCAATGCCGACGTCATGCAGATCAAGGTCGCGCAGGGCGCCAAGCCCGGCGAGGGTGGGCAGCTGCCCGGCCACAAGGTCGACGCCAAGATCGCCAAGGTCCGGCATTCGACGCCGGGCGTCGGCCTGATCTCGCCGCCGCCGCATCACGACATCTATTCGATCGAGGATCTGGCGCAGCTGATCTTCGACCTGAAGAACGTCAACCCCGCGGCGGATGTCTCGGTGAAGCTCGTCTCCGAGATCGGCGTCGGCACCGTGGCGGCCGGCGTGGCCAAGTCGCGCGCCGACCACATCACCATTTCGGGCTTCGAGGGTGGCACGGGCGCGAGCCCGCTGACCTCGCTGAAGCATGCCGGCTCGCCCTGGGAGATCGGGCTGGCCGAGACGCAGCAGACGCTCGTGCTCAACCAGCTGCGCGGCCGCATTGCGCTGCAGGTCGATGGCGGCCTGCGCACCGGCCGCGACGTCGTGATCGGCGCGTTGCTCGGGGCCGACGAGTTCGGCTTCTCGACCGCGCCGCTGATCGCGGCCGGCTGCATCATGATGCGCAAGTGCCATCTCAACACCTGCCCGGTCGGCGTCGCGACGCAGGACCCGGTGCTGCGCAAGCGCTTCAAGGGCCTGCCCGAGCACGTCATCAACTACTTCTTCTTCGTCGCCGAGGACGTGCGTAAGATCCTGGCCGAGATGGGCTTCACCCGCCTCGACGAGATCGTCGGCCGCTCCGACCTGCTCGACAAGCGCGAGGCGATCGACCACTGGAAGGCCAAGGGGCTCGACTTCTCGCGGCTGTTCCACAAGGTCGACATGCCCGACGTGGCGATCCGCCATGTCGAGCTGCAGAAGCACCCGATCGACGACGTGCTCGACCGCAAGCTGATCGCGGGAGCGAAGGATGCGCTGGAGACCGGCACGCCGGTCGTGCTCGAGCACCCGATCTGCAATGTCGACCGCAGCGTCGGCGCGATGCTCTCGGGCGCCGTCGCCAAGACATATGGCCATGCCGGCTTGCCTGAGGACACCATCACGGTGAAGCTGAAGGGCACGTCTGGCCAGAGCTTCGCCGCCTTCCTCGCCGCGGGCGTGACCGTCGAGCTGACCGGGCAGGCCAACGACTATGTCGGCAAGGGCCTCTCCGGCGGCAAGCTGGTGGTCAAGCCGGACCCGGCCTCGAAGGCCGTGCCGGAGCGTTCGATCATCGTCGGCAACACCGTGCTCTACGGCGCGATCGCGGGAGAGGCCTATTTCCGCGGCATCGCCGGCGAACGCTTCGCTGTCCGCAATTCGGGTGCCGTGGCGGTGGTCGAGGGCACGGGCGACCATGGCTGCGAGTACATGACCGGTGGCGTCGTCGCGGTGATCGGGCCGACGGGTCGCAACTTCGCGGCCGGCATGTCGGGCGGCATCGCCTATGTGCTCGACGAGGACGGCAGCTTCCCGCAGCGCTGCAACCTCTCCATGGTCGATCTCGAGCCGGTCGAGGAGGAGGAGGACCTGATGGAGCGGCTGCACCATCATGGCGGCGATCTCGAGCATAAGGGCCGCATCGACATGGCCAATATGTCGGGCCATGACGAGGAGCGCCTGATGCAGATGCTGACGAACCATGTCGACTATACCGGTTCGGAGACGGCCAAGCGCATCCTGGAGAACTGGGCCGACTACCGGACCAAGTTCGTCAAGGTGATGCCGGTCGAGTACCGCCGGGCGCTGCGCGAGATGGAACAGGCGCGTTCGCTCCAGGCGGCGGAATAGGACGAGGGTCGGTTCCGGGCGGGCTTCTGCCGCCTCGGGACTTCATCGGGACAGGCGCCCCGCCCCGCGGGGATGCCCGGCGAGGCCGGGCGGGACGGCGAGAGACACAGGCATGGGCAAGGTCACCGGCTTTCTCGAATATGACCGGCAGGAGCAGAAGTATCAGCTCGCCGGCGACCGCATCCGCCATTTTCGGGAGTTCACGCTCCCGCTGGAGGAGCGCGACGTCAAGAAGCAGGCGGCGCGCTGCATGGATTGCGGCATTCCGTTCTGCCATGGGCCGACCGGCTGCCCGGTCCACAACCAGATTCCGGACTGGAACGAGCTGGTCTATTCCGGCGGCTGGGAGGATGCGCTGCGCAATCTCCACTCGACCAACAATTTCCCCGAGTTCACCGGCCGCATCTGCCCCGCGCCCTGCGAGGAGGCCTGCACGTTGAACCTCGAGAACATGCCCGTCACGATCAAGACGATCGAGCAGGCGATCGCCGACAAGGGCTGGCAGGAGGGCTGGATCGTGCCCGAGCCGGCCGCGATCCGCACCGGCAAGAAAATCGCCGTCGTCGGTTCGGGCCCGGCCGGGCTTGCGGCGGCGCAGCAGCTCGCCCGCGTCGGCCACGAGGTCCATGTCTATGAGCGCGAGGCGCGCGCCGGCGGCCTGCTGCGCTACGGCATTCCCGACTTCAAGATGGAAAAGAAGCACATCGACCGCCGCGTGAAGCAGATGGAGGCCGAGGGCGTCACCTTCCACTACAACGTCAATGTCGGCGTGACCGTGCCCTTCGCGACGCTGACCGCCGAGCACGACGCCGTACTGATGAGCGGCGGCGCCGAGGCGCCGCGCGATCCCGGCCTGCCGGACACCAATCTCGACGGCGTGCATTACGCGATGCCCTACCTGACCCAGCAGAACAAGCGGGTCGGCGGCGAGGACGTTTCGGGCATCACGCCGATCCTGGCCGGCGGCAAGCATGTCGTCGTGGTCGGCGGCGGCGACACGGCGTCGGACTGCGTCGGAACGGCCTTCCGCCAGGGGGCACTCTCGGTGACGCAGCTCGACATCCGGCCGATGGCGCCGCAGATCGAGGACAAGCTCACCGTCTGGCCCTATTGGCCGACGAAGTTCCGCACCTCCTCCTCGCAGGCCGAGGGCGCCGAGCGCGAGTTCCAGGCGGCGACGCTCGGGCTCGAGGGCCGCAACGGCAAGCTCACCGGCGTGCGCTGTGCCCGCGTCGACGAGAAGCGCCAGCCGATCCCGGGCACCGAATTCGTGCTGCAGGCCGATCTCTGCTTCCTCGCCATCGGCTTCGCCGGTTCGCTGATCGAGGGCATGATCGCGCAGTCGGGCGCGGCCGTCGACAAGCGCGCCAACGTCGTCGCCAATGACAGCGACTACCGCACCAGCGTCGACAAGGTCTTCGTCGCCGGCGACATGCGCCGCGGCCAGTCGCTCGTGGTCTGGGCGATCCGCGAGGGCCGCCAGGCGGCGCATGCGATCGACAAGCAGCTGATGGGCGAGACGATCCTGCCGCTGTGACGGGCGGTCGTCATGGTCGGGCTTGACCCGACCATCTCGGAAACCAGTGGCATCTCGTCGGAGAGATTCTCGGGTCAAGCCCGAGCATGACGTGTCTCACCGCGGCCAGCGGTGATCGTCCATCCGCCCTGGCTTCGGCTCGGGCAGGATGCCCTCGCCGAAGATGCGGTCGAGCTGGCCGGCGAGTTCGCCGCGGCCGCGCGCATCGGGGATCGAGACCAGCAGCGCCTGCTCGCCGGGCCCCGCCGTGCCGGTCAGTGGCAGGATCGGCCCGGCCGCCGGCTTGGCCTGGAGCGCGGCCGGCAGGCTGATCACGGGCAGGCCTGCGACCATCTGGTCGATCAGGCGCTCGACGCCGCCGGGCTGCAGTTCTGGATTGGTGGGGGCGCCGGTCTCGGGCGAGACGGGCAGGGCGATCACGCTGCCCTGGGTTCCCGGCTCGAACATCCGGCGCACCAGCACATCGACGAAATGGGCCGCCTTGCGGGCTCCGATCGCAGTGAAGTGGATGCCGTCGCCGAGCCGCAGCCGCGCCGGCTGGCCGGAGACGTCGGGCCCCATCGCGGCGTAGCGGTTTTCCGCATCGACGAAGGCGCCCCAGAGATCGACATACTGCCCACCGAGACGCTCGACCTGCTGACGGTACTGCTCGTTGAAGGTGACCAGATCGGCCGAAAGCCTCGCATTCTGCACCGGCGGCGCGCCGACCCAGATCAGCGGGACGCGCCGCGCCGCGAAGGCCTGCGCGACGGCATTGATGCGCTCGCGGTAGAGTTCGAGCCAGCGCGGGCTGAGCGGCTCGTGGACCATGTCGCCCTCGCGGATCGCCTGCCGGTCGTTGAGGCCGACCATCATGACGCCGAGCCCGATCTTGGCATCGGCCGCGACGAGTTCGGCGGCGACCTTGGGCCAGTCGTGGAAGTCGCTGCGCACGAGCCCGGAATCCGGCTTCGCCCGCGCGATCACCGCGAGGTCGGGCCGGTCCTCCAGCGCCTCTTCAAGCCCATCGGCCAGCAGGTTGGCGAGGGAATCGCCGATGACGAGGATATGGTGGGCGACGTCGACCTTGGGGATGACCGGGTCGTCGCGGACGACGACGGGTGCGGCCGGGCGGCGGCGGACCACCGGTGCGACGCGCTGGCGCTGCGGCTGGACCGCCTGGGGCTGCTGGGGCTGCTGCCAGAAGAGCTGAAACAGGCTGCGCTGCTGAGGTTGCGACTGGCGCGCCTGCTGCGCGAGCGAGGGCAGCCCGCCTGTCAAAATCAGCAGGCCGGCGACCACCAGCATCGTGAAGAGGGCGCGCAAACGCATCGGGCACTCGATCCGCACCCCTGTGCGGGGCGGCGCTATCATAGCGGAAGACGGTGCCGCCGTCAGCGGGCCGTGCGCAGCCGTGCCAGCAGGGCCGGTGTCGGCCAGCCATCGGCGATCTCGCCCTGGCGGAGCTGGTACTGGCGCACGGCCTCGCGGGTGCCGGTGCCGATGCGCCCGTCGGCGTCGTGGTTGTAGAGGCCGAGCGTCTTCAGGCGGCGCTGCAGGTCCTGGATGGCGGATTTGTCGAGGCGCGGCGCCTGGACCGGCCAGTCGGCCTGGATGGCAGGGCGGCCCATGATGCGGTCGCCGAGATGGCCGACGGCGAGCGCATAGGCGTCCGACGAGTTGTACTTCTTGATGACGTCGAAATTCTCGGTGAGCAGCATCACCGGGCCGCGATGGCCGGCGGGATAGAACAGCCGGCCCTCGCCGGAAGAGGGCAGCCGCCCGCCATCGGCCTTGCGCACGCCGGCGGTGGCGAACTGCAAAAAGCTCGCCCGGTTCAGCCGGTGGTCGAAGCCCTCGGGCAGCGTGACCTCGAGCCCCCAGGGCAGGCCCGGCACCCAGCCATGCCCCTTCAGATAGTTGGCGGTGGAGGCGAGCGCGTCGGCGGTCGAGGTCCAGATGTCGGCATGGCCGTCGCCAGTGTGGTCGACCGCATATTTGCGGTAGCTCGACGGCATGAACTGGGTGTGGCCCATGGCGCCGGCCCAGGAGCCGCGCAGTTCGCGGCGCTCGACATGGCCTTCCTCGATCAGCTCGAGCGCGGTCAGGAGTTCGTCGCGGAAGAAGTCGCCGCGATAGCGCAGATGGGCGAGCGTCGCGAGCGAGCGGATGGTGTCCTTGTCGCCCTTGAACGAGCCGTAATTGGTCTCCATGCCCCAGACGCCGAGCACGATCTCGCGCGGCACGCCGTAGCGCGCCTCGACCTGGGCCAGAAGCCCGGCGTTGCCAGCGGCCGCATCGCGGCCGCGGGGAATCCGCGTGCCGCCCACCGCGCTGTTGAGATAGCCCCAGATCGGCGCGGTGAACTCGGACTGCTTCCGGGTGAGTGCCGCGATGGCGGGGTCGGGGGTCATGCCCTGGAAGGCCAGGTCGAAGGTCGCGCGCGAGATGCCGCGGGCCTGGGCCAGCGGCCAGAGCCGCTGCAGGAAGGCCCCGAAATCGCCCTCGGCCGGGCGGGCGGCGGGGGTCGGCGGCGCCTCTCGCGTGCGGGCGGACGAGGTGCCGATCGAGCCCGTGGTCTGGGCGAAGGCGGGCGCCAGGCTGATCAGGGCCGCTGCGGCGATGACGGACAGGCGCATGGAACACTCGGATCGACGGGAGGGACGGTCTGCTCCAGAGCGCCCGAACAAGATTAACCAAAGGTTAAGGGCAGCGGCAATGGCGGACGAACGCGCCGCCGGCGCCGGCGATTTGACAAAGCCGACGCCATGGCCGAGCCTCGCGCGCATGATCAGCCCCTCCAGCTTCTGCTGCGGCCTTCGCCGTTCGGGTCCCTTCATCGCGGGCCATTAGCCCCGCGCCCGCCGCGTTGCGCGCTCCGGGTTCGGGGCCGCCATCGCGCCGAGCGGCATCGCCGCTTCCCGTTTCAGTCTTCCTTCCGGCCGTCGCCGCGGGCGCGATCGATCGCCTCCGCCGGCTGCCGAGCAACCCTCAGGATTCATCATGAGCCAGACCACCAAGCGCGCCGCGCGTCCCGCCATCGTGCTGACGGCCGAGGATCATCTCCTGCTCAGCCGCGCCGTTGACGGCGCCGGCGAGCGCCTGGCCGATCTCGCGGCCGAACTCGCCCGCGAACTCGACCGTGCCCGCATTCTCCCGCGAGGGCGTCATTCGGCGGATCACATCCGCATCGGCAGCGGCGTCACCTTTCGCGACGACGCCTCGGGCAAGGAGAGCACGATCACGCTCGTGCGGCCCGAGGAGGCCGACGTCGACGCGGGTCGGATCTCGGTGATGACGCCGATCGGCGTCGCCCTGATCGGCATGGCCGCCGGCAAGTCGATCGACTGGACGACACGCTCGGGCGAGCAGCGGCGGCTGACCGTGACGGCGGTGCGCGATCCCGCCGATCTGGCCTTGACCGGCTGAGGCCGGCGGTCACACCGCGTTGCGGGTCTTCAGCTTGTCTTCCCAGGCGAGGGCCTGACGGACGATCTCCTCGAGGTCGTCATGCTCCGGCTTCCAGCCGAGTTCGCTGCGAATGCGGTCGGCCCTGGCGACGAGGGCGGCCGGATCCCCGGCCCGGCGGCCCGACAGCGTCACCGGAAAGTCGACGCCCGAGACCTTCTTGACGACCTCGACCACCTCCTTGACCGAATAGCCCCGGCCATAGCCGCAGTTCAGGGTCAGGCTTTCGCCGCCGCCGCGCAGATGTTCGAGCGCGGCGATATGGGCACGGGCGAGGTCGGTGACGTGGATGTAGTCGCGGATGCAGGTGCCGTCGGGCGTCGGATAGTCGGTGCCGAAGACCTCGAGGCCCGGACGCTGCCCGAGAGCGGCCTGGCCGGCCACCTTGATGAGATGCGTCGCGTTGGGTGAGGACTGGCCCGACCGGCCCCGCGGATCGGCGCCGGCGACGTTGAAATAGCGCAGCACGACATAACCCAGCCCATGCGCCTTCGCCGTGTCGGCGAGCATCCACTCGCTCATCAGCTTGGAGCGGCCATAGGGGTTGATCGGGTGGAGGTCGATCTCCTCCGGAACCGGACTGACCGCGGGTTCGCCATAGACGGCCGCGGTGGAGGAAAAGATGATGCGGCGGACGCCGCCGCGCACCGCGCTCTCCAGCAGGGCGCGGGTCTTCACCGTGTTGTTGAAATAGTAGCCCAACGGGTCGGCGACGGATTCGGGGACGACGATCCTCGCGGCGAAATGGGCGATCTCGGTGATGCCGTGCTCGGCGATGATGCGGGCGAGCAGATCCTGGTCGCCGATGTCGCCCTCGATCAGCGGCACCTCCTTCGGCACCGCCCACCAGAAGCCGGTGGAGAGATTGTCCAGCACGACCACGCTCTCGCCACGGTCGAGCAGTTCCAGAACCATGTGGCTGCCGATGTATCCGGCTCCGCCCGAAACAAGTACCGCCATCGCCCGTCATCACCTTCCGCAGCCGGAACCGCCCCACGCAAAAGGCGTTCACGGTCTCGCAAGCACATTCTGCTTCTACTACGATGTGACCGGCTTGGTGCAAGCCGAGAGCAGGCCGCTTTTCAACCCGAACCGCCGCTGCCACGCCAGGCCGGGCGCCAAATGGACCTTTCATGTCGAAACGCATCCGCAAGGCCGTCTTTCCCGTCGCCGGTCTCGGCACTCGCTTTCTTCCCGCGACCAAGGCGGTCCCGAAGGAGATGCTGACGGTGGTCGACCGGCCCGCCCTCCAGCATGTCGTCGACGAGGCCCGCGCCGCCGGCATCGAGCATTTCGTCTTCATCACCGGCCGCAACAAGGCGGTGATCGAGGACCATTTCGATTTCGCCTACGAGCTCGACGACACGCTGCGCCGCCGCAACAAGACCGCCGAGATCGAGGCGCTGGCGGCCGATCTGCCGCTCGCGGGTGCGACGAGCTTCACCCGCCAGCAGCAGCCGCTGGGACTCGGCCATGCCGTCTGGTGCGCCCGCGACATCATCGGCGACGACGAGCCCTTCGCGCTGCTGCTGCCGGACATGCTGCACCATACCCATGGCAAGGGCTGCCTGGCCGAGCTGATCGACGCCTACAACAAGCATGGCGGCAACCACATCGCCGTGGCGCCGGTGCCGGACGACCAGACGCATCAATACGGCATCGTCGGTGTCGAGAGGCGCGAGGCCAAGGTCTCGAAGGTGACCAAGATGGTCGAGAAGCCGGCGAAGGGAACGGCGCCGTCGAACCTGCACATCACCGGGCGCTACATCCTGCAGCCGACGATCTTCAACCTGCTCGCCAACCAGGAGCCGGGTGCCGGAGGCGAGATCCAGCTCACCGATTCGATGATCGCGCTGTCGCGGCTGGAGCCCTTCCATGCGGTCCGCTTCGACGGCGACATCTACGACACCGGCTCGAAGCTCGGCTTCCTTGCGGCGAACGTCGCCTATGCGCTCGATCGCCAGGATCTCGGGCCGCAGTTCCGCCAAGAGCTCGAGCGGCTGCTGGACCGTCTGTGAGCCGGTTCGGGCCGGGGCGCGGAGCGTGAGCGATGCCGCCCGCGTCTTCGACCGGGCGCTGGGTCGGCGGCGGCTGACGCGGGCGCTGGCGGCCGGCTATCCGGATTTCCTGCTGCGCCGGGCCGCGGAGGATCTCGACGAGCGGCTGGCGGCGGTGCTGCGCCGTTTCGAGCGGGCGGCCGATCTCGGCTCGCCCCTGCCCTTGGCCGTGCCGGTGCTCGCCGGCAAGGCGAATGCGGTGCTGCACATGGCGGAGGCCCCGGGCGGCCGGAGCGATCTGGTCGGCGATCTCGAACGCCTGCCTTTTGCTTCGGCGAGCCTCGATCTCTGTGCCTCGCTGCTGGCCCTGCACGGCGTCAACGACCTGCCGGGCGCGCTGATCCAGATCCGGCGGGCGCTGCGGCCGGACGGGCTGTTCATCGGTTGCCTGCTCGGCGGCCGCACGCTCCATGAACTGCGTCAGGTCCTTCTGGAGGCGGAAGCCGAGACCTCGGGCGGCGCCAGCCCGCGGATCGCGCCCTTCGCCGATCTGCGCGATCTCGGTAGCCTCCTGCAGCGGGCGGGCTTCGCGCTGCCGGTCGTCGATAGCGAGGTCGTGACCGTGCGCTATCGCGACGTCTTCGGGCTGCTGCGCGATCTGCGTGCGCTCGGCTGGAGCAATGCGCTGGAGGCCCGCCGCCGGACCGGCCTGCGCCGCGACACGCTGATGCGGGCGGCGGGCCTCTATGCCGAGCGCCATGCGGACGCCGACGGGCGGCTGCGGGCGACCTTCGAGATTGTCTGGCTCTCGGGCTGGGCGCCGCATGAAAGCCAGCAGCAGCCGCTGCGGCCGGGCTCGGCCAAGGCGCGGCTGGCGGACGCGCTCGGCGTGCCGGAGATCGGCACGGGCGACAAGGCCGGGCAATAATGGTTCTGGAGGGCGCCCGCAGCCCTCATCCTGAGGAGCGGGCGGAGCCTGTGGCGCTCCTCAGGATGAGGGCTCGCAACGTTGCACCGGGGGGAGGAAGCCTTGAGCGGAAAACAGGAGCGGCTGGGCCGCGACGCCTTCGGCATCTTCCGCACCATCCCGACGCGCTGGCACGACAACGACGTCTACGGCCACGTCAACAATGTCGTCTATTATTCATGGTTCGACACCGCCGTGAACGCTTGGCTCATCGAGCGCGGCTTCCTCGACATCGCCGGCAGCGCCACGGTCGGCCTCGTCGTCGAGACGACCTGCAGCTATTTCGAGAGCGTCGCCTTCCCGGAGACGGTCGAACTCGGCCTCGGCGTCGAGCGGCTGGGCACCAGCTCCGTCACCTACCGGATCGGCGTGTTCCGCGAGGGCGGGGAGCGGGCGGCGGCGCAGGGCCGCTTCACCCATGTCCATGTCGACCGGGCGACGCAGCGGCCGGTGCCGATCCCGGCGGCCTTACGCGCGGCGCTGGAAACCCTCACATCGTCAGGCGGATCTGGCTGATCTCGCGGGCGATCTGCTGGAAGATCGGCGTGAGCTGGGAGGCGTTGGAGACCTCGAAGAACATCGAGGTCTCGCTGGCGCAGCCGCGCAGCAGGCTGCTGTTCCCGTTGATGACGCGGATCGAATAGATCTTGATGCCCGTCGCCTTGGCATTCGTGCAGGCGGTGGCGGTGCGCTGGTCCATGGTGGTCTGGTTGTCGCCGAAGCGGTTCTGCGTGTTGTCGCCGTCGGTCAGCAGGATCATGTATTTCGTCAGCCGCGGCGTAGTGGAGGCGGCAGCCTCCGGCAGCGGTGCGCCCTGGCTGAGGCTCGCCATGCCCCAGGCGGCGCCGATCGTGACATTGGTGTTGCCCACCGGCGTCATCGCGTTGACGGTGTTCTGCAGCGCGGTCCAGTTGCTGGTCAGC
This sequence comes from Allobosea sp., assembly GCF_030694325.1. Lineage (GTDB taxonomy): Bacteria > Pseudomonadota > Alphaproteobacteria > Rhizobiales > Beijerinckiaceae > Allobosea. The sequence goes on along the minus strand of NZ_JAUXYO010000113.1, from coordinate 1,563 downwards.
GGCAGTATCGGCGTCAGCGAGGCGTAGGCGCAGAAATCGGCCGGATAGAGCGTCGCGTTGGCGCCCGCGACGGCGCTGGCGTCGCTGACGTCATAGGACTTGTCGCGGTCGCTGACGCAGCCCTGCCAGGTTGCCTTGGTGATGGTCTCGGTCGTCCGGCTCTTGCCGCTGCCGGTGGTGCGGGTCATGTCGTAGCGCAGCCAGGGCGAGTCCTTGTAGGTCGTCGGCAGCCGCACCTGCGTCGCGAAGGGCACGATCGAGACGCGGATCTGGTCTGTCGTGGTCGCAGCGTCCTTCAGGATCTTGAGCAGGTCGAGCGAGGCCTTCTTGAGCTCGGTCATCTTGCTGGAGGAGGCCATCGAGCCGGTGTTGTCGAGCACGAGCGCGAGTTCGACCGTGTTCGTGCCCCAGGCGGCCTGGGCGGTCGAGGAGACGGGGATGGTGTCGAAGCCGATAACCCGGGTGATGCTCGTCTCGACCATCGTGTCGGCGGTGACGGCGACGGTGCGCGCCGTGCGATTGATCGCCACCGTGTAGTTTCCGAGCTTGGCGTCGGAATTGCCGGCGAGATTGGCGCGGATCAGGGCTTCGGCGCGGCTCCGGAGCTCGGCGTCACCGAGCTTGCTGGCGTCGCGGGCGACCATCAGCGCAGCCGAATCGACCGCGACGTTGAGGCTCGCCTTGGCCGAACTCGCGCGCGCATAGTCGACGCTCGCACCGGCGATGCCGATCAGCGGCAGGGCGACGAATCCGAACAGAACCGCGACATTGCCGGAGCGGTCGTTCCTGAAACGGGACAAAAGCGACATCGACTGTTCCTCCATGGCACGGTCTTCTCCGTGCCGAGGGACACAGCGCAGGGCGCGTGCCAGCCGGGGCGTGAAGAGGCCGATGCGACGGGAATGCGTTGTCTATGCCGGTCAGTCGGGTTATGCCCCGCGCATCGAAACTGGCCGCGCGGCCGGAACGGCAGGAACCCTCGCCCCGTGATTCCCAACGACATCAAGATCACGCCGCAGCTCGTCGCCGAACACGGCCTGAAGCCCGACGAGTATCAGCGCTTCCTGCATCTGATCGGGCGCGAGCCCTCGATCACCGAGCTCGGCATCGTCTCGGCGATGTGGAACGAGCACTGCTCGTACAAATCCTCGAAAATCCATCTGAAGACACTGCCGACCAAGGCGCCCTGGGTCATCCAGGGGCCGGGCGAGAATGCCGGCGTCATCGATATCGGCGACGGGCTGGCCATCGTCTTCAAGATGGAAAGCCACAACCATCCCTCCTACATCGAACCGCATGAGGGCGCGGCGACCGGCGTGGGCGGCATTCTGCGCGACGTCTTCACCATGGGCGCGCGCCCGGTGGCGGCCCTGAACGCGCTGCGTTTCGGCGCGCCCGAACATCCGCGCACGCGCCATATCGTCTCGGGCGTCGTCGCCGGCATCGGCGGCTACGGCAATTCCTTCGGCGTGCCGACCATCGGCGGCGAAGTGAATTTCGATCCGAGCTACAACGGCAATTGCCTGGTCAACGCCTTCGCGGCGGGTCTCGCCGATGCCGACA
>NZ_JAUXYO010000110.1 GCF_030694325.1 Allobosea sp. | reverse complement strand
TGCAGCAGCACATAAGCCGAGCCCGGCGTGTAGGGGCTGGCATAATTGCCGACGACGGAATCGAAGCCGAGCAGCGCCTTGATCGGCTCGCTCTCGAACCAGCCATCGAGCCAGTCCCCCGCCGATTTGGTGAAGAGGTCCATCACGTCGCGCTTGGCAGTGAGATCGAGCCGCGACAGCCGCCGCGCCACCCGGCCGGCATCGATCAGGTCCGGCAGCGCAGCCAGCCAGCTACCTTCGCGGAGATTGGGCGGCGCCTGCAGCACGAGGTCGCGTAGCACGGCGGCCACCGTCTCCAGCCGCGCCTCATAGGCCGGCAGCCGCTGCGCATCGCGCTCCGAGAAGGCAGCGACGGAGGCCGCCGTCCGGCCCCGACCGGCCGCGAGATGCCGCCCATCCGGCAGCGGCAGGAAGTTGGCCATGCGCCGCTCGACGATTTTGAGGCCGTGGCGGTGTAGTTCCATCGCGGCGATGATCTCGGGCCGCAGCAGGCTGACCGTGTAGCTCGCGGTCGAGTTGCGGAAGCCGGGATGGAAGGTCTCGGTCACGGCCGCGCCACCGACGACGCCGCGCCGCTCCAGGACCGTGACAGACAGCCCGGCCTTGGCGAGCCGGTGCGCGCAGACGAGCCCGTTATGGCCCGCGCCGAGGATCACGACATCGCAGGTTGTCGTCGCCATGGAAGCCTCAGGCCCCGGCCTTCAGCCGGGCCCTCACCTCGGCGACGCTGGCCGGGCGCCCGCCGGCGGCCTCGACCCGCCGCACCGTCTCCGCCACCAGATCGGCATTGGTCCGCCCGCAGCCGAAGGGCGCATCCTCCAGCCCGGCGCGCACATGCACCCCACGCGCGACCGCCGCCGGGATCAGCCCGGTGAGATCCACGCCCAGCCCCGCGATCATCACCGGCGCCTTGGGCGCATCCTCTGCGAGCAGCTTGAGATGCGCATCGAGCGCCCAGTCGCGCGGCGGGAAGCCCCAGGCGAAGGCCTCCGAGAACATCAGCCGGTAGATCGGCGTCGGCAGGCCCGGATAGGCCTTGGCCAGCGCCGCGCCCAGCCGCGTGAAACCGGGCTCGTAGATCGCATAGCTCGGATGGATCCTGTGCGCCTGCGCCACCGCCATCCCCTCGCGGATATGCTCGCCGGGGTTCTGGTAGATGAAGCCGGCCTCGCCTGAAGGGATGCCGTCGAAGGTCGTCCAGTTGCAGGAGCCGGGATCGAGCACGCCCCATTCGACGAGCCCGCGCCTGGCCAGTTCCTCCAGATGCGTGTAGCGGCCCGAGCCGATGATTTCCCCGGCATAGCCCGAGCCGACGATCGGGATGGTCGGATAGACGATGGCGTCGACCTTCGCGCGGATGCCCTCGATCGCCTTTGCGTAGAGCTCCCAGTCGTCGCGCTGTCGCCCGGTCTCGAGGTCGTAGACGTGCAGATGCACGATCGCCGCGCCCGCCTCCACCGCGGCGATGCCGTCGGCGACGATGTCGGGAATGGCGATCGGGATGCCGGGCTGGCGTTCCACGCCCCAGGGCCCGTTGATCGCAGCCTCGATCCAGATGGGTTTGGTCATCGGGTCCGTTTCGGTTGGGCGAGGTGGTCGCGAAGCCACTGAGCCAGCACGTCTTCCTCGGCCTCACCGGCAGCGACGGCGAGGATCGCGGCCGTCATATCGGCTTGCGGGATCAACAGGTCGATCCCGTTCAGGTTGAAGAAAACGATCATGGCAGCAAGCGCCGCGCGCTTGTTGCCGTCGATGAAGGGGTGATTGCGGGCGATGCCGAAAGCATAGGCGGCAGCCAGCGCCGCGAGATCGTGCTCGCCATAGGCATATTTGTTCTGAGGTCGGCCGAGCGCCGATTCCAGCATGCCCTGATCACGGATGCCGGCCGGACCGCCGAACAGCGCCAGCTGTTCGGCATGGATATCGATAACGAGATCCACAGCGAGCCATTGCGGCTCGTTCATTTCGCCAGCTCGCGGAAGGTGTCGGCATAATCCTTGAACGCCCGGCGCGCGAACGCCATGCCCCGAGCATGGACATCGTCATAGGGCACGAGTTTGACCTCGCGATCCGGCTGGCGAACGACGGTGAAGCGGTCGCCCTCGGCAAGACCGAATCGAGCCAGAACGTCTTTCGACAAAATGATCCCGACGGAGTTGCCAATTTTCCGAAGCTGCACGACATCCGACACAACGTCGCCATCTTGCGGCGGGACGATCTCGTTCATGTCACCTCTCCCGTTATACAACTCGTATAACACGCCGGGAGGCACCTGTCAGCCGCTGGCGGCAGCGATCGAATCGCCTGGTCGGGCTCGCCCCGCCCACGCTCCGTCGAACACTATCGTCGCGACCAGCCAGACCGCCAGCGCCACCGCAGCGACGCCCCCCAGCGCCATGAATGCGGCGCCATAGCCGAAGGATTGCGCCACCCAGCCGCCCAGTGTCGGGCTCAGCGAGGCGCCGATGCCCTGCACGGTCATCACGGCGCCGAGCCCGACATTGAAATGTCCCGTGCCGCGCAGGATGCGGGCGACGAGGCCCGGCAGCGCGACGCCGAGCAGCCCCGCCCCGACACCGTCGAGGATCTGCACGGGCACCAGCACCCAGAAGCCGGGAATCGACGCCGCGATCAGCCCGCGCAGCGGCAGGGCCAGCAAGGCGAGCACGATGACGAAGCCGTAGCCCCGGCTCTGCGCCAGCTTCGCCGCCAGCAGCGCCATCGGGATCATCGTCAGCTGCGCCACGACGACGGTCAGCGCCGTCGCGGTGCTGGGGTCGCCCTGCCCGCTCGCGACCATGGACTGGCCGAGCAGCGGCAGCATCGCGCCATTGCCGAGATGGAACAGCATCATGACCAGCGCCAGGATGCCCAGCGGCGCGGAGGTCAGCAGCATGCGCCAGCCCGAGCCCTCGCGCGCCTGTGCATCGCCGGCCTCGCAGCCGCGCGCCGCTTCATGGTCGATCGCGTCGGCCGGGATCATCAGCGCCGCGGCGATCGCCCCCACCGCCATTGCCGTCATGAACCAGAACACCGCCTGCAGCCCGAAGACATAGCCGAGCGCGCCGCCGGCCAGTGCCGCGAACATGTTGCCGCCATGGTTGAAGGCCTCGTTACGGCCGAGCTGCTGCGCGAACCCCGCCTGACGCACGAGGCCGAGCGTGATCGCGGCGATCGCGGGCGCGATCACCGCCCCCGCCACGCCCTGGACGATCTGTGCGCCGATCGTGATGCTCAGGCTCGGCACGTAGAGCATGGTCAGCGTCGCCGCGATGATTGCCAGCGAAGCGACGATCATGACCGCCCGCTTGAAGCGGGTATGATCGACCAGCGCCCCCAGCGGCGTCGTCGCCGCCATGCCGGCGAGACCGCCGACGGTCATCACCAGCCCAATGTCCTGCGGCCCCCAGCCCTTCTGCTGGAGATAGACCCCGAGGAAAGGGCCGAGCCCGTCGCGGACATCGGCCATGAAGAAATTGAGGGCGTTCAGGGCAGTCAGCGACATGGGCTCGGTCTCCAGCGGCCTTGTGGCCGGCGACCCAACGTCACCTGCCCCGTCTTTGTTCCGCCGGCCCTGCCTGCACATCCGGGCCTTGCCAGCGCTGCGCGCGGCACGCCAAATCCCGCGCCGGGACGAAACAGGTGAAGCCGATGCTCCAGCGCCACGCGACCTATGGCGAGACCGTCGAACGGTTCCGCTGGGCAATCCCCGAGCGGTTCAACATCGGCGTCGCCTGCTGCGACCGCCATGCCGACGGCACGGGCCGGCCGGCGCTGCTCTACGAGGACGAGGCCGCAGGCCTCGTCGCCCTCTCCTTCGACGATCTCAAGCGCGCCTCCAACCGCATCGCCAATCTGCTGCGCGGCCATGGCCTCGCGGCCGGCGAGCGTACCGGCATCCTGCTGCCGCAGCGGCCCGAGACGGCGATGGCCCATCTCGCGGTCTACAAGATGGGCGCCATCGCGCTGCCGCTCTTCATTCAGTTCGGCCCCGAGGCGCTGGAACACCGGCTGCAGCACAGCGGCGCGGCGGCGCTGATCACGGATGCCGAGAACCTGCCGAAGATCGAGGCGATCCGCCACGCCTTGCCGGATCTGCGGCTGATCATCCTGGTCGACGGCCCAGGCCCCGGCGGCACGCTCGACCTCGCCTCGGAGATGGGGAAGGCCTCCGACGCCTTCACCCCTGTCGACACCCGCGCCGACGACCCCGCCGTGATCATCTACACCTCCGGCACCACGGGGAAGCCCAAGGGCGCGCTCCACGCCCACCGCGTCCTGCTCGGCCATCTGCCGGGCGTGCAGATGCCGCAGTCCTTCTTTCCGCAGGCCGGCGACCTGTTCTGGACGCCGGCCGATTGGGCCTGGATCGGCGGCCTGCTCGATGTGCTGCTGCCGAGCCTCTATTTCGGGGTGCCGGTGCTGGCCTCGCGCGCCCGCAAATTCGAACCCGAGGCCGCCTTCGATCTGATAGCGCGGCACAAGGTCCGCAACGCCTTCCTGCCGCCAACCGCGCTGAAGCTGATGCGCCAGGTCCGCGAGCCCCGCCGCTTCGGCTATTCGATGCGCTCGATCGGCAGCGGGGGCGAGACGCTCGGTGCCGATATGCTTGCGTGGAGCCGCGAGACCTTCGGCTTCGCGGTCAACGAGTTCTACGGCCAGACGGAGGCCAATCTGCTCGTCGCCAACAATGCCGAACTCTTCCCGATCCGCCCCGGCTCGATGGGGCGCGCCGTGCCCGGCCACCGCGTCGCGGTGGTCTCGCCCGAGGGGCAGCCCCTCCCGGCCGGCACGCCGGGCCTGATTGCAGTGGCGCGGCCCGATCCCGTTATGATGCTCGGCTACTGGCGCCAGCCCGAGGAGATGGCGACGAAGTTCGCCGGCGACTGGCTCCTCACCGGCGACACCGGCCATTGCGACGAGGACGGCTATCTCTGGTTCCAGGGCCGAGACGACGACATCATCTCGTCGGGCTCCTACCGCATCGGGCCCGGCGACATCGAGGACTGCATCATCCGCCATGAGGCCGTGCTGATGGTGGCCGTGATCGGCGTGCCCGATCCGATCCGCACCGAGGCGGTCAAGGCCTTCGTGCTGCTGAAGGCCGGTGTGGAGCCCTCGCCAGCGCTCGCGGCCGAGATCCAGGCCTTCGTGCGCGACCGCCTCGCCGCCTACCAGTATCCCCGCCATGTCGAGTTCGTGACGGAGCTGCCGCTGACCGCGACAGGCAAGATCCGGCGGAAGGATTTGAGGGACATGGAGGTGGCGAAGGCGCGGGCGGGGGAAGCGAGGTAAATGGCGTCATGCTCGGGCTTGACCCGAGCATCTCTGGCCAGACGAGCCCCTACCGCACCAAAAGGCCCGAGATTCTCGGGTCTGCGCTTCGCTTCGCCCGAGAATGACGCGCGCGCGGCGCGCGCCCCTACTCCACCTCCAGCACCATCTCGAAGGTCATCAGCACCGGGTTTTCGCCGCGCCGGTAGCGCCCGGCGGCCATCGCCCCGGTATAGTCGACCAGCGCGACATCGATCTGCGCCTCTAGCCCGTCGCCGCGATCGGCGACGGTCCCACCCGTAATCGCGACCTCGGTCGCGAAGTTCTCCACGATCCCGCTCTCCGCAAAGCGTGCGCCGATGGTCGAGCCGACGCCACCATGGATCGTCGCCCGCGCGATGCCGCGCTCGGCGCAGAAGCCCTCCAGCGCCCCGCAGAAATCAATGTTCGGCTTGACCCTGAGCGCGAAGAAGCGGCCTTCGCGGGTGGCGCCGAGCGGCTCCGCCGGCCTCGGCCCGAACAGCTTGAAGTTCGTCTCGGGATCGGTCTCGCCGAGGAAGGCGGCGCCATCCAGCCCGACCGCCGCCAGCGTGATCGCCTCCGCCACCATCGTCTCGTCGGGCAGGATATGGCCGCCGCTGCGCCGCCCGTCGCCCTCGATCCAGAGCGCATGGGCGTGGAAGAAGGGGGCGCCGTCGCGCAGGCCGAAGGTCATCGCGCCCACCGCGATGCGGGCGACGCCGGCTGGCCGGAAGGTGTCGCTGTAGAAGGCGGCATGCCCCGGCGTCTGCGACAGCGCCGGCATCACATAGGCGAAGGGCGAGAGCGCCAGCCCGTCGAGCTTCACTGTCCCGCTGACGAAGCCGGCCGCCGCGAAACCGCGCCTGATGCCCTCGAGCAGCGTCAGGCCGGGCTGCAGTGTCAGCGGAAAGCGCAGGCCGTGGCACTCCGCCCATTGGATGCGGCCGGGCGTCTCCGGCCCGGGCTGCTGGATGCGCCTCACGAGCCCTGCCCCCTCAGCCAGTCGAGTTGCCCGCGCGCCTCGAGTTCGTCGCGCACGAGGCGCTTGGGCACCTTGCCATAGCCGGATTTCGGCAGCGCCTCCCAGAAGAAGAAGCGCTTGGGCATCTTGTAGCGGGCGATCTTCTCCGCGAGGAAGCCCGCGATCTCCGCCTCGTCGGCCCGGGCGCCGCCGCGGCAGACGCAGACGGCGACCCCGATCTCGCCCCAGACCGGATCGGGCAGGCCGAGCACCGCGACCTCCGCGATGGCGGGATGGGTCAGGATCTTCTCCTCGATCTCGCGCGGATAGATGTTCGAGCCGCCGGAGATGTACATGTCCGAAGCGCGCCCGGTGATGTAGACGAAGCCCTCCTCGTCCATATGGCCGAGATCGCCGGTGCGGAACCAGCCGTTCCGGAACGACTTCGCATTGGCCTCCGGGTTGTCGTAATAGCCGGCGAAGACGGCCGGGCCGATGACGCAGATCTCGCCCTGCACGCCGGGCGCGACCTCCTCGCCCGCATCGTCCTGGATCTGCACCTGCATCGCCGTGCGGGCATAGCCACAGCTGCCGACCCGCGCCTGCGGCCCGTCTTCGGCGAGATGCAGCGAGGGCGGCAGCACGGTGATGTTGCCGGTGACCTCGCCCAGCCCGAAATACTGCACCAGCACGGGCCCCAGCGTGGCGAGCGCGCGCTTCTGATCCTCACGATACATCGGCGCGCCGGCATAGATGACATAGCGCAGCGAGGAATGGTCGTGCTGCTCGACGGCCGGATGCTCGACCAGCATCTTCAGGATCGTCGGCACCGTGAACAGGCTGGTGACGCGGTGGCGCGCGATCAGCCGCCAGGCCTCGTCGATGTCGAAGCGCTCGGTCGGTAAAAGGATCGTCGCCGCCCCGCGCGCCGCCAGCATCAGCTGATGGACGCCGGCGCCATGAGAGAGCGGCGCCACCACCAGCGAGCAATCGGCCTCCGTCGTGCCGGGCACGAGGTCGCAGAGATGGTTGGTGATGACGAAGCCCATCTGGCCATGGGTCAGCACCGCAGCCTTCGAACGCCCGGTCGTGCCGGAGGTGAAGAAGAACCAGCACGGGTCGTCATGCTCGACCGCGACATCCGCGACGCGCTCGCCCCTGTGCCGCGCGATCACCGCGCCGACCTCGTCCTCGCCGAAGGCACCCGGCCCGATCCGCCAGGTGAAATCCGGGGCAGAATTGGCCTTCGCCACGGCCGCCGCATGGTCGGGAAAATCGCCATGGCAGAGAAACGCCTTCGCGCCGGACGAGGTCGAGAGATAGGCGACCTCGTCCGGCAGCAGTCGGAAATTGGTCGGCACCCAGACCGCGCCGATCCGGAAGGTCGCAAACATGGAGACGAACATCGCGTCGCAGTTCTTGGAATGGACGAGGATACGGTCGCCCTTGCCGATGCCACGCGCCCGCAACCCCGCCGCCAGCGCCGAGACCTGCCCGTCGAGATCGGCCCAGCTGAGCGTCAGATCGCCCCAGACGAAGGCCGGATGTGTCGCCAGTCGCCGCCCGTTCTGCGCGACGATGTGGCCGAGATTCATCACCCGCCGCGTCATCGGCGCGACGCCGCCCGCGGGAGCGGTCGAAGACGATTCAGCCATGTTGGGTTCTCCTCAATCTTGTCTTGAAACAGCGGCCATGAAGAAAAACCGCGCCGTCATCCCGGACGCAGCGAAGCGGAGATCCGGGATCCATGCCTGAGCCGTTCCGGAATGGATCCCGGGTCTCCCTGCGGTCGCCCGGGATGACGCCCTTTGGGAAGGATCCATTCATTTCAAGCCCGCCTCGCCTCGACCGCCGCCGCGACAGGCGGGACGAGCCGGTCCGCGACGGGACGGCCCGGCCCGAACATCTCCGCCAGACGGCGCTCCATCCGGGCGACCTCGATGCGCAGATGGCCGGCCAGTTCCTCCTGCCGGTCCGGCCCCATGCGGCTGTCGATCGCCGCCAGGCTGAGCGCGCCCGCGACGCGCCCGTCCGGATAGCGGAAGGCCATGCCGACACCCCAGGAACTCGCGACGAGCCGGCCTGGATTGAGGGCGAACCCGCGCCGGCGGGTCAAAGCGAGATCGTCGCGCAGAATCTCCGGTGCGAAGCCCTGATAGCGAGCGCGCAGCTCGGATTCGTTGGCCGCCAGGATGCGGTCCACATCATCGTCCGGCAGTGCCGCCAGGAGGGCGAGCGATCCTGCCCCGACACCGAGCGGGTGCTGGTCTCCGCTCTGAAGGGCATGGGTCCGAACCGGATAGGTGCCCTCCTCCCGATGCAGGCAGACACAGGACCGATCCCGCCGCACGGAGAGGAAACTCGTGTCCATCGTCACGGCGGCGAGGCGGCGCAGGCTCTCCATCGCCAGTTCGAGCAGCCCGTGCCGACGGGCCGCGAGCACACCCAGCACGAAGGCTTCCTCGCCCAGGCAGTAATGCCGCGTCTGCGGCTCCTGCTCGACGAGACCGGCTCGCATCAGCGCCAGCAGCAGCC
>NZ_JAUXYO010000104.1 GCF_030694325.1 Allobosea sp. | reverse complement strand
ACCCTCATCCCGAGCAGCGGCGTGGTCTTGATCCGCTGTTGGGGATGAGGGTTCGGTCCAGACAGCCGCCTCTGTTTTCGTTGCATCCCCTTTGGCTTTACGACCGGAGTTCCACGGATGACCGCCGTGACCGACCCAATGAGCATTCCGGCCGCGCGCCCGCAGCGCAAGACGCCGAAGGGCACCTTCGACCTCGTCTTCCGCAATGCCAGCTTCGCCTCGGCGCTGTTCGTGCTGGCGCTGCTCGCCGGCATCATGCTGTCGATGGTGATCGGCGGCTGGCCCGCCTTCAAGGCTTTCGGGCTGGGCTTCATCACCGGCTCGCAATGGGATACCCAGGCCGATGTCTACGGCGCCTGGCCGGCCATCGCCGGTACGCTCTCGACGGCGCTGATCGCGCTGCTGATCGGGGTGCCTCTCTCGCTCGGCATCGCGGTCTACCTGACGCAGCTCGCTCCGCTCTGGTTCAAGCAACCGGTCTCGACCGCCATCGAGCTGCTCGCAGCCGTGCCCTCGATCATCTACGGCATGTGGGGTCTGTTCGTCTTCGTGCCGCTGTTTGCGGCTTACGTGCAAACGCCCCTGTCCAACATCGTCGAGGGCATGCCGATCGTCGGCACGATCCTGTATTCGCGCTCGCCCTCGGGGCTGGGCATCCTGACGGCCGGCATCATCCTGGCCTTCATGATCATCCCCTTCATCGCCTCGATCGTGCGCGACATGCTCGACCAGATCCCGTCCGTGCTGCGCGAGAGCGCCTATGGCATCGGGGCGACGACCTGGGAGGTGGTGCGCCATGTGCTCGTGCCGCAGGCCGGCGTCTCGATCATCGGCGCGATCATGCTCGGGCTCGGCCGTGCGCTGGGCGAAACGATGGCGGTGACCTTCGTCGTCGGCAACGCCAACCGGCTCTCGGGCTCGATCATGGATCCGGGCTCGACCATCGCCTCGCGCATCGCCAACGAGTTCAACGAGGCGCTCGGCCTGCAGATGAACGCGCTGATCGGTCTCGGCTGCATCCTGTTCTTCGTCACCTTCGTCGTCCTCGTCATCGCGCGCATCCTCGTCGCACGCGTCAAGACCTTCTGAGCGGGTTGAAGATCATGAGCCTGACGACACCCTCCACCGTTCGTGAACTCCCCCCGACGACCTGGGGACGGGTTCGCCAGTCGCGCCGCACCGCCGACAAGGCCATGCGGATCATCACGGCCAGCTTCACCGTCATCGCGATCACCGTTCTGTTCTGGATCCTCGGGATGCTGATCGTGAAGGGCATCGGCGGCCTGTCCGTCGCCACCTTCACCCAGATCACGCCCGGCCCCGGCTCGGAGGGCGGCGGCCTCGCCAACGCCATCGTCGGCTCGGTGATCCTGACCTTCCTCGGCATCGTCGTGGCGACGCCGATCGGCGTGCTCGCCGGCACCTATCTCGCCGAATACGGCAAGGGCTCGAAGCTTGCCGACCTGATCCGCTTCATCAACGACATCCTGCTCTCGGCGCCGTCGATCCTGATCGGCCTGTTCGTCTACGTCATCCTGGTCGAGCCGCTCGGCGGCTATTCCGGCTGGGCCGGCGGCGTCGCGCTCGGCATCATCGCGATTCCCGTCATCGTTCGCACCACCGAGGACATGCTGCGCCTGGTCCCGGGTCCGCTGCGCGAGGCCGGCGCGGCGCTCGGCGCGCCGCCCTCCGTGGTCATCACCGCGATCACCTGGAAGGCGGCGAAGGCCGGCATGGTCACCGGCATCCTGCTCGCGCTCGCCCGCATTGCCGGAGAGACCGCGCCGCTGATCTTTACGGCGCTGAACAACAATTTCTGGTTCTCGTCGAACCTGATGGGCGGCGTCTCCAACCTGCCGGTGACGATCTACATGTTCGCCTCGGCGCCTTACGAGAACTGGCAGCAGCTCGCCTGGGCCGGCTCGCTGATCATCACCATGTCGATCCTGCTGCTTTCGATCATCGCGCGCCGCATCGTGCGCGGCGCGAAGTAAGAACAGCGTCATCCCTCCGTCGCGTCCGATCCGAAGGAACCCTGCGATGCTCTCGACCCTCGACCTCAGCCCGCAGACGCTCGACGCCGACGCGCCCGTCCGGATCGCGGTGAAGAACCTCGATTTCTACTATGGCGAGCACAAGGCGCTGAAGAACATCAATCTCGACTTTCGCGACCGGCACGTCACCGCGCTGATCGGCCCGTCGGGCTGCGGCAAGTCGACCCTGCTGCGCATCTTCAACCGGATCTACTCGCTCTATCCCGAGCAGAAGGCGACCGGGCAGGTGATGCTGGACGGGCGCAACGTCATCTCCAACGACGTCGACGTCAACGAATTGCGCTCGCGCATCGGCATGGTCTTCCAGAAGCCGACGCCCTTCCCGATGTCGATCTACGACAATGTCGCCTTCGGCATCCGGCTCTACGAGAAGCCGCCGAAGTCCGAGCTCGACGACCGCGTCGAGGGCGCGCTGCGCCGCGCCGCGCTGTGGGACGAGGTCAAGGACAAGCTCAAGACCTCCGGCATGGGTCTCTCCGGTGGCCAGCAGCAGCGCCTGTGCATCGCGCGCACCATCGCGCAGAAGCCCGAGGTCATCCTGTTCGACGAGCCGACTTCGGCGCTCGATCCGATCTCGACCGGCAAGATCGAGGACCTGCTCGAGCAACTCAAGACCGACTTCACCATCGTCATCGTCACCCACAACATGCAGCAGGCGGCGCGCATCTCGCAGTACACCGCCTTCATGTATCTCGGCGAGGTGATCGAGTTCGACGCGACCAACACGATCTTCATGAACCCGGGCAAGAAGCAGACGCAGGACTACGTCACCGGCCGCTTCGGCTGACCTGACCGCCGCTTCCGCCCCGCATGCAAAGGACACCGCCGCGATGACCGACCATATCGTCCGCTCCTACGACGCCGAACTGGAGGCGCTGCGCCGCAGCCTCGCCGAGATGGGCGGCATGTCCGAGCGCATGCTCGGCGATTCCACGGTCGCGCTGGTGCGCCGCGACACGACGCTGGCCCAGAAGGTGATCTCCGCCGACCAGCGCCTTGACAACCTGCAGCGCGACGTCGAGGAGCGGTCCGTGCTGACGATCGCCCGGCGCCAGCCGCTCGCCAATGATCTGCGCGAGCTGATCTCGGCGATCCGCATCGCCTCGGACATCGAGCGCGTCGGCGACCTCGCCAAGAACATCGCCAAGCGCGCGGTCGCGATCTCCGGCCAGTTCTCGCCGCCGCACCGCGCCGTGGTCGGGCTCGAGCATATGAGCCGCCTGGTCCAGGCGCAGCTCAAGGACGTGCTCGACGCCTACGCCACCAGCAACGAGCAGAAGGCGCTCGAAGTCTGGCATCGCGACGGCGAGATCGACGCGCTCTACACCTCGCTCTTCCGCGAGCTCTTGACCTACATGATGGAAGATCCGCGCAACATCACCTTCTGCACGCATCTCCTGTTCTGCGCCAAGAACGTCGAGCGCATCGGCGACCACACCACCAACATTGCCGAGACGATCCACTACCTCGTCACCGGCGAGTCGCTCGACATCAACCGTCCCAAGCTCGAGACCACCGACATCACGGTCGAGGCCGTGACGGGAAGCTGAAAAACGTCACGCCGCCGAAGCTCTCAAAGGCCAGCGGCGTGCCGGACGATACACCTCCCTTCCCCCTTGTGGGGAAGGGTAGGGGGATGGGGGTGGTTCCGCCTGGCGATCGCTCACCGAGCGGGCCGACCTCCACGCCTGCCCCTCCCCACAAGGGGGAGGGGTTCCCCGCGCTTCCTGCCGAAGCCCATCAATTTTGGACGCTGCCATGGCCGCCCGCATCCTGATCGTCGAGGACGAGGAACCGCTCACGCTGCTGCTGCGCTACAATCTCGAGGCCGAGGGCTTCGTGGTCGACAGCGTGGCGCGCGGCGACGATGCGGAGCTGCACCTGCGCGACAACACGCCCGATCTCGTGCTGCTGGACTGGATGCTGCCGGGGCTGTCCGGCATCGAGCTGTGCCGCCGGCTGCGGGCCCGGCGCGACACCGAGCGGGTGCCGATCATCATGCTCACCGCCCGCGGCGAGGAGACCGAGCGGGTGCGCGGGCTCGCCACCGGCGCCGACGACTATGTCGTCAAGCCGTTCTCGCTGCCGGAGCTGATCGCGCGCATACAGGCGCTGCTTCGCAGGGCCAAGCCCGGCCATGTCGCCGGGCTGCTGACCGCCGGCGATCTCGAACTCGACCGCACGACGCGGCGCGTGCGCCGCTCCGGCGAGGAGCTGCATCTGGGGCCGACCGAGTTCCGCCTGCTCGAGTTCCTGATGCAGGCGCCGGGCCGCGTCTATTCCCGCGCCCAACTGCTCGACGCCGTCTGGGGCCGCGACGTCTATATCGACGAGCGCACGGTCGACGTCCATGTCGGGCGCTTGCGCAAGGCGATCACGCCCGGCGACGCCAAGGACCCACTGCGCACCGTGCGCGGCGCGGGCTACGCCTTCGACGAGACGTTCGCGCGGGCTTGAGGCGAACCGTCATGCTCGGGCGCAGACCCGAGCATCTCGTGAC
>NZ_JAUXYO010000102.1 GCF_030694325.1 Allobosea sp. | reverse complement strand
TGGCGGCGGCGACCGCCACCGCGGCCAGGCCGACCAGCAGGGGCGTTCGCGGGCGCTGGCGGGCGAAATAGGCCTGGCCCAGAACCTTGCTCACGACGGCGAAGGGCAGCCCCGCCGCCAGAAGCGCGAGTGCGGCGGCGGTGCGCGCCGTATCGTCGGCGCCGAAGCGGCCATGTTCGAACAGGATCGAAACGATCGGCTGCGCCAGCACGATGAGTGCGACCGCCGCCGGAAGAGCCAGCACCAGCCCCAGCGCCAGCGCGCGGCCGAGCAGCGCATCGTCGCCGGCGGGGCTCTCCGCCATCTCGGAGAAGACGACGGTCCCCATCGCCACCCCGACGAAGCCCAGCGGCAATTGGAAGATCCGGTCGGCGTAGTAGAGCGCCGCGACCGCCCCCGCCTCGCTCGAGGCGATCTGCGTTGCGACCAGCAGGACGAGCTGCGCGCTCGACGCCGCCAGCAGCGTCGCGCCGCCAGTGCGGATCAGGCGACTCATGGCGGGCGACCAGCGCAGGCTCGGCCGCGGCCAGCCCACCCGCCGCAGCGCAACCAGCACCAGCGCGAGATGGGCGAGCCCGGTGGCGCTCACCGCGAGCGCCTGCCACCGCGCCGCCAGGGCCGGCTCGGTGCCCTGCAGAAGCTGCAGGAGCAGGATCGCAATCAGCAGCGCGTTCATCAGGGCCGGGGCCAGCGCCGCCATCACGAAACGCCGCTCGGCATTGAGCAGCGCCGCCAGCAGCGCCGCGACCGTCGTCAGCAGCAGGAAGGGCAGCATCAGCCGGGTGTAGGAGGCTGCCAGCACCAGGGTCTCCGGCTCCCCGGCGAAGCCGCCCGCGATGGCGAGCACGAGCCAGGGTGCGAACAGCTCGCCGAGCCCGACCACGACCAGCAGCATGAGCGCGAGATGGCTCGCCGCCTCGCCGGCGAAACGCCTCGCCGCCGCCTGGCCCTGCTCCTGCCGGATGGCGAGGTAGATCGGAACGAAAGGCGCGTTCAGCCCGCCCTCGCCCAGCACGCGCCGAACCAGGTTCGGCAGGCGCAGCGCTGCCAGGAAGGCATCCGCCACCGGGCCCGCGCCGAGAAGCCGGGCGACGAGCACATCGCGGGCGAAGCCGAGCAGGCGCGACAGGATGGTGGCCAGCCCGACGACGAGCGAGTCGCGGGCGAGGCGTCCGCTGTTCGCCTGTGCTGGCTGCTCCGTCACGGCCGGGTCACAGGATGAACCGGCTCAGATCCGCGTTCTTGGCGAGGTCGCCGATGCGGGACTGCACATAGGCGGCGTCGATCGTCACCGTCTCGCCCGAGCGGTCGGGCGCGGTGAAGGAGACGTCGTCGAGAATCCGCTCGATCACGGTCTGCAGTCGCCGCGCGCCGATGTTCTCGACGGTGGAATTCACATCGACCGCGATGCGCGCGATCGCGTCGATCGCGTCGGGCGTGAAGTCGACCGTGACGTCCTCAGTGGCCATCAGCGCCACCGTCTGCTTGATCAGGCTGGCCTCGGTCTCGGTCAGGATGCGCCGGAAGTCGTCGACGTCGAGCGGCGAAAGCTCGACGCGGATCGGCAGGCGCCCCTGCAGCTCGGGGAGCAGGTCGGAGGGGCGCGAGACGTGGAAGGCGCCCGACGCGATGAACAGGATGTGGTCGCTCTTCACCGCACCATGCTTGGTCGCCACCGTCGTGCCCTCGATCAGCGGCAGCAGATCGCGCTGCACGCCCTCGCGCGAGACATCCGCCCCGCTCTTGCCCTCGCGCGCGCAGATCTTGTCGATCTCGTCGAGGAAGACGATGCCGTTGTTCTCGACCTCGCGGATCGCCGCCTGAACGATCGCCTCCTGGTCGATCAGCTTGTCGCTCTCTTCCGTCAGCAACGGCCCATAGGCGTCCTTGACCAGGATGCGCCGGGGCTTGCCCTTCTGGCCGAAGGCCTTGCCGAACATGTCCGAGAGGTTGATGGCACCGATCGAGGCGCCCGGCATGCCCGGAAGCTCGAACATCGGCGCGCTCGCACCGGCGCCCGCGGCGATCTCGACCTCGATCTCCTTGTCGTCGAGCTCGTTGGCGCGCAGCTTCCGGCGAAAGGAATCGCGCGTGGCGAGGCTGGCATTGACGCCGACCAGCGCATCGAGCACGCGCTCCTCGGCCGCGACATGGGCCTTGGCCTGGACATCCTTGCGCCGGTTCTCGCGCACCAGCGCGATCGCGATCTCGACGAGGTCGCGCACGATCGACTCGACGTCGCGGCCGACATAGCCGACCTCGGTGAACTTCGTCGCCTCGACCTTGAGGAAGGGTGCATTCGCCAGCTTGGCGAGGCGGCGCGCGATCTCGGTCTTGCCGCAGCCGGTCGGCCCGATCATCAGGATGTTCTTAGGGCTGACCTCCTCGCGCAGCGGCCCTTCGAGCTGCTGCCGACGCCAGCGGTTGCGCAGCGCGATGGCGACCGCGCGCTTGGCATCGTTCTGGCCGACGATGAAGCGGTCGAGTTCGGAAACGATCTCGCGGGGGGAGAAGGAGGTCATGTCAGGTCTGAATCCTGCTGGAACTGCATGATGAGGACGCCGGGCGTGCGCCCTTCGAGATGGGGAACGGGCCGGAAGCCGGCCTTGCGATAGGCCGCGACGGCGCGCGCATTGGCGGGGTCGGGGTCGATCAGGATCGTCTCGTGGCCCTGCGCGACGAGACTCTCCGCAAACCGGCGCAAGGCGGCCGATCCGATCCCCTGCGACAGGCGCCGCGCATCAGCCAGCGAGAGATCGACGCCGACGGCCTCAGCCGGGACCTCAAGCAGCCAGGGGTTCCCCGCGGTCCATGCGGGGATCTGGTGCCGACCGACACGCCAGACCTGTATATAGCCGGCCGGCGTCCCGGCGAGCGTGATGAGGAAGGGCGAGCAGGTGTCGTCACGGCCCTCGATCATGTCGCGGATGTAGCCGACTTCGGTCTCCGGATCGCCCCACCATTCCTGCCAGTGCGGCTGCGCGATCCAGCCAGCCAGCAGCGGCAGGTCGTGGGGTTCGACCGGGAGGAAGGCGACGTCGTCAGAGGGTGGCGTACTCACGCGGGCTCGACCGGAGGCAAGCGGTCGCGCCAGCGGCCGAGCGGCAGCGCCGGCAGCAGGACCCGGCGCAACGTCCGCCAGCCGGCAGAGAGCGAGAGTACCAGAATGGCGAGGCCAAGCAGGGCCAGCGGGAGACTGAGATCGCCCGAGACACTCTGCGAGATCAGATAGGCCACTGCGATGCCGGCATAGCTCA
This sequence comes from Allobosea sp., assembly GCF_030694325.1. Taxonomy (GTDB): domain Bacteria; phylum Pseudomonadota; class Alphaproteobacteria; order Rhizobiales; family Beijerinckiaceae; genus Allobosea. The sequence continues at coordinate 8,184 of NZ_JAUXYO010000102.1, read as the reverse complement.
GTGCCGAAACCAGCAGCGCACGCCGGTCGATCACCAGCGCGATGATGCCGAGCACGACGAAGATGCCGAGCACGACGAGCGAGGTCCCGGTGGTGAAGCTGCCTGCGGCACCGACCAGGCCCTGGAAGACCGGATGCACGATCAGCCCCGCCGCCAGCAGATGCAGCCAGAAGGCGGCATCCGAACGCCGAGTCAGCCGATGCGGGTCGCGCATGTCCAGCCGCAGCGCGAGCGCGAAGACCGACAGGCCGCAAAGGGCCAGGATCGAGTCGAGATAGTCCTGCGCCAGGGCAGGCGCGAGCGCCGAGACGAGGGCGAGGAACAGGCCGATCCCGCCGCAGGCCAGGAGCGCCATGTCGATGGGCACGCGAAAGCGCCAGTGATGCAGCAAAGCTGCGGCGGCAAACGCAGCGGCGGCGAGAACCCAGCCGCCATAGAAAATCGCAGGCAGGCCGCGATCGGCCGTCAGCTGCACGACCAGCAGCGCGGCCGCCGCGCAGAACATCGCCGCCAGCAGGATCGAGGGCAGTGCGAGCCGCATCCGCCGGGCGAAGATTTCGCTCAGTCCCCAGGCCGCGACGAGCGCCACCGCTGCGAAGGCGTCGCCGAAGCCGACGACGCGCGACAGGCCGAGCAGCGCGCCCGCCAGCAGCCCGACGCCGATCGCGACGAAGACGTCGTTGAAGCCGCCGATCAGCCGGAAGCGCTCGTCGTCGGGGTCGACGGCGCGGCCGGCCTCGGCGGTGACGCTGTCGCCCAGGCGAGGCGGGGCCGATCCCTGTGCGGCCAGCCGCATTCGCGCCAGATGCGCGATGCGCACCGCCTGTGCCTGATCGATGATGCCTTCCGCAACCGCGGCCTGCAGATCCTGCTCGGCGATCATGGCGCGTCCAATGTCTCGATGACGAGCGAATGGTTGGTGTAGACGCAGATGTCCCCGGCGATCTTCATCGCCTTGCGGACGATCGCCTCCGGATCGGATTCGACATCGATCAGCGCCCGCGCCGCCGAGAGCGCGTAATTGCCGCCCGAGCCGATCGCCATCACCGAACCATGCTCGCTGGCCTCCGGCTCCAAAACGTCGCCGGTGCCCGAGATCAGCAGCGAGACCTCCTTGTCTGCGACCAGCAGCATCGCCTCCAGCCGGCGCAGATAGCGGTCGGTGCGCCAGTCCTTGGCGAGCTCGACGCAGGCGCGCAAGAGCTGCGTCGGATATTGCTCCAGCTTGGTTTCCAGCCGCTCGAACAGCGTGAAGGCGTCGGCCGTGGCGCCGGCGAAGCCCGCGATGACCGCGCCCTTGGCGAGGCGGCGCACCTTGCGGGCATTCCCCTTCATGATGGTCTGGCCGAGCGAGACCTGCCCGTCGCCGCCGATCACGACCCGCCCGCTCTTGCGCACCATCAGAATGGTGGTCGCGTGCATCAGGGGGGCGTTGCTGGTCTCTGGCATTGCGATTCGGGCCCGGGCTCGGGTGAACAGGAGCCGCCAACATGTTCAGGCTGAAGCCCGGTATCAAGAGCGACCCGGTGAAACGCTAGGGCGATGTTCGCGATTGACCGAGGCGCTCGAAGCCTCAGCCCTCATCCTGAGGAGGCCCGCAGGGCCGTCTCAAAGGATGCTTCAGCTTGCTCCGGAACCTGCGAAGCATCCTTCGAGACGCCGCCTCGCGGCTCCTCAGGATGAGGGCTGAGGGTATGCGATCGACGCAAACTGCGACGCGATCACGCCGCCCGCTTGAGCCCCACCCGACCCCAGATCGCGCTCAGCGCGGCGACGAGATGGTCGATATCGGCATCGGAATGGAGCGGCGAGGGCGTGATCCGCAGGCGCTCGGTGCCGCGCGGCACGGTCGGGTAGTTGATCGGCTGGACATAGATCTCGAAGCGCTCGAGCAGCTCGTCGCTGACCGCCTTGCACAGCACCGGGTCGCCGACCATCACGGGGACGATGTGGCTGGGGTTGCGCAGATGCGGCAGCCCGGCGGCGTCGAGGCGCCGGCGCAGCGTGGCGACACGGTCCTGATGGCGCTCGCGCTCGGCGGTGCTGCCCTTGAGATGGCGGATCGCGGCGAGCGCGCCGGCCGCGACCGGCGGCGGCAGCGAGCTGGAGAAGATGAAGCCCGAGGCGAAGCTGCGGACATAGTCGCACAGCGCCGCCGAGCCCGCGATATAGCCGCCCATCACGCCGAAGGCCTTGGCGAGCGTGCCCTCGATCACGTCGAGCCGGTGGCTGAGGCCGTCGCGCTCGCTGACGCCGCCGCCGCGCGGACCATAGAGGCCGACCGCATGGACCTCGTCGATATAGGTCATGGCGCCGAATTCCTCGGCGATGTCGCAGAAGGTCTCGATCGGCGCGATGTCGCCATCCATCGAATAGACCGATTCGAAGGCGATCAGCTTGGGCCGGGCGGGATCGAGCGCGGCCAGCTTGCGGCGCAGGTCGTCGGGGTCGTTATGGGCGAAGATGTGCCGCTCGGCCCGCGAATGGCGGATGCCCTCGATCATCGAGGCGTGGTTGAGCGCGTCCGTCAGCACGACGCAGCCCGGCAGGCGCGACGCCAGCGTGCCGAGCGACGCCCAGTTGGACATGTAGCCGGAGTTGAACAGGAGCGCCGCTTCCTTGCCGTGCAGGTCGGCGAGTTCCTGCTCCAGCAGGACATGATAATGGTTGGTGCCGCCGATGTTGCGGGTGCCGCCGGCGCCGGCGCCGCATGAATCGAGGGCTTCGTGCATGGCCGCCAGCACGTCCGGATGCTGCCCCATGCCGAGATAGTCGTTGGAGCACCAGACCGTGATCTCGCGCGGGCCGCCCTCGCCGTGGAAGGTCGCGCGCGGAAACCGACCGGCGCGGCGTTCGAGATCGGCGAAGACGCGGTAGCGGCCTTCGCGGCGCAGGCCGTCCAGTTCCTCGCGGAAGAATGTCTCGTAGTCCATCGCCAGCCTCCTGCGGCGCGCGCTTTCTAGGCTTAAGGCCGGTCAGGGGAAATGGCACGCGGTGTCGCGCCCGGCCTTGATCAGGATCAGGCGGCGCGCCTTGCCAGTTCGAGCACGGCCTCGAGCATGACGCGGATGGCGATGCCGGCATCGCCCTCGGTCATGTTTTCGAGCGGCGAATGGCTGATGCCCTTCTCGTTGCGCACGAACAGCATGGCGGCAGGGCAGAGCGCCGCCATCGCCATCGCATCATGCGCCGCGCCCGAGGGCAGGTGTCGCGCGGCGACATTGCCGCCCGCTCGCGCGACGCCGGCGGCCAGCGCCTCCTGGAGACCGCCATCCATCGGCACCGCCGGCGCGTTCGTGTAGACGGCGATGTCGACGGCGACGCCGCGCCGCGCTGCGATCTCGCCGAAACGATCGCGGATCGCCGCTTCCATGCTCGCCAGCACGGCATTGGACGGGCTGCGGAAATCGACCGTGAACTCGACCCTGCCGGGTACGACATTGGCCGCGCCGGGGCTGACCTGGAAGACGCCGACCGTGCCGACGGCCTGCGCATGAGCGGCGGCGATCGTCTCCAGCGCCAGCGCCATCTCGGCGCTCGCGGTCAGCGCGTCCTTGCGAAGGCTCATCGGCACGGTGCCGGCATGGCCGGCTTCGCCGGATACAAGGACACGTGCCCGTCTCTGCGCGTTGATGGCGGTGACGATGCCGACGGGCTCGTTCTCGACCTCGAGCACCGGGCCCTGCTCGATATGGAGCTCGAGATAGGCGGTCACCGAGCCGGGCTTGCGCGCGAGCGCGGCGATGCCGCCGGGATTGCCGCCGAACGCCAGCAGCGCATCGGACAGCCGCACGCCCTCCGCGTCGCGCGCCTCCAGCCATGCCGGATCGTAGGCGCCCGCGAGGGCCGCCGATGTGGACAGATGGGTGGGGAAACGGACATTTTCTTCGTCGCCGAAGGCGACGACTTCGAGCGCGAAGGGCAGCGCGATCCCGGCGTCGCGCAGGGCCTGCGCCACCAGAATGCCGGCGACGACGCCGAGATTGCCGTCGAAGCGCCCGCCATCCTTCACCGTGTCGATATGGGAGCCGATGATCACGCAAGGCCCGCCCGGCACGGGACCCTCACGGCGGCCCTGGACGGAGCCCGCCGCGTCGATGAAGGCGGAGAGCCCCGCGACCTCCATCGCGCCCTTCGTCCACTCCGCCGCCTGCCGGTGCGCGGGCGAGAGATAGAGCCGCGTCAGCTTGCCGGGTTCGTCGGTGAAGCGGTTCAGGCCCTCGAGCGCGGCGAAGGCGCGCGCGCCGAGGACGGCGGCGGAGGGAAGCGAGCTGGCCATCATGTCGTCCTAATAGGTCGCCCGGCCACCCGACAGGTCGAACACGGCGCCGGTGGTGAAGCTGTTCTCGGCCGAGGCCAGGAAGGCCACCATCGAGGCGACCTCTTCGGGCAGCAGGAAGCGCCCGCGCGGGATCTTGGCGAGCATGTAGCCGATATGCTCCTCCGTCATCTGGTCGAAGATGCGGGTGCGGGCGGCGGCGGGGGTGATGCAGTTGACCGCGATGTCCTGCGTCGCGAGCTCCTTGCCCAGCGACTTGGTCAGCGCGATCACCGCCGCCTTGGAGGCCGAGTAGGCCGAGGCGTTGGGGTTGCCCTCCTTGCCGGCGATCGAGGCGACCAGCACGAGCCGCCCGTAATTGCGCCTGATCATGCCGGGGATCACCGCCTGGCAGCAATGCAGCGTGCCGTCGACATTGAGCTTCATCACCCGCGCCCATTCGTCGAGCGGATACTCCCAGGTCTTCAGATTGGCGCCCGCGATGCCGGCGCTGGTGACGAGGATGTCGACGCTGCCCTGTTTCGCCTCCAGCGAATCGGCTGCGGCCTTCACCGCCTGCGCATCCGTGACGTCGATCCCGAGCCCGCTCGCCGTCCCGCCGATCTCGGCGGCCGTCCTGGTGGCGAGGGCGCCGTCGAGATCCCAGATCGCGACATGGGCGGCGCTGGCGGCGAAGCGCTCCGCCACGGCGCGGCCGATGCCCTGCGCCCCTCCGGTGACGATGGCGGTTCTTCCCTGCAGATCGATCTGGTTCATTGTCGGCCCCTGACTCGTTGGAGGCGCACCCTAGAGCAGGAGGCGAAAGCGTGGGAACCGCTAATTCGATCGGAATTCGGCCGCCGCTTCGGCCGGGACCGGCCCGATGCGCCGTCGGGCCGCCTTTCAGCGCTTCCTGAGGGCCGCCGCCGGGGAAGCCGGCCCCTGCGCCAGCAGCCGGTAGGTCACGGCGGCGGACAGGGCGTAGACCAGCCCGAAGACGAGGTTGAGCCAGGCCGCCCAGCCGTCATCGGCGGCGAACCGGAGCAGTACCCAGGACAGCAGCGCCGCCTTCAGCGCGGTGATCGCGCACAGAAGGGCGATGCGCGATCCGGTGCGCTCGCGCGCATAGAGCAACTCGGCATGGTATTCGACGAGGTTGCGGAAGGCCGGCACCAGCAGCATCGGCAGGAACAGATAGGCGGCTTCCGAAACATTGCGGCCGAGCAGCCCCGGGAAAGGCTGCAGCATGAGGATCACGGCCCCCAGGCCGGCGATAGAGACCGCTGCGATGCAGAACTCGATCAGCGCGAGCCGGCGCGGCCCGCCCGCCAGGCCGCGCTCGGTCATGATCTTCTGGACCAGCATCTGGTTGAAGCTGCGCACCGGCATGGCGGTGAGGTCGATGACCCGCATCGCGATCACGTAAAGCCCGGCCGAGCGGTCGCCGGCGAGCCCCAGCACCAGCAGCTTGTCGAGCTCGGCCTGGGCGTAGAACACGATTTCCGCCGCGCTGGCATAGACCGCATCGGCCATCCGGCGGGGATAGAGCCGCTGCGCGAAGCGCAGGCGCGTCCTCGGCAGGAAGAAGACGAGCGCCACGACCATCGCCGCCATCGTCGCGGCGAGATAGGCAAAGGCCCAGATCTCTAGGCTGCGGTGCCCGAGGCCGACGAAAAGCAGGGCCGCCAGCGTGCGCAGCGCCGAGCCGATGATGACGAGCAGGGCGGACTGGCGGAAGCGCCGCAGCCCGTTGTTGACGATGGCGACGACCTCGACGAGCCGCCAGCACAGGATCTCCGCCAGCAGGATCAGCGCGAAGGGCAGGACCGCCAGCTTTCCGGAGAACAGCAACGCGTAGACCAGCGCCGCGGCGAGCAGGATGAGCGGCAGCGAGGCGAGGGAAAGGCCGGCGAAACCGGCGAGATAGGCCCCGAGAAGCCGCGGCTTGACGGTCGCCACCCGATAGAGCGGCGAGACGAAGCCGAAAGCGAGCAGCCGCGACAGGATCAGCCCCGTCGCGGAGGCCGTCGCGAACAGGCCGAAATCGCCGAGGGTCAACGTATTGGCAACGATGAGGAAGTAGACAAGGGAGATGACGAGCCTGCCGGCGGAGCCGCTCAGGATGGTGAGGTAGGCGAGGATGGCGGCGCGGTCTGGCAGCATGGGGTCCGTTTCGCGACGCAGCCGTCTCTTTCGGGTCGTCTGGCCCGGCATGTGCCTGCCTTGGACCGCCTGTCCCAGAGGTTCTAGCCGAGAGGCGTTGAGCGACCCTAAACGAAACGGAACTGTCCTGACCCATGCGACAGCTTGAACCGGACCGACACATTGCCGGCCCGATGCGGTGTGCATTCGCGCGGGACAGATCGTCTTGGGGCGGCGGCCCGGGCCCGCGATCCGCGGGCGAGGACCTGAAGAGTGAAGCGTAGCGGCATGTTCACCACCGAGAGCGTCGTCAGCGAGCCGGAGCCGGGGCAGGAACCCCGCGAACGCCGCCGCGCCGTGCCTGCCGCCGCGCCGGAGATCGTCGCCCGTCTGACGGATCCCGTCTGGCTCGTCCGCACGCTCTGGGCGCGCAAGGGTATGATCGTGCTGGCCGCGGTCGTCGGCGCCGTGCTGGCGGCGCTGGCGAGCCTGATGGTTCCGCCGAAATATGTTTCCACCGCGCAGCTCTTCATCGATCCGCGCGATCTGCGCGTGCTGCAGAACGAAGTCTCGCCCAACGTCACCGGCGGCGACCCGACCTCGATCACCAGCTACCTCGAGAGCCAGGCCCGCATCATCGCCTCCGACAGCATCAAGACACCGGTGGTGATGAGCCTCGGCCTGGACAAGGACCCGGAATTCGGCGGCGAGGCTCCGCGATCGGGCCTGTCGCGGCTGTTGTGGGGGTGGCTGCCCGGGAGCGGGGCTCCGTCCCGGGACGGGCTCGTCTATGCGCTGGCGGTCCTCGACAGGAATGTCAGCGTCCGGCGCGGCGAGCGGACATTCGTCATCGACATCTCGGTCACCGCCAGCGAGGCCGACAAGGCGGCCCGCATCGCCAATGCGCTCGCCGAGACCTATCTGGAAAACCAGGCGACCGTGCGCGCCGAGGCCGCCCAGCGCGCGACCACAGCCCTGACTGCGCGTCTCGAGGAATTGCGCAACCGCCTGCGCATCGCCGAGGACAAGACCGAGCGTTACAAGGAGGCCAACAACATCGTCGGCGTCGGCGCCGGCCGCTCGATGACGGACGAGCAGCTCACCCTCAACAACACCCAGCTCGTCGCGGCCCGCACCCGGCTGACCGAAGCGCGCGCCAAATACGACCAGATCATCGCCGCGCGCGCCGCCGGCATCGAGGCCGGCGCGATACCCGAGGCTGTCGCCTCCCAGACCATGACGGCCCTGCGCGCTCAGCTCGGCGCCACCCTGGCCCGCGAGGCCGACCTGCTGGCCTCGCTCGGCGCCCGTCACCCGGCGCTCGCTGCCGTGCAGGCGCAGACCCGCGACGCCCGCCGGCAGATCGCCGACGAATTGTCGCGCATCGCGCGTTCGGCCAAGGTCGAGCTCGACCGGGCGATCGAGGCGGAACGCCAGCTCTCGCTGCGCGTCGAGCGGCTGACGGCGACGCAATATGCGGCCGGCCGCGCCTCCGTCGAACTGCGCGAACTGGAGCGCGAAGTCGAATCCTCGCGCGTCGTCTACGACGCCTTCCTGCGCCGTGCGCGCGAGACCGGCGAGCTCGCCGGCATCGACACGACCAATGCCCGCGTCATCAGCGCGGCGATGCCGCCGCTGGAGAAGAGCGGGATCAGCCGGCGCACGCTCGCGCTGCTCGGGGGCTTTGCCGGCGGCGGGGTCGGCGTCGCGCTGGCGCTCGGGCTCGCCTTGTTCGGAACGCTTCCGCGCCCCGCGCCGCGCCGGGAGCCCGAGCCGGCGGAGCC
>NZ_JAUXYO010000100.1 GCF_030694325.1 Allobosea sp. | reverse complement strand
GGTCGCCGAGCTGTCCGACCGCCGGTTCGCCTCGGAGGACCGGCTGGCGCGCTCGGTGATCCGGTCGCCGGTGGCCGGCACCGTGAACGAGCTCAGCGTATTCACCGTCGGCGGCGTGATCACGCCGGCCGCGCGGCTGGCCACGATCGTGCCGCGCACCGCAAAGCTCCTGGTCGAGGTCAAAATCGCGCCGGCCGACATCGACCAGGTCCGCGAAGGTCAGACCGCACGCCTGCGCTTTGCAGCCTTCGCCCGCAACACCACGCCCGAAATCCCCGGACGCGTCCGCCACGTCTCGCCTGCTACGACCAAGGATCCGCAGACCGGCGCGCAGTTCTACAGCGCGGACATCGAAATCTCGCGCGACGAAGCCTCGGCCCTCGAAGGCAAGACGCTCGTGCCAGGCATGCCTGTCGAGGTTCTGATCACGACCGAGGACAGAACGGCGATGTCCTACCTGATCAAACCCGTCCTTGACCACGCGCATCGCGTTTTCCGGGAGAGGTAAACCGAGATCCAACCGAGGGATCATCGGCGATCGGATGGGTCTTCCGGCATTTGAGAGGCGAGAGACATCCGCAGGTTGATTAAAAGCGCGTTAACCATGGTCCAATATTTCATTGAATTGCGTAGTAAAGAATACATACCTTTCAAAGGTAAGTTTTACATTGCGATGCGCGAATAAGAACAACACGGGAAAGGCCACACTGCTTGGCCTTCTGATCGCGGCCTCGCTCGGATGGCCCGGCCTGTCTGCGGCCCAGACCATGGAGGCCGCGCTCGGGCGCGCTATGCCGGGCATCAGGCGCAGCGCCGCATTGGTTGAGGGCTGTCCATGGAAGCCGTCGATCGCGCGCATCAAGCCGCCAAGCTGGATCGGATCCGTGATCGCGGCGCGATGCTTTACCACAGGCAAGGTGGTCGCGGCGCGATGGGCGAAGGTCGGATCGTTGACGGCCCGCGCCGTGGCGATGGCATAGCGGAAAACGTCGCCGATCACCGCACGCAGGCGCTTGGCCGTCTCCAAGCGGCCTTGGCCTTCTGCTTTTCGAAGCACGGCCAAAACCTCAGCCGCCGTGATCTCGGAAATCAGCCGATCGGCCAGCGCATCGTTGGCCAGTCCCTAGAGCATGCTGATTTCACTCGGAAACAGTCCGTCATTCCGGACAAGCGGCGCAGCCGCGCCGATCCAAAATCCATCATAAGGCTCTGGAGCCCTCCGATGGATCCCGGGGCAAGCCCGGGATGACGGCGGTGGTTCCGAGAAAACTCAGCACGCTCTAGGCCAACAATCGAGGGGCTGTCGATGAACGTCGTCGGCCAGCAACGAAGCCAAAAGCCGCCGAAACCATCAAAAAAACCGCCCTTTTGGGGCGGTTGCGGACGCAGCAGAATGTCGGAGTGGTGCCGCTTGAGGGATTCGAACCCCCGACCCCCTCATTACGAATGAGGTGCTCTACCAGCTGAGCTAAAGCGGCGACGCGGGAGCCTCTACCAGCCCGGTCGATTCTTGGCAAGGCAACGGCACGGGGCTCGGCCGGAAAATCCGGCGTGGTCGTCAGTCCTTGCGCAGCTTTTCCGTCTCCGGCTTCTCCTGGCCGAGCGCGACGATGCCGCGGCGGATGGCGCGGGTGCGGGTGAAGTGCTTGTGCAGCGTGTCGCCGTCGCCGAAGCGGATGGCGCGGGTCAGCACCGCCAGATCCTCGCTGAAGCGGCCCAGCATCTCCAGCACCGCATCCTTGTTATGCAGGAAGACGTCGCGCCACATCGTCGGGTCGGAGGCCGCGATGCGGGTGAAGTCGCGGAAGCCGCCGGCTGAGAACTTGATCACCTCCGACTGCGTCACCGCCGCCAGGTCCTCCGCCGTGCCGACGATGTTGTAGGCGATCAGATGCGGCAGATGGCTGGTGACGGCCAGCACGAGGTCATGATGGCTCGCCGTCATCACCTCGACGATCGCGCCCATGCCCTCCCAGAACTGGCGGGTGGAGGCGATGGCGGCCGGATCGGCGTCCTCCGCCGGGGTCAGGATGCACCAGCGGTTGAGGAAGAGGCTGGAGAAGCCGGCATCGGGGCCGGAATTCTCCGTGCCCGCAACGGGATGGGCCGGGACGAAATGCACGCCTTCCGGCAGATGCGGCATCACCGCATCGACCACGGATTTCTTGACCGAGCCGACATCGGAGAGGATCGCGCCCGGCTTGAGCGCAGAGGCGATCTCGGCCGCGACCGGCCCGCAGGCGCCGACGGGCACGCAGAGGATGATGTGGTCGGCGTCCGCCACGGCAGCGGCGGCCGTGTCGGCGATCTCGTGGCCGAGGCCGAGTTCGCGGGCCCGCTGCCGGACCTCCGGTTCACGATCGTAGAGTACGACGCGGCCGGCGAGGTTCAGCGCCTTGGCGGCATGGGCGATCGAGGAGCCGATCAGCCCGATGCCGATGATCGCGAGCCGCCTGAAGAGCGGGGCGTCGCGCCGCGGCGCGAAGCTGTCCTGGGACGGCGCCATCACGCCGCCAGGAATTCACTGAGCGCGGCGACGACGAGCCGGTTCTGCTCCTGCGTGCCGATGGTCATGCGCAGCGCGCCCGGCAGGCCATAGGCGCCGACCCCGCGCAGGATCAGGCCGCGCTGCGTCAGGAAGGCGTCGGCCTCCTTCGCCGTGCGGCCCGGCGTCGCGGGGAAATGGACCAGCACGAAGTTGCCGACCGAAGGCGTGACCGTCAGGCCGAGCTTCTCCAGCTCGGCGGTGGTCCAGGCCAGCCATGTGTCGTTGTGCTCGAACGCGGCGGCGACATGGGCCTCGTCGGCGATGGCGGCCGCGCCGGCCTCGATCGCCGCGCCGTTGACGTTGAACGGGCCGCGGATGCGCTCCAGCGCGTCGATGATGTGGGCCGGGCCATACATCCAGCCGATGCGCAGATTGGCGAGGCCGTAGATCTTCGAGAAGGTGCGCGTCATCACGACGTTCTCGCTCTCGGCGACCAGTTCGAGACCCGAGGCATAGTCGTTGCGGCGGACATATTCGGCATAGGCCGCGTCCAGCACCAGCAGCACATGCGAGGGCAGCCCGGCATGGAGGCGCTTGACCTCGTCGAAGGGCAGATAGGTCCCGGTCGGGTTGTTGGGGTTGGCGAGGAAGACGATCTTCGTGCGCGGCGTCACCGCCGCGAGGATGGCGTCGACATCGGCGGTGAGGTTCGTCTCGTCGACCACGACAGGCTTGCCGCCGGCCGCCAGGATCGCGATGCGGTAGACGAGGAAGCCGTGCTGGGTGAAGACGCCCTCGTCGCCATCGCCGAGATAGGCCTTGGTGATGAGCTGGAGCAGTTCGTCCGAGCCGGTGCCGCAGAGGATGCGGCCGGCGTCGAGCCCGTAGCGGGCGGCGATCGCCTCGCGCAGCTTGGTCGAGGAGCCGTCCGGATAGAGCTCGAGCTTGGCGGCGATCTTGCCATAGGCCTCGACGGCCTTGGGGCTGGGGCCCAGCGGCGTCTCGTTCGAGGAGAGCTTGTGCAGCTTCACGCCGGCCGGAGCGGCCGATTTGCCGGGGACATAGGCCTCGATGTCGAGGACGCCGGGGCGGGGCATGGGTCGGGTGGCTGCGGACATGGTCTTGGCTTTCGGCGTTGACGACCCTCTCCGTCATTCCGGGCGACCGAAGGGAGACCCGGAATCCATCGGAGGGCACCGCACTCTACGATGGATCCCGGAGCTCCGCTTCGCTTCGTCCGGGATGACGGTGGTGGATCAGGCGAGAGACATAATCGGGTTCACGAACGGACGGGCTTGAAGGCGAAGCGGGCGGCGTGGCTGCCGATTTCGGCGAAGTCGCTGAGGCCGGCAGGCTCCAGCGAGGCGCGGATCGTCGCCTGATCGACCTCGCCCGAGGCCGCCACCAGCAGCGAGAGATGCGAGCCGTCGGCGGCCGAGGCCGAGACCTCGGCGAGGTGCTGGGCGAGCCCGGCCCGCAGCGTCTCGGACCAGCGCTCGACGCGGGCGGCGTAGAGCACGATCTCGCGCATGGCGGCATCGGCCAGCGGCTTGGCGACGCAGTAGACCGGCGTTCCGGCCGGATGGTTCGGCCGCTCGATGAAGGGCAGGCGCGCGATGATCTTGGGCGCGTCGGCGCCGACGAGATCGCGCCACCAGATCCCGGCGCTGGCGCCCTGGTCCATGCGGAAGATGCCGAGATCGCCGGCCGAATCCGCCACCGCGCGGATGACGGCGCGCGCATCCGCATGGGTGACGAAGGGCACGGTGAAGCCGAAATGGAAGCGGGCGGAATCGCGCATCGCCGCATCGCCACCCGAGACGTCGGCATGGACGGCGTAGTTCGCCTGCACATAGGTGAAGGTGGCGATGATGATGCGCCAGATGCCCTCGATCGTATCGAGCGGCAGCAGCCCCTTATGGCGCAGCGCCAGGCGTTTCATCATGTCGGCCTCGCGACCGGGCCGGAAGGCGGAGCCGGAGACTTGCGTCTTCTTGACCGAAATCAGCGTCTCGATGATCGAGGAGCGCTCCATCAGCAGCGCATGCATCTCCGCATCGATGCGGTCGATCTCCGCACGCAGATCGGCAAGGGTGGTCGGAGCAGCTTCGGTCATGACGGCAGCGCGATGCGAGGAACAGCCCTCATCCTGAGGAGCCGCGCAGCGGCGTCTCGAAGGATGGTCCAGCACGCTCTGGAGCATCCTTCGAGACGCAGCCTGTAGGCTGCTCCTCAGGATGAGGGCTGAGGAGTTGATCGAAGCTCTTAGCGCTCCCACCTCGCCTTGGCAAAGCGACCAAACGCATCGCCGCGTTGACAGACAGGCCTTGTCGCGGCATCGCTAGAGTTCGATCTTCCGAACGAGCTGACCGGCAAGACAGATTATCGCGTCGAAACGGACAAGAATGAGCGACTTTTCCGCGAACCTGGCCGACCCCCTGAAGGAAGCGAACGAGCCGACGAGCGCGGTGGCGCGCTTTGCCCCCGATACGCCGTTGCGGATGGATTGCGGCGTCAGCCTCGGCCATTGGCAGATCGCCTACCAGACTTACGGCACTTTGAACGTGTCGCGGTCGAACGCCATCCTGGTCTGCCATGCCCTCACCGGCGACCAGCATGTGGCGAGCCGCAATCCGATCACCGGCAAAGGCGGCTGGTGGACCGCCATGGTCGGCCCCGGCAAGCCTGTAGACACCGACCGCTTCTTCGTGATCTGCGCCAATGTCGTCGGCGGCTGCACCGGCACGACCGGCCCGGCCTCGACCAACCCGGAGACCGGCCAGCCCTGGGGGCTCGGCTTCCCGATGGTGACGATCCGCGACATGGTGCGGGCGCAGGGGCATCTCGTCGACAGTCTCGGCATCGAAACGCTGTTCTGCGTCGCCGGGGGCTCGATGGGCGGCATGCAGGTGCTGCAATGGGCGGCGAGCTATCCAGAGCGCGTCTTCGCCGCGCTGCCGCTGGCCACCGCCGCCAAGCATTCCGCCCAGAACATCGCCTTCCACGAGGTCGGCCGCCAGGCCGTGATGGCCGACCCCGACTGGCGGGCCGGGCGCTATCTCGAGGAGGGCACGCGCCCCTCCAAGGGGCTTTCGGTGGCGCGCATGGGGGCGCACATCACCTATCTCTCGGAGCCCGCGCTGCACCGCAAATTCGGCCGCAAGCTGCAGGACCGGGAGGCGCCGACCTTCTCTTTCGACGCGGATTTCCAGGTCGAGAGCTATCTGCGCTACCAGGGGCTGTCCTTCGTCGAGCGGTTCGACGCCAATTCCTATCTCTACGTGACGCGGGCGATGGATTATTTCGACCTCGCCGCCGACCATGACGGCGTGCTGGCCAAGGCTTTTGCGGGCACGAAGACGCGCTTCTGCGTGGCGTCCTTCACCTCCGACTGGCTGTTCCCGACCGCCGATTCCCGCGCGATCGTGCATGCGCTCAACGCGGCGGGCGCGTCTGTGTCCTTCGTCGAGCTCGAGAGCGACAAGGGCCACGACGCCTTCCTCCTCGAGGAGCCCAACCTGTTCGCCACGACGCGCGGCTTCCTCGGCGCGGCAGCGCGGGCCAGGGGGATTTGAGATGAGCGCCCTACCCTGTCATTCCGGGGCGGCCCGGAGGGCCGAACCCGGAACCCACGACCGGGTGAGCCCTGTCGGGCAGGTGTCTTTCCCTTCGGAGGCCAGTCGTGGGTTCCGGGTTCTTCGCTGCGCGAAGCCCCGGAATGACAGGTGGAGATCCTCTTGACGACGATGGACACCCACACCAACCGCATCGACCTCAAGCTCGTCGCCGAGATGGTGACGCCCGGCTCGCGCGTGCTCGATGTCGGCTGCGGCGACGGGCAATTGCTGGCGCTGCTCGCCGAAACCCGCAATGTCGATGCGCGCGGCATCGAATTGTCGCGCGAGGGCGTGGCCGGATGCGTGGCGCGCGGGCTCTCGGTGATCCAGGGCGACGCGGACACGGACCTCACCGAATACCCAGACGACGCCTTCGACTACGTCATCCTGTCCCAGACGATCCAGGCGACGCGCAACCCGCGCTTCGTGCTGGAGCAGATGCTGCGGATCGGCCGGCGCGCGATCATCTCCTTCCCGAATTTCGGGCATTGGAAAATGCGCAGTCAGGTCTTTTTCCTGGGCCGCATGCCGGTGACGGATTCGCTGCCCTATGCGTGGTGGGACACGCCCAACATCCATTTCTGCACGATCCGCGATTTCGTGACGCTATGCGACACGATCGGCGCGGAAAAGGAGCGCGCGGTGGCGCTCGACGCGGCGGGCGGCCGCGTCGGCGTCAGTGCGCCCTGGTGGTTCTGGAACCTCTTTGGCGCACAGGCGGTGTTTTTGCTGAAGCGGGGTGATCCTTCTCCCCTCGGGGGAGAAGGTGGCAGCGCGCAGCGCTGACGGATGAGGGATGCCTCGACCGGAAACAAGAAAGGGCCGCTTGCGCGACCCTTCCCTCATCCGTCTGCTGCGCAGACACCTTCTCCCCCGAGGGGAGAAGGGAAAAGAGTTCAGTTCAGCGGCACGCCCACCGGCCGCTTTTCCTTCACGGCCGCAACATCGCCCAGCATCAGGCTGGCGGGGCCGACCGTGACCGGCACCGTCTCGCCGTCATGGACCTTGCCGGCAAGCAGCATCTCGGCCAGCGGGTCCTGGACCGACTTCTGGATGACGCGCTTGAGCGGGCGCGCGCCATAGGCCGGGTCGTAGCCCTTGTCGGCGAGCCACTGGCGCGCCTCTTTCGACAGCTCCAGCACGATCTTGCGGTCGGTCAGGAGCTTGGCGAGGCGGGCCATCTGGATATCGACGATCGCGCCCATGTCCTCCCGGCGCAGCCGGTGGAACAGGATGATGTCGTCGATGCGGTTCAGGAACTCCGGCCGGAAGGCCTGCCTGACCACGCCCATCACCTCGTCGCGGACGGCCTCGGAATCCTGCCCCTCGGGCTGGTTCACCAGATACTCCGAACCGAGATTCGAGGTCATGATGATCAGCACGTTGCGGAAGTCGACCGTGCGGCCCTGGCCGTCGGTGAGGCGGCCGTCGTCGAGGACCTGCAGCAGGACGTTGAACACGTCGGGATGCGCCTTCTCGACCTCGTCGAAGAGCACGACCTGATAGGGCCGGCGGCGCACGGCTTCGGTGAGCGCCCCGCCCTCCTCATAGCCGACATAGCCGGGAGGTGCGCCGATCAGCCGGGCGACGGAGTGCTTCTCCATGTATTCGGACATGTCGAGGCGCACCATCGCGGTGTCGTCGTCGAACAGGAACGAGGCCAGCGCCTTGGTCAGTTCGGTCTTGCCGACGCCGGTCGGCCCCAGGAACATGCAGGAGCCGCTCGGGCGGTTGGGGTCCTGCAGACCGGCCCGGGCGCGACGCACGGCCGTCGAGACGGCCTCGACCGCTTCGCGCTGACCGACGACGCGCGCGGCCAGAACCTGCTCCATGCGCAGGAGCTTGTCCTTCTCGCCCTCCAGCATCCGGTCCACCGGCACGCCGGTCCAGCGGCTGACGACCTGCGCGACATGGTCGGCGGTCACGGCCTCTTCGACCATGCCCGAATTGTCGCCGATGGCCTCGATCTCGGCCAGCGTCTTCTCGAGCTGCGGAATCTCGCCATAGGCGAGTTCGCCGGCGCGCTGGTACTCGCCCTTGCGCTGGGCCTGCGCCAATTCGTTGCGGGCGTTTTCGAGCTTGGTCTTCAGCTCGGCGGCGGCGCCGAGCTTGTCCTTCTCGGCCTTCCACTTCGCCGTGATCGTGGCCGAGCGCGACTCAAGATCGGCGAGCTCGGATTCGAGCCGCTTCAGCCGCTCCTTCGAGCCGGAGTCGCTCTCCTTCTTGAGCGCCTCCTGCTCAATCTTGAGGCGCACGATCTCGCGGTCGATCGAGTCCAGTTCCTCGGGCTTGGAATCGACCTGCATGCGCAGCCGCGCCGAGGCCTCGTCGACGAGGTCGATCGCCTTGTCGGGCAGGAAGCGGTCGGTGATGTAGCGGTTCGATAGCGTCGCGGCCGAGACCAGCGCCGAATCCGTGATGCGGACACGGTGGTGCTGCTCGTATTTCTCCTTCAGCCCGCGCAGGATCGAGACAGTGTCCTCGACCGAGGGCTCGTCGACGAAGACGGGCTGGAAGCGCCGCGCCAGGGCTGCGTCCTTCTCGACATAATTGCGGTACTCGTCGAGCGTGGTGGCGCCGATGCAGTGCAGGTCGCCGCGCGCCAGAGCGGGCTTGAGCAGGTTCGAGGCGTCCATCGCCCCGTCGCTCTTGCCGGCGCCGACAAGCGTGTGCATCTCGTCGATGAAGAGGATGATGCCGCCTTCGGCCGCCGAAACCTCGTTCAGCACGGCCTTCAGCCGCTCCTCGAACTCGCCGCGGTACTTCGCGCCGGCGATCAGGGAGCCCATGTCGAGCGAGAGCAGGTCCTTGTCCTTGAGGCCCTCGGGCACGTCGCCATTGACGATGCGCAGCGCCAGCCCCTCGGCGATGGCGGTCTTGCCGACGCCTGGCTCGCCGATCAGCACAGGATTGTTCTTGGTGCGGCGCGAGAGAACCTGGATCGTGCGGCGGATCTCCTCGTCGCGGCCGATGACCGGATCGAGCTTGCCCTCGCGGGCGGCGGCCGTGAGGTCGCGCGCATATTTCTTCAAGGCGTCGTAGCTCTGCTCGGCGCTGGCGGAGTCGGCGGTGCGGCCCTTGCGGATCGCCTCGACGGCGGCATTGAGCGCCTGCGGCGTGACACCGGCCTTGCTGAGCGCCTTGCCGGCCTCGCTGTCCTTTTCGATCGCCAGAGCGAGCAGGAGCCGTTCGACGGTCACGAACGAATCGCCCGCCTTCTCGGCCGCCTTCTCGGCGGTGTCGAAGACACGCGCCAGGCCCTGCGTCAGGCTGAGCCCGCCGGCGCCAGCGCCGCTCACCTTCGGGAGGCGCGCGAGTGCGGCATCGGTGAGCTGGAGCGCGAGCTTGGCGTTACCACCCGAGCGGTCGATCAGCCCGGCGGCCATGCCCTCATTGTCGTCCAGCAGCGCCTTGAGCAGATGCTCAGGCGCGAACTGCTGATGGCCCTCGCGCAGCGCGATGGTCTGCGCGGCCTGCAGGAAACCTTTCGCCCGATCCGTATATTTTTCGATGTTCATAGCTTCACTCCGCCCACCGGCACGCCCCGTGGCAGCGTGATCCGGTTGCCTTTCCTCAAGATGGGGCTCCCGTCGGGGCCGCCCTTCGAACACAGAGATAGGTGTGGCATCCGCGCAACGTAAGTGGCGGCGCCACGCAAAGCATTGACGAGCGTCAGATCGTGAGACCACTTTCTCGGCATGGCAGGAACGCAGCGCCAGCAATCGATCCGCAAGGCGCTCCGGGCTCTGGCGCCGGGCATTCCGCTCGCCGACGCGCAGGCCGTGGTGGAACTGGCCGAGCGGCGACATATGAAGGATCTGCCGCCTGCGACTGCGCTCTGGCTCGCGCTGGGGAGCCATGTCCGCCACGTCCACACCGACTACGAGCAGTTGCTGGCCGATGGCTATGAACGCGAGGCGGCACGCTTCTTCGTGGTCGAGGAGACGGATGCCGTGCTCGCCGGCTGGGGCTGCCAGCGCTCGGTGGCGGAACTGCCCGAGGTCGAGGAGGAGGCGGTCCGGACCCGCATTTCGCGGGACTGATCGCTGCCATGCCAGGAATTCATCGCTCTCCGCGCGGAGGTCGCGCTAATCTCGCGGCCCGCCTTGCTTCAGGTCCCTCCCCATGCGCATCGCCTCGCTCTACCGCTATCCCGTCAAGGGTCTGTCGCCCGAACGCCTGACCTCGGCGCAACTGGAAGCGAACGCCTATTTTCCCGGCGACCGGCTGTTTGCGATCGAGAATGGGCCGTCGGGCTTCGACCCGGCCGAGCCTGTCCATCAGCCCAAGATCAAATATCTGATGCTGATGCGGCACGAGGCGCTGGCGACGCTGCGCACCCGCTATGACGACCCCAGCGGCGAGCTCGTCATCGCCCGGGACGGCCAGGAGGTGCTGCGGGCGGACACGGCGACACCCGCGGGGCAAGGCTCCATCAGTGCGTTCTTCGAGACGTTCATGCCGGAGGCGCTGCGCGGCCAGCCGCGATTGCTGCGAGCGCCGGCGGGCTACCGCTTCACCGATTCGCGCTCGGGCTTCGTTTCGCTGATCAACCTCGCCAGCGTGGCCGACCTGGAGAAGCGCATCGGCTCGGCCGTCGATCCGCTGCGGTTCCGCGGCAACGTCATGGTCGAGGGGCTGGGACCCTGGCGCGAGCTTGATCTCGTCGGGCGCGAGCTGACCACCGCATCCGGCGTGAAGCTGCAGGTCATCAAGCGGATCGAGCGCTGTGCGGCCACGAATGTCGATCCGCAGACCGGCGCGCGCGACCTGCAACTGCCAAAGGCACTGATGACCGCCTTCGGGCATGTCGACTGCGGGATCTACTGCCAGATCACGACAGGCGGCCGGGTGGCCGAGGGCGAGCGCTTCGACCTCGTCGACAGGCCCGCCCCGCTCGGAATCGCCTGACGCAGGCAGCCCCATCCTTCCCGGAACGAAAAAGGGGCCCCTGCGAGCCCCTTCTTGTTCAGTCGCAGGCTTGGCTCACTCGGGCGAGCCATCCGTCTCGGACCCCAGCGCATCCATGACCTCGCGGGGCGAACGGCGGCGGCGCGGCCGCTTCACGGCGCCCTCGGCTGGAGCGCCATCGCCGCCCTCGGCGGCGACCGGATCGATGGCGGCGGGAGCCGGCTCGGCCGACGGCACGCGGACCGGCGTCGTCAGGAAGGATGGCAGCGCAGCGGCGACATCGCCGGGCTGGTCTGTGTCGAGATCAGCCTCGCGCTCGCGACGGGGGCGGCGCTCCGGCCGCGGTCCGCGCTCGGGACGGTCGAAGCGGCGCTCGCCCTGCACGGGCTGCGGCGCCAGTTCGGGCTGATCGCCACCCACAGGAATGTCGGACCGCGGCGCGTCGGGACGCGGCGCATAGCCGCCCTGCACGGGCTGGCCGCCTTCCGGTCGGTCGAAGCGCCGCTCGCCATCGCGGGCGGGCCTGTCATTGCGCTCGGGCCGGTCGTTTCGGTCGAAGCGGCGGTTGCCGTTGCGATCATTGCCCTGCCGATCGTTGCCGAAGCGGTCGTTCGGCTGGCGATCGTTGTTGCGGGGCGGACGATCGAAGCGCTGGCCGTCCTGGCCTTCGCCATCCTGCCGCGCACCGCCATTGCCGTTATAGCCGTTGCCGTTCACAGCGCCGCCCTGGACGTTGCGGCCGTCGGGCTGGGGCCCTCCCGGCTGCATGCCCTGGCCGTCCTCGTCGCCCTCTTCCTCTCCGTCATCGGCATCCTCGTTGAAGGCGCGATTGGGCGGGAAGCTGTGGCCGAACTGCTGGGCCATCTGCTCCTGGGCTGCGAGCAGGATGCGATAATAATGTTCGGCGTGCTGGAAATAGTTCTCCGCCGAAACCGGATCGCCCGATGACTGAGCGTCTCGCGCCAGCTGCAGATACTTTTCCGCGACGTGCTGAGCGGTGCCGCGAACCTTGACGTCCGGCCCGTTCGACTCATAGCTCCGCTGCAGCGGATTGGGCGCCTTCCGGTTACCGTTGTTATTGCTGTTGTTATTGTTGTTGTTACGGCCGCGCATGCGCCGGTTCTGACCTGGTCTCATTCGCGTGAATCTCGCGCTCTGTGCTCAAGGCAACCGTGGGGTCATAATGCGTGGGCCGGCGCACAGCGGGTTGCGGCGCTGCACCGGTAAGATTTTGACCTGAAGTGGCGTCGCGCCGATCCTGGTCTTCACGCGCTCTTTCCAAAAGGGACCTCTCGACCCCATGAGCCGATGGGCGCCGCGGC
>NZ_JAUXYO010000092.1 GCF_030694325.1 Allobosea sp. | reverse complement strand
CCCGCGGGGCGCACCCGCGGCCGGCGGACGGCCGCCACGCCGGGGGCCGGCTCCCGCGGCCTTGTCGCCGAAGCCCTTGCCGCCTGCTCCCTTGCCGCCCGTCCCCTTGCCACCGCTTCTCATGACAGGCTCCGGACGAGTGCGAGGCCGGCGAGCAGCGCCGCCAGCGAGAGGATGACGGAGCCGAGCACATAGGCCGCCGCGAGCCCGGTCTCGCCACGCTCCCAGAGCAGCACGGCGTCCAGCGAGAAGGCCGAAAAGGTGGTGAAGCCGCCGAGGATGCCGGTCGTCAGGAACAGCCTGGCATGCTGCGACCAGCCGGCCTGCGTCCTGAAGGCGAGCCAGCCCGCGATCACGCCCATCAGCGCCGAGCCGAGAATGTTGATCAGCATCGTGCCGCCGGGAAAGCCGGTGCCGAACCAGCGCGGCGAGACGAGATTGACGCCGTGCCGCAGCACGCCGCCGAGGCCGGCGCCGAAAAAGACGAGGAGCGTGGAGGTCATCGCCCTGCAATAGCCAGCGCTTCGCCTGCGCACAAACGAAATCGGGCTCTTGCCGGGTCGTCGCCAAGCTGAGAGGTGTAGCGGCGGTGTCTTGACGCTGGGGCCGGGGGGCGACGGAACGACATGCGCGAGGGGGCCGGGGCAACGGCTTGTGGCGGTGGCTTCGCGGCTGGACGCAGAGGTCGCGCGTGCCTGCTGGCGCTCGCCGCCTCCTGCGTCGCGCTCGCGGCCGCGCAGGCCGCCACGCCCCGCCCAACCCCGGCCAGCGCCCCGCACTTCGCCCGCAGCTGCATCATCAAGCCGCCCGACATCGCCCCGCTCTTCCCCGCCGCCGCGGAGGCGAGCGCCGCGACCGCGCCGGATGCCGACGACGCGGCGGAGAACGATGACGATTCCGATGACGACGGGGACGATGACGACAACGTCCCGGGGCTGATCCTGCCGGGCTCGAGCACCTGCCTCGCCGTCTCGGGCAGCGTCACCGCCGGGCTGCAATTCGACAGCTACCGCATTCCCAAGGCCGGCGACGCCGCACCCAGGCCGGCCTATTCCTGGCCGACCAGCACCTCGCTGCGGATCGAGACGGCCCATGACCTCGCCTCGGGCCTGCGCATCGGCTCCGCCTTCGAGATGTCGCTGCGGCCGGCCAGCGGCCAGCCGGAAAGCCTGACGATCGAGGAGGCGACCGTCACGGTGGGGACGGTGACCTTCGGCCTGACCGGCACGTTCTTCAGCTTCTGGACCGGCGAGGAATTTGCCTTCAGCGCCCGCCTCCCCGGCCGCAATGTCGGGCTGATCGGCTGGCAGCGCGACCTCACCGAGCGCTGGAACCTGGCGCTCTCGGCCGAGGACCCGACGCTGGCGACGACCTCGACCATCCCCGTGGTCAAGGGCCGCGTGCCCGACGGCGTCGCCCGGCTGACCTACACCCAGGGCGGGCTCACGCTGCACTTGGCCGGCGCACTGCGCGACGTGCCGGGCTCGGTGCCCAAGCTCGGCCGCGCCGGCATCATCGGCGCGACCTATGCGCTGCCGATCCTGGGCCGCCCCGGCGAGATCACGGCGCAGCTCGCCGGCGCGGTGGACGCGCCGGCCTATATCGGCTCCTCGCTCGACGCGACCATTGTCAGCCAGGTCCTGACGAGCGCCGATGCCAGCCGCGGCTTCTCGGGCGTGCTCGCGGCGCGGCGCGAATGGACCGACGAACTCGCCAGCAACCTCTTCGTCAGCCGCTACCAGCTCACCCTGCCGCTGGCCAACCAGGCCACCGGCAAGCTCAGGATCGACCGCGCCAGCGCCAATCTGGTCTGGACCCCGGTGGACGGCCTCAAGGCCGGGATCGAGGGCTCGGTCGCCTGGACCCGCGTCGCCGTCGCCAACCGCGTCCTGCCGCTGACGCTGGGCGGGCGCCAGCTCTCGGCTCAGCTCTTCATCGAACGGTCTTTCTGAGGGCGGCTGCAAGGCATCCGGCCTCGCCCCGGAATGACGCGGGAGTTACCCCTTCGGCCCGCGCTTCAGCAGCGGATGCACATAGAGCTCGAAGGCAATCGTCAGCAGGAGGAAGACGAGCCCGATCGCAAACGCCACGACCCAATAGGCGACATCCTCCTCCGAGACGAACCAGCCCGCGATCAGCGAGGGCACGATCAGGAGAGCGCGGGCGATGAGCGAGATCATGAGCGAGGCATCAGCACGGCCCGAGTGTGGGCGCTGAACCACAATCTAGGGACCACTGACCTTTTCGCCATTGCGGTCGATCAAAGCGGCGCGGGTCAGCCTCAGCCCTCCCCGCGCTCCAGCCGCAGCTTCTCCCAATACTCCAGCCGCTTCCTGATCTCGCGTTCGAACCCGCGTTCGGGCGGGTCGTAGAAGAGCTGGCGGCCGAGCGCGTCGGGCCAGTAGTCCTGGCCGGAGAAGGCGTCGGGCGCGTCGTGGTCGTAGGCATAGTCCGCGCCATAGCCCTCCTGCTTCATCAGCTTGGTCGGCGCGTTCAGGATCGTCTTGGGCGGCATCAGCGAGCCGCCCTCCTTCGCCGCGCGTCGCGCCGCCTTGTAGGCCTTGTAGGCGGCGTTCGATTTCGGCGCGGTGGCGAGGTAGATCACCGTGTTGGCGAGCGCGAGTTCCCCTTCCGGCGAGCCGAGCTGCTCGTAGGTCTCGGCCGCGGCGCGGGCATGGACCAGCGCCTGAGGGTCGGCGAGCCCGATATCCTCGACCGCCATCCGCACCAGCCGGCGCGCCAGGAAGCGCGGGTCCTCGCCGGCATCGAGCATGCGGGCGAAATAGTAGAGCGCGGCGTCCGGGTCCGAGCCGCGGATCGTCTTGTGCAGGGCCGAGATCAGGTTGTAGTGGCCGTCCTGCGCCTTGTCGTAGATCGGCGCGCGGCGCTGGATCACCTCGCTCAACCCCGCCTCGTCGAAGATCTCGCCCGGCTTGGCGGCGCGCCAAAGCTCCTCGGCGAGCGTCAGCACGGCGCGCCCGTCGCCATCGGCGAAGCGCGCGAGCGCCAGCCTCGCCTCCGGCGTCAGCGGCAGTTCGCGGTTCTCCAGAAGCTCCGCCCGGCCGAGCAGGAAGAGCAGCGCACCTTCGTCGAGCGACTTGAAGGTCAGCACCCGCGCCCGTGACAAAAGCGCGGCATTGAGCGCGAAGGACGGGTTCTCGGTGGTGGCGCCGACCAGCGTGATCGTGCCGTCTTCCATCACAGGGAGGAAGGCATCGAGCTGGGCCCGGTTGAAGCGGTGGATCTCGTCGACGAAGAGCAGCGTGCCCTTGCCGCCGAGCCGGTGCCCGCGGGCCGATTCGAAGACCTTCTTGAGATCGGCGATGCCGGAGAAGATCGCGCTGATCTGCTCGAAGCCGAGATCGACCTGACCGGCCAGCAGCCGCGCCACCGTGGTCTTGCCGGTGCCGGGCGGACCCCAGAAGATCAGGCTGCCGAGCGAGCCCGATTGCACCAGCCGCGTCAGCGCGCCATCGGGCCCGGTCAGATGGTCCTGGCCCGCGACCTCGCCCAGGGTCGTCGGCCGCATCCGGTCCGCGAGCGGGCGCGGGCCGGCCTTGTCGAGCCCGGAGGCGGCGAAGAGATCGCTCATGCCGGGAAGCCTCGACCGTCATTCCGGGGCGCTGCGCAGCAGCGAGCCCGGAACCCATGAACACCGGTGCCGCTCATGGAGGCGCGCCGATCCGAGCCTCCCCTATCACGGTCGTGGTCATGGGTTCCGGGCTCCTCGCTGCGCGAGGCCCCGGAATGACGGCGCGGATCCGGAGCGAGGCTCATCCCGGAAACACCGAGGTCACGCTCTGGCCGCCGCGCGAGATCGTCACCTCCCAGGAGCGCTTGCGCTCCTTCAGCGCCGCCTCGACGTCGCGCGAGCGCGTCATCGCCTCGCCGTTCAGCGCCTGGATGATGTCGCCCTTCTGGAAGCCGACGCGAGCCGCCGTGCTGCCCTCCTCGATCTCGGCGACGACGACGCCCTCGGTGCCGGCGTCGATCGCGAGTTCCTCGGCGAGCGCCGGCGAGAGGTTCATCACGGTGATGCCCGACAGCGGCGTGCGCCCCGCCAGCGTCACCGGCTCGCGCGGCCGCAGCTCCGGCGCCGGCACCAGCTTCACCGGCAGCACGACGCGCTTGCCCGAGCGCAGCACGGTCAGCGTCGCGACGCCGCCGAGCGGGCGCGTGGCGAAGCGGTAGCCGAAGGATTCGGGATCGTCGACGGCGAAGCCGTCGACCGCCAGGATGACGTCGGAGCGGCGCAAGCCCCCCTCCGCCGCGGGGCCCTTCTCGACCACGCCGGCGACGACCGAGCCGGCCGGCCGGTCGAGCCCGAGCCCGTCGGCGACATCTGCAGTCAGTGCCTGCAGCCTGGCGCCGAACCAGGGCCGGCGCACGGTCGTCGCTCCGCTCTTCGCACTCTCGACGACGACGCGCACCATCGCGGCGGGAATGGCGAAGCCGATGCCGTGGCTGCCGCCGGAGCGCGAGAAGATCGCCGTGTTGATGCCGATCACCCGACCCTGCATGTCGACCAGTGCGCCGCCGGAATTGCCCGGATTGATCGCTGCGTCGGTCTGGATGAAGGACTGCGCGTCGCCGACGCCGATCTGCGTACGCGCCAGCGCCGAGACGATGCCCTGCGTCACCGTCTGGCCGACGCCGAACGGGTTGCCGATCGCCAGCACGATATCGCCGATCTCGACCTTGTCGGAATCGGCGAGTTCGATCGCCACCAGATCCTTGGCGGTCTTGAGCTTCAGGACGGCCAAATCGGTCCGCGGATCGCGCAGCAGGATCGTCGCCTCGACCTCGCGCTTGTCGGCGAAGGCGACCTTGACCTCGCTCATGCCCTCGATGACGTGGTTGTTGGTGACCACGAGCCCGCTCGCATCGACCACCACGCCCGAGCCGAGCGAGCGCTGCACACGCTCCTGCGGCACGCCGAAGCCCCGGTCGCCGAAGAAACGCCGGAAGAAGGGGTCGTCCATAAAGGGGTTGCGCGGCTGCTTCTCGACGCGCGCGCCATAGACGTTGACGACCGCGCCAGCGCTCTTCTTGACCACGCCGGCGAAGGACAGCGACATCTCCTGGCGCGACTCCGGCACCTGCCGGAGCGGCGCTTGCGCGGCCGCTGGCGATACCGCGACGGTCAGCGCTGTCAGCGCCGCCGCGAGGAGGGCCCCGCGGGTGAAGGTGGCCTTGCGCTGCATCTGGCATCTCCTCTGCGACGGCGCGACTCATCGCGAGAGATAGGCCGACGGCAGGGCGATTTCCAGCGTTCAGCCGCCGTCTCACCCCGACGCTACTTGTCCTGCAGCAGGACGCGATACTTCTCGATCTCGGCCGGGACCATCTTCGCCACGAAGGCCGGCGACATTTCCTCCGCCGTCGGAACCACCGAGGACAGGGTCTTGAACCGATCCTGCAGAGTGGGGCTCGCCAGCGCGGTGCGCAGCGCCGCATTCAGCTTGGCGATGACCGGCTCGGGCGTGTTCTTCGGCACGAAAATCGCGTTCCAGCCCTGCGCCTGGAAGGCGGGCAGCCCGGCCTCGGCCGAGGTCGGCACCTGAGGCAGGCTCGCCAGCCGGTCCGGCGTCGCGACCACGAGCGCCCTCACCTTCTCGCCCTGGACGGCGCCCGACAGCGAGGTCGCGGCATCGCAGACCCCGTCGATCTGGCCGCCCATCAGATCGTTGAGCGCCGGCCCCGCGCCGCGATAGCTGACGAGCGCGACGCCGACGCCCGACGCCTTGATGAAGGTCCGGCAGATCAGATAGTTCGACGAGCCGACGCCGGCATGGCCGAGGCTGACCTTGCCGGGGTTGGCCTTCGCATAGGCGACGAACTCGGCCAGCGTCTTGGCCGGGAAATCGAGCTTCAGCGCGATCATCGGCGAGGTCTTGGCGACGAGGCCGACCGGCGCGAAATCCGCATTGGTGTATTTCAGGTCCGGATAGATCGTGTAGGACGCGGCGTTGGTGCCGCTGTTGCCGATGACGATGGTGTAGCCGTCCGGCTCGGCCCGCGAGGCCCGCGACAGGGCGGTCGCGCCCCCGGCCCCGCCCATGTTCTCCATCACGATGCGCTGCCCGAGCACGCGCCCCATCTCGTCACCGACGAGGCGCGCGATGACGTCGGACGAACCACCGG
>NZ_JAUXYO010000088.1 GCF_030694325.1 Allobosea sp. | reverse complement strand
CCGTTAAACGTCTCAGCGCTGATGGTACTGTGTCTCAAGACCCGGGAGAGTAGGTCGTTGCCGGGCCTGTCAAGGATATCCCTCATCACAAAACAAACCGCGCGCGGCGCCAGGGCCAAAAAAGCCCCAGCGCCGCGTTCGTGTTCCGCACTGCTCCAACGCAGCGCACACATCACCCCCGCGGGGTGGAGCAGCCCGGTAGCTCGTCAGGCTCATAACCTGAAGGTCGTCAGTTCAAATCTGGCCCCCGCAACCAAAATCCAATCCCCAACGCCCGCAGCCCAAAAGCCGCGGGCGTTGCTGCGTTTAGGGGATTCCCGCAGCATGCTGCCGCAAAGGGCGCGCGCTGCTGACACAGCCTGGCGCACAGCCGCTTCGAACCACGTCGATCGCCTGCTAATGTCACCGAAGGCGCCGGACCGGATTCACGGCGGCCGCCGGGCTGGACTGTGACCTTGCCAAGCTGGAGATCACGATGACGAGGCCGCACGGCGCGATCAGGGTCGGTATCGGCGGCTGGGTGTTCGAGCCCTGGCGTGGGACCTTCTACCCGGAGGGCCTTCCGCAGAAGCGCGAACTCCAGCACGCTGCCAGCCATCTCGGCACGATCGAGATCAACGGCACCTATTACGGCTCGCAGAAGCCCGAGAGTTTTGCGCGCTGGCGGGCGGAGACGCCGGATGGGTTCGTCTTCGCGGTCAAGGGCTCACGCTACATCACCAATCGGCGCGTGCTGGCGGAGGCTGCGCCCTCGATCGAGAAGTTCTTCTCCGGCGGCGTCACGGAGCTGAAGGAGAAGCTCGGGCCGATCAATTGGCAGTTCATGCCGACAAAGGCCTTCGACCCCGCCGATTTCGAGGCCTTTCTCAAGCTGCTGCCGCACCGCGTCGGCGGGATCGACATTCGCCATGCGGTCGAGGTCCGTCATCACAGTTTCCGCACACCGGATTTCGTCGCCCTGCTGCGCGCGTACGGCGTGGCGGCGATCACGGCCGCCGATTCGGACTATCCGCAGATCGCCGATGTGACGGCGCCCTTCGTCTATGCCCGCATCATGGGGACCAGCGAGACCGAGCCGGAGGGTTATCCGGGAGTCGCTCTCGATCGATGGGTAGCGCGCGCCCGGCAATGGGCGAAAGGGGAGGTTCCCGACGACCTGGAGCCGCTATCCGGCGAGCCGGCACCAGCCGTCGCACGCGACGTCTTTCTCTACGTGATCAGCGGCGCCAAAATCCGCAATCCCGCCGCCGCGATGGCGCTGACGCGGCGGTTGGCGAACGAGGGCTGAGCCTCCCCGTCATTGCGAGCGCAGCGGAGCCATCCAGATCGGTCGTGCTCTACGTCGCCTGGATGGCTTCGCTGCGCTCGCAATGATGCGAAAGGACCGTGACGACTATCTGAGAGGCGAGTGTCTCAGGCCATGTCCTGGCAGACATCGACCCATTCGGCATTGGTCAGCGCTGCCAGCCGCTCGGGCGAAATCCGCACCGCGCTGTGCGTCGAGCCGGCGGCGGGCACGATCTCGCCGAAGGCCTTGAGCGAGACGTCGCAATAGACCGGCAGCGGCGTCGCCAGGCCGAAGGGGCAGACGCCGCCGACGGGATGGCCGGTCAGCGCCTCGACCTCGGCGAGATCGAGCATGCGCGGCTTGGCGCCGAACACCGCCTTGGCCTTGCGATTGTCGAGGCGTGCATCGCCGCGCGCGACGACCAGAACGACGCGTTCGCCGACCCGCAGCGACAGGGTCTTGGCGATGCGGGCGGGCTCGACGCCATGGGCGGCCGCGGCCAGCGCCACCGTGGCACTGCTCTCCTTCGTCTCGATCACGGCGATGTCGGGCGCATGGGCTGCAAAGAAGGCGCGGACCGAGTCGAGGCTCATCGCGTCACCTGAATTTCAGGAAGAGCAGGATCGCGAAGGCCGCCGGCAGGCCGAAGACGAGCGAGAAGAAGGGCATCTCCTGGAGCAGCGTGTATCCGGCGCGGCTGACGCCGATCCAGAGATTGACCAGCGCCGCGACCAGCCAGAGCGGCAGGAAGAGCTTGACGGCGAAGCCGGTCGGGTCCCCGCCGCCGAGCTTCAGGCGGCGCGCGAGAAAATGCAGGGCGCCGAGGAGGGCAAAACCAGCAGCGATGAGTTTCAGCGTGTGCATCCGGTAGCCCTCGGCACATCCTCGCTCAGTGGCGGAAATGGCGGTGGCCGGTGAAGACCATGGCGAGGCCGGCCTCGTCGGCAGCCTTGATGACCTCGTCGTCGCGCATCGAGCCGCCGGGCTGGATCACGGCGGTGGCGCCGGCTTCCGCCGCGGCCAGGAGACCGTCGGCGAAGGGGAAGAAGGCGTCCGACGCCACGACCGAACCCTTGGCGAGGGTTTCCGGCAATCCGGCGGCCTTGGCGGCTTCCGCTGCCTTCCAGGCCGCGATGCGCGAGGAATCGACGCGGCTCATCTGGCCGGCGCCGATGCCGACGGTGGCGCCATCCTTCACATAGACGATGGCGTTCGACTTGACGTGCTTGGCGACGCGGAAGGCGAAGCGCAGATCGGCGAGCTCGCGTTCGCTGGGCTGGCGCTTCGTCACGACCTTCAGCTCCATGTCGTCGACGACGGCGTTGTCGCGGGCCTGGGCCAGGAAGCCGCCCGAGACGGTGCGCAGCGAGAGGCCCGGCGCGCGCATGTCCGGCAGGCCGCCGGTCAGCAGCAGGCGCAGGTTCTTCTTGGCGGCGATGAGGGCGATCGCGTCCTCGTCCGCCTCGGGCGCGATGATCACCTCGGTGAAGACCTCGACGATTTTACGGGCGGCTTCCGCATCGAGCCGGCGGTTCAGTGCGACGATGCCGCCGAAGGCCGAGACCGGGTCACAGGCCAATGCGCGCTCATAGGCGGCGAGCAGCGATGGGCCGGTGGCGACGCCGCAGGGGTTGGCATGCTTGACGATGACGCAGGCGGCCGCGGTCGCGGGGTCGAACTCGGCGACGCATTCGAAGGCGGCGTCGGTGTCGTTGATGTTGTTGAAGGAGAGCTGCTTGCCCTGGACCTGACGCGCCGTGGCGACGCCGGGGCGGCTGCCGGGCGTGCGGTAGAAGGCAGCCCATTGATGCGGGTTTTCGCCATAGCGCATCGCCTCGGCGAGCTGGCCGCCGAGCGCGCGATAGGCCGGCGCGGTGTCGCCCAGCTCATTGGCGAACCAGTTCGAGATCGCGGCGTCATAGGCCGCGGTGCGGGCATAGGCCTTCTGCGCGAGCTTGCGGCGCAGGGTGAGCGTGGTCGCGCCTTTCTGCGCCTCGAGATCGGCGAGCACCATGGCATAGTCCGCCGGCTCGACGACCACGGCGACGTCGTGATGGTTCTTGGCGGCGGCCCGGATCATCGCCGGGCCGCCGATGTCGATGTTCTCGATGCAGTCATCATAGGGCTTTG
>NZ_JAUXYO010000162.1 GCF_030694325.1 Allobosea sp. | reverse complement strand
CCAGCAGCGCCAGCAGGATGAAGAGCAAAAGCCCTTCGGAGAAGGCCTCGTAGAGCTGGCTCGGATGGCGCGGCAGCAGCCCGCCGCCGGGAAACACCATCGCCCATGGCACGCCCGGCGCGGGGCGACCCCAGAGCTCGGCATTGATGAAATTGGCGATGCGCCCGAGGAACAGCCCGATCGGCACGCCGGCGGCCGCGATATCGAACACGGCCAACGCCGGGTAGCCGCGCCGCCGCGCGAACAGCCACAGCCCCAGCGTCGCGCCGATCAGCCCGCCATGGAAGGACATGCCGCCCTGCCAGAACGCCAGGATGTCCTGCGGCCGGGCAAGATAGCGCGCGAGATCGTAGAACAGCACGAAGCCGAGGCGACCGCCGAGTACGACGCCGAGCGCGACGAACAGCAGCATGTCGTCGAGCTCGTCGGCCTTCGGCCGCGCCCGCCCCGCCCAGAGCGGCTCGTACGAAACCAGCCGGCGCGCATACCACCAGCCGCCGAGCAGCCCGACGACATAGGCCAGCCCATACCATTTGACCGAGAGCGGCCCGAGTTGCAGCGCGACCGGGTCGATCACCGGGAAGGCGATGGCGAATGTGGGCATGGGCGGAGGTCCGGATGGCGGTGATGCGTTCGCCCCGACGCGCCGTCATCCCGGACAAGCCGCAGAGCGGCGCAGATCCAGGATCCATTCCGGAGCCTCACGAACAAGGCTCAGGCATGGATCCCGGGTCTCCCTTCGGTCGCCCGGGATGACGGCGCGGGAGGATCAAGATCGGCGGGACTTGGGCAAGGCGACCCCATCAGGTCAAGCAAAAACGCCCTGCCGCCCCCCGCCCAGCCTCACAGCTTCACGATCAGCTTTCCGAAATTGCCGCCCTCGAGCAGCCTGATGAAGGCCTCGGGCGCCTTTTCCAGCCCGTCGACGATGTCTTCCTTGTATTTCACCGCGCCGCTGGCGATCCAGGCTGCCATCTCGCGCTCGAATTGCGGGCGCTGGGCGATGAATTCGCGCTGGATGAAGCCGCGGATCAGCAGGCTCTTGGACAGCACCTGCCGCATCAGCACGGGCAGCCGGTCGGGCCCCTCGAAATCGCCCGTCGCGTTGTATTGCGCGACCAAACCGCAGACCGGAATGCGCGCGAAGCTGTTGAGCAGCGGGAACACCGCGTCCCAGACCTTGCCTCCGACATTCTCGAAATAGACGTCGATGCCACCGGGGCAGGCTGCCGCGAGCTGCGCCGCGAAATCCGGCGCGCGATGGTCGATCACGGCATCGAAGCCGAAGCTGTCGCGCACCAAGGCGCATTTTTCGGGCCCGCCCGCGATGCCCACGGCGCGCGCGCCCTTGATCCGCGCGATCTGCCCGACCGCCGAACCGACAGGGCCGCTGGCGGCGGCCACGACGACGGTCTCGCCGGTCTTCGGCTGCCCGATCGTCAGCAGGCCCGCATAGGCGGTGAAGCCCGGCATCCCGAGCACGCCGAGCGCCGTGGTGACGGGTGCGGCAGCCGGATCGAGCTTGCGCAGCTGCTCGCCCTTCGCCAGCGCATGCGACTGCCAGCCGGAATGCGAGAGCACGATGTCGCCCGCGGCGAAACCGGGGTGGCGGCTTTCCAGCACCTCGGCGACGGTGCCGCCTTCCATGACGGCGCCGATCTCGGTCGGCGCGGCATAGCTCTTCGCGGCGCTCATCCGCCCGCGCATATAGGGGTCGAGCGAGAGATAGAGGATCTTCAGCAGGACTTCGCCTTCGGCGGGAACCGGCAGCGAGCCCTGCTCGAGGCGGAAGTTTGCAGGCGCAGGCCGCCCTTCGGGCCGTGCGGCGAGGACGATGCGGCGATGCTCGGAGGAAGAGCGATGCTCGGAGGAAGACATGGGCGGTCTCGGTCTGGCTGCGGTCCCTCGCAAATGGCCACATCGTCCCAGCCGATCAAGGCGCAAGCCCGCACCGAGCGACAAGGCGCGACGCCACGCCTCGCAACTCCTGACATGACGAAGCGCCTCGCGCATCCTACATGCAGAGCGTGATGCAGCCGATGAATCGCCCTTCCGCAGACGACCTGCCCGAAACCGCGGTCGAACCCGAGGCCGAGGAGGCCCTGCCGACGCCTGCCCTCGATCTCGGCGAGACGGCGCCCGGCGCGCTCAAGGCTGGCATCGAGGTCATCGCCGGCTTTGCGAAGCATCTGCCCAACAAGCCGGGCGTCTACCGGATGTTCGATCGCGCCGGCGAGGTGCTCTATGTCGGCAAGGCCAAGAACCTGAAGAACCGGGTCACGGCCTATGCCCGCGGCATGGCACACACCAATGCCGTTGCGCGCATGATCGCCGAGACGGCGAATATGGAGTTCGTCACGACGGGGACGGAAACCGAGGCGCTGCTGCTCGAATCCAACCTGATCAAGCAGCTGCGGCCGCGCTACAATGTGCTGCTGCGCGACGACAAGAGCTTCCCCTACATCCTGCTGAGCGGCGACCACGAGGCCCCGCAGATTGCCAAGCATCGCGGCTCGCGCCAGCGCAAGGGAGACTATTTCGGCCCATTCGCCTCCGTCTGGGCGGTGGAGCGGACGATCGACGCGCTGCAGAAGGCCTTCCTGCTGCGCTCCTGCACCGATTCCTTCTATGAGAACCGCGCCCGGCCCTGCCTGCTCTTCCAGATCAAGCGCTGCGCCGGTCCTTGCACCGGCGAGATCGCGATCCCCGACTATCAGGCGCTCGCCAGCCAGGCGCGCGACTTCCTCTCGGGCCGCTCCTCGAACGTCAAGCAGCTGCTCTCGACCCGGATGCAGGCGGCGGCCGAGCAGCTCGAATTCGAGAAGGCGGCGCGCTATCGCGACCGGCTGGCGGCGCTCTCGGCCGTGCAGGCCGGGCAGGACATCAACACGCAAGGCGTCGAGGAGGCGGATGTCTTCGCCATCGACGAGCAGGCCGGGCAGTTCTGCGTCGAGATCTTCTTCTTCCGGAACAAGCAGAACTGGGGCAACCGCGCGATCTTCCCGCGCGCCGACCGCAGCCTGACGCCGGAGGAGGTGCTGGCCTCGGTCGTCACCCAGTTCTACGACGACAAGCCGCCGCCGCGGCTCGTGCTGCTCTCGCACGAACTGGCGGAGATGGAGCTGATCGGCCAGGCGCTCTCCGCCCGCGCCGGCCGCAAGGTCGAGGTCGCCAACCCCAAACGCGGCGAGCGCGTCGATCTGATCGAGATGGCGCGCAAGAACGCCCGCGAGGCGCTCTCGCGCAAGCTCGCCGACAATGCCGGCCAGACCTCGCTGCTGGCGGCGCTGGGCGCCGCCTTCGGGCTCGCCAGGCCGCCGCGCCGCGTCGAGGTCTACGACAACTCGCATATCATGGGCACGAATGCGGTCGGCGGCATGATCGTCGCCGGCCGGGACGGCTTCATGAAGAGCCATTACCGCACCTTCAACATCTCGACCGACACCATCGCCGGCGACGATTTCGGCATGATGCGCGAGGTGCTGCAGCGGCGGTTTGCACGGCTGGCGAAGGAAGCGGGCGTTGTCCTGCAGTCCGTCGATGAGGGCGCCTCCCCTCCCCCTCGTGGGGAGGGGTTGGGCGTGGGGGGCAAAAAGCCCGAACACGCCGGCGTTCGGGAAGGGGCCTCCATCGATGCCATCGACCCAACCCCGAATCCGCTCACCCAGTCGTTCGCCCCCCACCCCTCCCCCTCCCCACGAGGGGGAGGGGCGGAGCCGGACCCAGCCCGGACAGTGCCCGACCCCGACAACGACAGCTTCCCCTCCCGTCCCGACCTCGTCATCGTCGACGGCGGCAAAGGCCAGTTCGCCGCGGCGCAGAAGATCATGGCCGAGCTCGGGGCCGCGGATATTCCGCTCGTCGCCATCGCCAAGGGCGAGGACCGCAACGCCATGCGCGAGACCTTCCACATGGCGGACCGCGAACCCTTCAAGCTGCAGCCGCGCGATCCGGCGCTCTACTTCATCCAGCGCCTGCGCGACGAGGCCCACCGCTTCGCCATCGGCACCCACCGGGCGCGGCGCAAGAAGGACACGATGAAGAACCCGCTCGACGAGATTCCCGGCATCGGCCCATCGCGCAAGCGGGCCCTGCTTTTGCATTTCGGAACGGTCAAGGCGATCAAGCGCGCCAAGCTCGACGATCTGATGCGCACGCCCGGCGTCAACGCCGCCACGGCGCAGGCAGTGCATGATTATTTTCACGATGGGTGACGACGAACGGCATTGTCGCCGCATTGCGTGTTGACGCTGTCACAACCCCGCTGCTTTGGTGATGCCTGTGACGATTCTTCCAGAAGCCATCCGGCGGCGCGGACCCTGGTCCCTGCCCAACCTGCTCACCTACGGCCGGATCCTGGCGATTCCGGCGCTGGTGGGGCTTCTGTTCTGGCCAAAGGACGACTGGGTGCGCTGGATCGCGCTCGCGGTCTATGTCGCCGCCGCCGTCACCGACTATCTCGACGGCTGGATCGCGCGGGCCTGGAGCCAGCAATCGGCGATCGGCCGCATGCTCGATCCGATCGCCGACAAGCTCTTGGTCTGCGCGCTGCTGCTGATGCTCGTCCACACCGAGACGATCAAGGGCTGGGCGATCTGGGCGGCGATCGTCATCCTCTGCCGTGAGATCCTCGTGTCGGGCCTGCGCGAGTTCCTCGCCGATCTGAAGGTCAGCGTCCCCGTCAGCAAGGTCGCCAAGTGGAAGACGACGGCGCAGCTGCTCGCGCTCGGTTTCCTTGTCGCCGGGCCGGCGGGCGACAGCGTCCTGCCCTACAACACGCAGATCGGCATCGTCATGCTCTGGGTCGCCGCGGCGCTGACGATCTACACCGGCTGGGACTATTTCAACGCCGGCATCCGCCACATGGTCGACGAGGACATGCGCGGCTCATGACGCAGGCTTCCGACACGATGGCGCCCGCCGCGCAGACGCGGACGGTCAGGCTGGTCTACTTCGCCTGGGTGCGCGAGCGCGTCGGCCGGGCCGAGGAGCAGGTCGAACTGCCGGCGGAGGTTGCCACCGTGCTCGACCTCGTGCGCTGGCTGAAGGCCCGCGACGAGGGCTATGCGGCCGCCTTTGCCGACGAGACGCTGGTCCGCGCCGCCATCAACCAGACCCATGTCAAGCCGGGCACCAGCCTGGACGGCGCCCGCGAGATCGCCTTCTTCCCGCCGATGACGGGCGGGTGAGATGACGGCCCCTCTGTCATTCCGGGGCGTGCCGAAGGCGCGAACCCGGAACCCACGACCGGGCTCAGCCCGTGACATGGCGCCTTCATGGCTCACCCGGTCATGGGTTCCGGGTTCCGCGTTGCGCGCGGCCCCGGAAAGACAGGGGCAGGCATGACCCCGACGATCCGCATCCAGCGGGAGGATTTCGATCTCGCGGCCGAGATCGCGACTCTCTCCGGCGGCCGGCGCGACATCGGCGCCGTGGTCAGCTTCACCGGGCTCTGCCGCGACGAGGGCGGCACGCTGGCGGCGCTCGAACTCGAGCACTATCCCGGCATGGCCGAGGCCGAGATCGCCCGCGTCGCCGAAGAGGCCGCCGCACGCTGGCCGCTGCTCGGCCTGCTCGCGATCCACCGCTTTGGCCGCGTCGCGCCGGGCGAGCAGATCGTGCTGGTGATCGCAACGTCAGCCCATCGCCGCGCCGCTTTCGAAGCCGCCGATTTCATGATGGACTATCTCAAGACCCGTGCCCCGTTCTGGAAGCGCGAGCATCTCGCCGACGGCACGACCGGAGGCTGGGTCGAGGCCAAGGGAGAGGATGACGATGCCGCGCGGCGCTGGGAGTAAGGGAGCGCTGGGCACGCTTGCGCTGATGCTCACCCTGGCGACGCCGGTGCAGGCGCAGATCGGTCCGATCAAGACCTTCCGCGACTGGGTCGCAGGTTGCGACAACACGAAAACCTGCACGGCGCTGTCGCTTCCCGCCGAGACCGATGACGAGATCGCCTTCCTGCGTCTCGACCGTCCGGCCGGCCCCGAGGGCGCGCCGACCCTGGCACTCAAGCTGCGCGGCCAGAAGCTGAAGAAGAGCTTCGCCATCGCGCTGGCGCTCGATGGCACGCCGTTTCCGGGAGCCGGGCAGCCTCTGCAGGGCACCAGCGTCGACGGCGAGGTCGCCGAGATCACGCTTCCCGCCGCTACGGCCGAGGCCCTGATCGCCGCGGCGCGCAACGCGACGACCCTGACGGCGCAGATCGAGGCGGCGAGCTTCAAGGTCTCCCTCGCGGGCGCGGTCGCCGCCATGCTTTGGATCGACGAGCGGCAGGGCCGGCTCAACACGCCGGGCGCCCTGATCCGCAAGGGCACGACCGGCACCGCACCGGCCGCGCCCGACCTGCCGGTCATCGTCAGCCGCCCGGCATCGGGCAAGGCGCTCTCGAAGGCGGAGGCGGCGACCCTCGTCAAGGCGATGCGGGCCGAGGTGAACCGCCGCGAGCCCGATTCCTGCGAGGACATGCCGGACGGCTTCACCGACAGCGACGGCGCCTGGGCTTTAGGCGACGCGCTCAGGCTCGTCGCCATCGCCTGTTCGCGCGGTGCCTACAATGTCGCGAGCCAGTTCTGGCTGGTCGGCGGACGAAACGTCGCGCGGGCGAGGCCGGCGCCCTTCCAGGGCGCGGGCGGCAGTCCGGCCAATGAACTGATCAATGCCGATTTCGATCCGAAGACGGGGCATGTCAGCTTCTACGCCAAAGCCCGCGGCATCGGCGATTGCGGCCGCTCGGGCGCCTATGGCTGGGACGGCAAGGGTTTCGCCGTCCTCCGGATGAGCGAGATGAGCGAATGCCGCCTTATCCCCGGCGATGACTGGATCACGCTGTTTCGCAGCGCCGAAAAATAGCGTCTGGCGGTCCATTGGCCAACGCGCCGTCATCCTGGGCAAGCTGCGAAGCGGCGCAGACAGGGATCCATCGTAATGCTGGACATGGCTCTTGATGGATCCCGGTCGTCCTTCGGACGCCCAGGATGACGGTGCGTTGCTACCTAACGGCCGCGCCGGCCAAAACCGCTCACGCCGCCTTCGACTTCGGCCGCACGGCGTCGGAGTAATCCTCCATGATCACCTTGCCCATATTGCCGGTGAGGAAGGAATAGGGGCCGATCTCCGACACCAGGGTCACCTCCGCCGCCGAGCCGGTGATGAAGCACTCGCTGAAGCCTTCCAGCTCCTCCGGGCGGATACGGCGCTCGACCACTTCGAAGCCGCGCTGCCGGCAGAGATCGATCACCGATTGGCGGGTGAGGCCGTTCAGGAAGCGGTCGGCCAGCGGGGTGTGGATGACGCCGTCCTTGATGAAGAAGATATTGGCGCCGGTGCATTCGGCGACATGGCCTTCCCAGTCCAGCATCATCGCATCGGCATAGCCGGCGCGCTCCGCCTTATGCTTCGACAGCGAGCAGATCATGTAGAGCCCCGCCGCCTTGGCATGGACCGGCGCGCAGGCCGGGTCCGGCCGGCGATAGGTGGCGACGTCGAGGCGCACGCCCTTCAGCTTCTGCGCCATGTCGAACATGCTCGGCCACTCCCAGACCGCGATGGCGGTGTGGATCGTGTTGTTGATGCCGGACACCGCCATCATCTCCGAGCCGCGCCAGGCGACCGGGCGGATATAGGCGTCCTTCAGCCCGTTCTCCTTGAGGCAGAGCTCCTTGGCCGCGTCGAGTTCAGCGACCGACCATGGGATCGTGAAATCCATGATCTCGGCCGACTTGTGGAAGCGCTGGGAGTGTTCGGTACCCTTGTAGATCACGCCGTCATAGGCGCGCTCGCCCTCGAACACGCAGGAACCGTAATGCAGCCCATGGGTCAGTACGTGGATCTTCGCGTCCTTCCACGGCACGAGCTTGCCGTCGAACCAGATGACGCCGTCGCGCTGGTCGAATGGAATGACTGACATGGGGTGCTCCTCTTGGCACGTCCGGCCCGGTTGATCCGCTGGCACCCCGAACACCGTCACCATGGCGGGCCGGGGCGAAGACCGGAATGATACTGCGCTGCAACATCGTCTCGCGACATATTCCGTCGTCACGCGCGCTTGACCGGTAATCTTCCGTCTGAGATATGTCAACATCACTGACGTAATTCGCAGGATGGATTCGATGCCGCAGACGCAGGCCCGGTCCACGGCCACAGCCGCTCCCGCACCGGATGCGACGGTCCCCTACGACCTGATCGAATTGCTCTTCTTCGCCTATCGCGACTTCGTCGGCGGCCCCGACCTGATCCTCGCCGAATACGGCTTCGGCCGGGCGCATCACCGCGTTCTGCATTTCGTGCTGCGCCGGCCGGGGCTGACCATTGCCGAACTCCTCGACATCCTGAAGATCACCAAGCAGAGCCTCAATCGGGTCCTGAAGGAGCTGGTCGAGACCGGTTTCGTCGAGCAGCGCACCGGTGTGCAGGACAAGCGCCAGCGTCATCTCCACGCCACGGCCGCGGGGCAGGATCTCGCCTTGCGGCTTGTCCGGCTTCAGGCCCAGCGCATCCAGGCGGCACTGGCCGATCTCGCGCCGGAGGCGGCCGAGACGGTGGCGCTCTACCTCGCGGGGTTGATCGATCCCTCCGAACGCCACAAGGTGCAGGGCTTCCTCGCCGCGCCGCGGTGAGGCCCACGGCATCAGCCCAGGGCGCAAGAGAAGATCAAGGCGGACGAGACATGGCCGCACAGCCGGCGCGAAAACCCCTCCCCGACGAGGCCCCCCACATCCTCGTGGTCGATGACGACCGCCGCCTGCGCGACCTGCTGGCGCGCTTCCTCGGCGACAACGGCTACCGCGTCACCACCGCGGCCAATGCCGCCGAGGCCGACCAGCGCCTCGCGCGGCTTGTCTTCGACGCCATCGTCCTCGACATCATGATGCCCGGCGAGAACGGCTTCGACTTCGCCCGCCGCTTCCGCACCGATTCCGCCGTGCCGATCCTGATGCTGACCGCCCGCGCCGACGGCAAGGACCGCATCAACGGCCTCGAGATCGGCGTCGACGACTACCTCGCCAAGCCCTTCGAGCCCCGCGAACTGCTGCTGCGCCTCGGCAACATTCTCAAGCGCACGATGGCGGCCGAGCCGGCGCAGGCGGCGAGGCCTGATTTCGTCCGTTTCGGCCCCTTCCTCTACGGGCTCTCACGCGGCGAACTGCGCAAAGGCGAGGAGCCGATCCGCCTCACCGAGCGCGAGCGCGAGATCCTCACCGCGCTGGCGGAGCGTGCCGGCGAGGTCGTGCCCCGGGAGGAGCTCGCCGCCCAGGGCACCGCCGCAAACGACCGCACCGTCGACGTCCAGATGAACCGTCTGCGCCGCAAGATCGAGCGCGACCCGGCCGATCCGCTCTATCTCCAGACCGTCCGCGGCGTCGGCTATCGCCTCGTGACCGACAGGACGTGACACCCGTCCAGCCCGGCAGGCGTCGCAGGGGCATGGCGCAGATCATGGCAGCGGGCTGGGCGCGCTTGGGCACGGCGCTCGCGCGCGCGCGGACCGGCGCCAACAACCAGCTGAAACCCTGGCTCAAGATCGCCGGCAGGCCGCTTCACGCCATCGCCCGCTACATGCCCAAGGGGCTCTATCCGCGCGCGCTGGTCATCGTCATCGCCCCCGTCGTGCTGCTGCAGTCGGTCATCGCCTATGTCTTCATGGAGCGGCACTGGCAGACCGTGACGCAGCGTCTTTCCTCGGCCGTCTCGGCCGACATCGCCGCGATGATCGACGTCTATGAGAGCTATCCGCAGGATGCCGATACCAGCGTGCTCTCGCGCATCGCGGCCGAGCGGCTGGGCATGGACATCGACATCATCCCCGATTCCGACCTGCCGCCGCCGGGACCCCGCCCCTTCTTCTCGCTGCTCGACAGCGCGCTCTCGACCGAGCTCGCCAGCCAAGTCGCTCGCCCCTTCTGGCTCGACACGGTCGGCCGCTCCAGCCTGATCGAGATTCGCATTAAGCTCGACCGGGATGTGATGCGCATCCTGACGCGGCGGAACTCCGCCTATGCCAGCAACAGCCACATCTTCCTGCTCTGGATGCTCGGCACCTCGCTGATCCTGCTGACCATCGCGGTCCTGTTCCTGCGCAACCAGATCCGGCCGATCCTGAAGCTCGCCGATGCAGCGGAAGCCTTCGGCAAGGGCCGCGACGCCGAGTTCCGCCCGCGCGGCGCCCGCGAGGTCCGCCGCGCCGGCAACGCCTTCATCGAGATGAAGCGCCGCGTCGAGCGTGCGGTGGGCGAGCGCACCACCATGCTCAACGGCGTCAGCCACGACCTGCGCACCATCCTGACGCGCTTCAAGCTCTCGCTCGCCTTGCTCGAGCGCTCCTCCGAGATCGAGGCGCTGGAGAAGGATGTCGACGAGATGGCGCGCATGCTCGAGGACTATCTCGCCTTCGCCCGCGGCGATGCCGGGGAGACGGCCGTCGAGACCGACATCCGCGGCCTGCTGGAAGAGCTGAAGTCGGACGCCGAGCGCCAG
>NZ_JAUXYO010000069.1 GCF_030694325.1 Allobosea sp. | reverse complement strand
AAGGTGACCGATGCGAGCTTCGAGGCCGACGTCCTCAAATCCTCCGAGCCGGTGGTTGTCGATTTCTGGGCGGAATGGTGCGGCCCCTGCCGCATGATCGGCCCGGCGCTCGAGGAGATCGCCGGCGAAATGGACGGCAAGGTCAAGATCGTGAAGATGAACGTCGACGAGAACCAGGCGATCCCGGCCCAGTTCGGCATCCGCTCGATCCCGACCCTGATGCTGTTCAAGGACGGCAAGCTGGCCTCCCAGAAGGTCGGCGCCGCGCCGAAGAGCGACCTCTCGCGCTGGATCGCCGGCGCCGTCTGAGCCGGCATCCGTCCGAACGACAAAAGGCCCGCCATCCTTCCGGATGGCGGGCCTTTCTCATGGGGCGATGCCCCGCCTTGCCTGTCAGGCGCGGCGACGCAGGCCGTCGACGCTGAAGGCGCCCGGGCCGGCGGCGAAGAGGTAGAGGAAGATGAAGCAGAACAGCATGGCAGCCTCGCCGCCGTTCAGGATCGGATAGAAGCCCTTCGAGCCATGGGCCATCCAGTAGGCGACGGCCATCAGGCCCGACAGCAGGAAAGCGGTTGGGCGGGTCAGGAAGCCGACCAGAACCAGCGCGCCGCCAACGATCTCCAGCACGCCCGCGATCCAGGGCAGCGAGAAGGCGGCCGGCATGCCCCAGGCGGGCGCAGCCGGGAAGGCGAGGAGCTTCTGGGTGCCGTGGGAGATGAAGCTCAGCGCCGTGAAGATCCGCAGCAATGCAAGGAAGTAGGGGTCGAAGCGCTTGACGGAATCGAGGGAAGACATGGGTTTCTCTTTCCAGTACGGGATTTTGAGGTCGGACGGGCCATCCGCGACGCGGTCGGGTGGCCCGGGGCATTTCCAGTCCCGCCGATTTTTCGAGCGGTGATGACGGATTGTCGCAGGCTCGGCAAGGCACAGTGGCCGCCAGGGGATGCTTGCGGCTTTGCAACATCTTCACGTTCCCGCGACGCAAGGCCTGTCTGGAAGGCCTTGCAGGCTTAACCACCCCTTAAAAGCGCCATGTTTAACTCCTGTGTGAGCATCCGGCCGGCCGTGACCTCCGGCGGCCTTCGGCGTGACGGGGCAGGATGAACGACCGGACGAAACGGGCCGAGCGGCGCGAGCCCTCCTTCGAACCAGGGCGGGGCGAAAGCCGCGACGATTTCGACATGCGCCTTTCCGACGACGACCGTCCCGTTCGTGGCCACCGCGCCGCGCCGCGCAACGAGGCGCGCCAGCCGGCGCGACGCGACAAGCGCAGCGGTGGTGGCGGTGGCGGCCGGCGGCGCGGCCGGCGCGGGCGGTCCTTCCTCGGCGGGCTCGTCGCCTATCACGCCGCGCAACTGCCGCCGATCAACCAGCTCACCGTACCGAAGCGGCCGCCCAACATCGCGATCCTGGCCGCCGACGGCTCGCTGCTGGCCAATCGCGGCGAGACCGGCGGGCGCACCGTGACCATCGGCGAGGTGCCGCCCTATCTGCCCAAGGCCTTCGTGGCGATCGAGGACCGGCGCTTCTACGAGCATTTCGGCATCGACCCGATCGGGCTGACGCGGGCGATGGTCAACAATCTGCGCCGCGCGGGAGGCGTGCAGGGCGGCTCGACGCTGACCCAGCAACTCGCCAAGAACCTCTTCCTGACGCAGGAGCGCACGGCGGCGCGCAAGATCCAGGAGGCGATCCTGGCGCTCTGGCTGGAGCGGACCTACAGCAAGGACCAGATCCTCGAGCTCTACCTCAACCGCGTTTATTTCGGCTCGGGCGCCTATGGCGTCGAGGCGGCGGCGCAGCGCTATTTCAACAAGTCGGCGCGCTCGGTGACGATCGCGGAGGCCGCGATGCTGGCGGGCCTGGTCCAGGCGCCGTCGCGTCTGGCCCCCAACCGCAATCCGGAAGCGGCCGAGAAGCGCGCCCAGCTCGTCATCGCCGCGATGGCCGACCAGGGGCTGATCTCGCAGAACGCCGCCAAGACGGCGCTCGTCGCCCCGGCGGAAGCCACCGAGCGCATCGGCGCGGGCTCGGTGAACTACGCCGCCGACTATGTGATGGACGTGCTCGACGATTTCATCGGCGCGGTCGATGGCGACGTCACCGTGCTGACCACGATCGACACCAAGCTGCAGTCCTCGGCCGAGACCATCCTGGTCGAGGCGCTGGCGGCGCAGGGCGCCAAGCAGGGGGTGAGCCAGGGCGCGGTCGTCTCGATGGCGAGCGACGGCGGCATCCGGGCGCTGATCGGCGGGCGCGACTACACCAAGAGCCAGTTCAACCGCGCCACCGCGGCCAAGCGCCAGCCGGGCTCGGCCTTCAAGCCCTTCGTCTATCTCGCGGCGCTGGAAAAGGGCCTGACGCCCGACACGATCCGTGACGACAGCCCGGTCTCGTTCAAGGGCTGGGAGCCGGAGAACTACTCGCGCAGCTATCGCGGGCCGGTCACGCTCCAGACCGCGCTGGCGCATTCGCTGAACACGATCGCGGCGCGGCTGATCAGCGAGGTGACGCCGCGCGAGGTGATCCGCACCGCCCAGCGGCTCGGCATCAACTCCGCATTGCAGCCCAATCTCTCGCTCGCTCTCGGCACCTCCGAGGTGACGCCGGTCGAGCTGACGGCGGCCTATGCGACCTTCGCCAATGGCGGCCAGAGCGTGCTGCCCTACGTCATCCGGGAGGTGAAATCCTCGGCCGGGAAGGTGATCTATGCCCGAAAGGCGGCGAGCTTCGGCCCGGTGATCCAGCCCCAGCCCCTGTCGATGATGAACGCCATGCTGAACCAGGTGATGGTCAGCGGCACCGGTGCCAAGGCCAACATCTCCGGCTGGGAGGTCGGCGGCAAATCCGGCACCACGCAGGATTTCCGCGACGCCTGGTTCGTCGGCTACACGGCAAGGCTCGTGACCTCGGTCTGGCTCGGAAACGACGACAACAGCGCAATGAAGCGCGTCGCCGGCAGCGGGCTCCCCGCCGAGATCTGGGGCAGGTACATGAAGGCGGCCCATGCCGGTCTGCAGCCCGCGCCGCTGCCCGGCGGCCTCTGGCAGGGCACCCCGCGCTCGATCTTCGACGGCGGCGCGCCGGTCGCCAGCACGCGCCCGCCCGCCAACACGCAGACCGCCGACAGCGACCGCGCCTGGGTGCCGCCGGCACCGCAGGAGAAGAACTTCCTGGAGCGGCTCTTCGGCGGCTGAAGACGTGCCTCCAGAACCTCACCGTCTTTCCGGGGCGCCCGCAGGGCGAGCCCGGAACCCATAACCGCCGACCGGTTCCGAAAAGGACGCGGCAACAGATCGCCTCCTCCTGCCCGATCCGCGGTTATGGGTGCCGGGCTCTTCGCTGCGCGAAGCCCCGGAATGACGGCGCGATCAGGCCTTGGCGGTGCGGATCGCGGCGCTCGCCCTGAACAGGATGAGCGCGGCGACGCCGATCGCCGACATCACCAGCGGCAGCGGCAGTGCGCCGCTCTTCAGGGCCTGGCCGACGAGCAGCCCGATGCAGGCCGAAAACAGCATCTGGCAGAGCCCGGTGAAGGAGGAGGCGGCGCCCGCGCGGTCCGGGAACGGCATCATCGCCGAGGCCTGGGCCTGCGGCATGGTCAGCCCGACGCCGCAGGCATAGAGCGCCATCGGCACGATCACGCCAAAGGGTCCCGCGAAGCCGGTGAGCACGCAGAGCAGCATGGCGAGCCCACCGCCGGCGAGGCAGAGCACGCCCAGCCCGATGACCCCGTCCATGCCGCGGCGCCCGACCAGGCGCTGGGCCAGGATCGTGCCGAGGATGAAGCCGAGCACGCCGAAGCCGAAGGACAGGCCGTACTGTGCCGGCGTCAGGCCATGGATGCCGATCAGCACGAAGGAGGAGCCCGAGATGAAGGCGAAGAGCCCGCCATAGGCCAGCGCCGTCAGCCCGACATAGACGCGGTAGGCGCGGTTCTGCAGCAGCGTCCCAAAACCGCGGATGATGGCGAGCAGGGACAAAGGCTCGCGCGAGCGGACCTTCAGGGTCTCCGGCAGGAGGAACCCGACCACGGCGGCGAGCACCGCGGCGAAGGCGAGCGAGGCGACGAAGGTCGAGCGCCAGCCGAAGGCCTGCTGGAGCACGCCGCCCAGAACCGGCGCGACTGCGGGCACGAGCCCCATGATCATGCCCATGCGGGCCAGTTCGCGGCCGGCGCGCGGCCCCTCATAGAGATCGCGCACCATGGCGCGACCGAGCACGATCGGCCCGGAGGCCCCTAGTGCCTGGATGGCGCGGGCCGCGGTCAGCGCCTCGATCGACGGCGCCAGCGCGCAGGCCAAAGTCGCGAGGGTGAAGAGGGCGAGC
This sequence comes from Allobosea sp., assembly GCF_030694325.1. Taxonomy (GTDB): domain Bacteria; phylum Pseudomonadota; class Alphaproteobacteria; order Rhizobiales; family Beijerinckiaceae; genus Allobosea. The sequence continues at coordinate 5,134 of NZ_JAUXYO010000069.1, read as the reverse complement.
CCCGTCAGCAGGACCGGGCGGCGGCCGAGCCGGTCGGAGAGCGGCCCCCAGAGGATCTGCCCGGCCGCGAACCCGAACAGGAAGGCCGACAGCGTCGCCTGCGCGCCGGCCACGTCGGTCTCCATGACGCGGACGATATCGGGCAGCGAGGGCAGGTAGAAATCGGTCGAGAGCGGGCCCAGCGCCGTCAGCATGGCGAGCACGGCGGTCATCGCCAGCGTATCGGGGCGGAGTTTCATGCGGGTAGCCTGTTTTGCCTCGGAAACACCGCGTCATCCCGGACAAGCGGCGCCAGCCGCGTCGCTCCGGGATCCATCGTAAAGCAATGGCTGCACTCTAGGATGGATCCCGGCGCTCCGCTTCGCTTCGGCCGGGATGACGAGGTCGTTCCACAGATCGAGCAGCCCCTCTAGGCTCCGCGCCAAGGGCTGTCGAGGCTACCCATAGGCATGCAAACCCGCGCCATGGCGCTTGAGCCAGGCCTCCGCCTCCTCCGTGCGCGGGCAGAGCTTGTGGGTCAGCGCCCAGAAGCGGTGCGAGTGGTTCATCTCCTTGAGATGGGCGACCTCGTGGGCGGCGAGATAGTCCAGCACCAATGGCGGGGCCAGGATCAGCCGCCAGGAGAAATTCAGGTGCCCCTGCGAGGAGCAGGAGCCCCAGCGGCTGGTGGTGTCGCGGATCGTGATCCGGCGGGCGGGGATGCCGAGCGCGGCCGTATGCCGGGCGACCGCCGCCTCGAGATCGTCCAGCGCGGCGCGGCGCAGGAAATCCTTGATGCGCCGCGGCACATGGGCGCTCTCGCCGGCGACCGCGAGGATCGGCGCTCCGTCCTGGTCGGCCGTGGCCCGGGTGAGCCCGCGGGCCTTGCTCCAGTGGACGATGCGATGGGGCGTGCCGCGAAAGGGAATCGTCGCGCCGGGCTCGAAGGGAATGAGCTGGGGGCGCTTGGCGAGGCGGGCCGCGATCCAGCCGCCGTGGTTCTCGGCGAAGAGCCGGCCCGCGGAAAAATCGGCCCGCTCCGGCAGCGTCAGCGTGATCTCACCGCTGGCCTGCGAGACGCGCAGCGTCATCCGCCGCGCGCTCGCCCGCCGCCTGATCTGCACGGGATAGAGCACCCCGGCATGGGAGACCTCGATCCGCTCGGGATCGGGCTTGCGCTTGAAGAGGGAGAGCCGCATCGCCCGCGATTGTGCGGGATTCGCGGCCGTTCCGGAAGGGGGCACACGCCGTCGCGCCCCCTCCCCTCGGGAGGATCGTGGCCGGAGGAGCTACTCCGCCGGCAGATAGAGGCTGGCGCCGCGGTCGCGGAATTCCTGCGCCTTGCCGGCCATGCCCGCCGCCCGGTCGAGCGCCGCGCGCTGCGTGTCGTCCATCGCCAGAACCTCCGCCCGCAGATCCTGCGTGATCTTCATCGAGCAGAATTTCGGCCCGCACATCGAGCAGAAATGCGCGACCTTGTGAGCGTCCTTGGGTAGCGTCTCGTCATGATAGGCACGCGCCGTGTCGGGATCGAGCCCCAGATTGAACTGGTCCTCCCAGCGGAAATCGAAGCGGGCGCGGGAGAGCGCGTCGTCCCGTATCTTCGCCGCCGGATGCCCCTTGGCGAGATCGGCGGCATGGGCGGCGATCTTGTAGGTGACGACGCCGGTCTTGACGTCGTCGCGGTCGGGCAGGCCGAGATGCTCCTTCGGCGTGACGTAGCAGAGCATGGCGCAGCCATACCAACCGATCATCGCCGCCCCGATGCCGGAGGTGATGTGGTCGTAGCCGGGCGCGATGTCGGTCGTCAGCGGTCCCAGCGTGTAGAAGGGCGCCTCGCCGCATTCGCGCAGCTGCTTGTCCATGTTCTCCTTGATCTTGTGCATCGGCACATGGCCGGGGCCCTCGATCATCACCTGGCAGCCTTTGTCCCAGGCGACGTTGGTGAGTTCCCCCAGGGTCTCCAGCTCGGCGAACTGGGCGCGGTCATTGGCGTCGGCGATCGAGCCCGGGCGCAGCCCGTCGCCGAGCGAGAACGAGACGTCATAGGCCCGCATGATCTCGCAGATCTCGTCGAAACGCTCGTAGAGGAAGCTCTCCCTGTGATGGGCCAGGCACCAGCGCGCCATGATCGAGCCGCCACGCGAGACGATGCCGGTGACGCGGCTGGCCGTCAGCGGGACGTAAGGCAGGCGCACGCCGGCATGGATGGTGAAGTAGTCGACGCCCTGCTCGGCCTGCTCGATCAGCGTGTCCTTGAACACCTCCCAGTCGAGCTTGACCGGGTCGCCGCCGACCTTCTCCAGCGCCTGGTAGATCGGCACCGTGCCGATCGGGACGGGCGCATTTCTAAGGATCCAGGAGCGGATGGCGTGGATGTTGCGGCCGGTGGAGAGGTCCATCACCGTGTCGGCGCCCCAGCGGATCGCCCAGACCAGCTTCTCGACCTCCTCGGCCGCGCCGGAGGTGACGGCCGAGTTGCCGATATTGGCGTTGATCTTGACCAGGAAGTTGCGCCCGATCGCCATCGGCTCCAGCTCGGGATGGTTGATGTTGGCCGGGATGATGGCCCGACCGCGCGCGATTTCGCTGCGCACGAATTCCGGCGTGACGAACTCCGGCAGGCTCGCGCCGAAGCTCTCGCCATCGGCTCGGCGCTCCTTCGCCCCCTCCAGCATCGCGGCGCGCCCGAGGTTCTCGCGATGCGCGACATAGATCATTTCGGGCGTGACGATGCCGGCCTTCGCGAACTCGTATTGCGTCGCCGGCCGGCCGGGCTGCGCCCGCAGCACCGGGCGCTGCGCCGGGCAGGACGGCACGCTCTGGGCGGGAGCGGCATGGCCATTGTCGGCGGGTGTCACCTCCCGGCCCGCAATCGTCTCGAAGCCGCGCCGGTCGAGCCAGGCGCGCCTGATCTGCGGCAGGCCCGCATTCAGGTCGATCACCGCGTCGGTCTCGGTGTAGGGGCCGGACGGGTCATAGAGGCGCACCGGAGGCTCGGCCTCGGTGCTCAGCGACACTTCGCGAAAGGGCACGCGGATCGCTGCATCCTGCGGGCTCGGGACATAGATCTTGCGCGAACCGGTGATCGGTCCGGTGGTGACGCCGGTCGGGGCGCCGAAGGTTCTGGTCTGTTGGGAAGGCATTCTAGGATCTCCACCTTTGAGGTCAGGAGATCCGGCGTCGAAAGCGGTTCAAGCGCTGTGATGCGGTTGCAAGGCGGGCTTGCGCCGCGTTCCAGTCCCTCCGCCGGTATGACCCGGATCAGGTTCGATGGGTTCGGCTCAGGAAGCCGTCTCAGCCCTTGCGGGCACCCCTCGGAACGGGATCGAGGTTAGGCGAGTGGGCGGCGATGCGCAACGGCTCAGGCGGTGATATCGACAGCCTGGCCCTGCCCGGCCGGGAGCGTCGCCTGCATCTGATCGGCGCTCTGCTGGAGCAGGGCGACGATGGCCTGGTCGCTTTGGGTCTGCTGGCGCAGCATCTCGGTCTGCAGCGCCTGCTGCGTCGAGGCCGCCTGCATGGCGGCGAAGCTCTGCGCGATGGCGAGGGAATCACTCATGAGGGCGCCTCCTGCGAGAGCCATAGGCGCAGGAGGTTGAGCGATCGTGAATCAAACGCGTCGGTTGCCGCGCTCTCAGCGCTGCACGGGCGCCATGATCGAGGGCACCGCCCGCGGCATCGGCACATCGCGGTCCGCCCTCTGCATCACGATCTGTTGGCGATCGACGCGGTGACGGACCTCCACACTGCTGCGCAGCGCCGCGTCGGGGTCCAGGGTCGGCGCGGCAACGGCGAGATCGAAGGGGCGCGGCGGCGGCAACGGCGCGAGCATCATGCTCTGGGCGTTTGCCGCAAGTGGCGCGACCGTCGCGGCAGCGAGGATGAGGCCGGCTGCAAAGCTGTTTCGAAACTGCATCGATGGTCTCCCTGCATTCGCTCTGCGGCCTCGAGCGGGCCCGTCGCGAAGGAAACGACGCGACCGCGCGCAAGTTCCGGCGGAACGCAAGAAGGCCGCCTTGCGGCGGCCTTCGTCGGCTTCGGCTGGAGACCGGCCCTGTCAGCCGCCCTGCCCCGCCAGCAGCGGAGTGATCCGCCGCAAGGTGACGCGACGATTCTCGCGCGCAGCGTCCTGCGTGTTCACCTTGAGATACTGCTCGCCATAGCCTTGCGTCGTCAGGTTTTCCGGCGGCACGCCGAAGTCGCGGGTCAGGATCTCCGCGACCGACTGGGCGCGCCGGTCCGAGAGCGACAGATTGTCGATGTCGGAGCCGACAGCATCGGTATGCCCCTCGACCAGGAAGACCTCGTTGGGCGAGCGCTGCAGTGCGCGGCGGATCGAGTCGGCGATGATCGACAGTCGCTGCGCCTGACCGGGCGCCACGTCCCAGGAGCCCGTGGCGAAGGTCACGGTGTCGATATCGACGCTGCGCATCTGGGCGCGCAGATCCGGCGAGTAGCGGACCTCGTCGAGGGTGTAGCGACGCGGGATCGGCCCGAGCGGCGGCGCGACGATCGTCTCGTAGATGAGATCTTCATCGGCTTGCTCGGCATCGACGATGTAGCGCTCGCGCGGGATGCGCAGAGCAGGCCGCTCCAACACCACGATCTCGTCCGAGAAGCGGTCGCGCGGCCGGTCGCGGCGGGTGTTGTCGATGATCACGACCTCCCTGCCCTCGCGGTCGAGCCGCGTGCGACGGATCAGGCGGCCCTCCTCGTCGGTGATGGTGACGATCCGCGTGCCGTCGGGCCGTTCGAAGATCGTGCGGTTCTCGTCACCGCGCCGCTCGGTGCGGGCCTCGAGCCCGAGTTCGCGGAAGCGCTGCGTCTCGTCGCGGCGGATGATCGTGCGGTCGTCGTCGCGGATGATCGTCCGGCCGGGCTCACGGATGATGGTGACGTCGCCCTCGCGCCGCTCCTCGCGGCGGCCGCGGACATCCTCCAGCCGCTCGGCCCCCTGCGTCGCCATGATGCCGCCGAGGACGCCGGCGCCGAGGCCGATGGCGGCCGCGCCGCCGAGACCGCTGCCGCTGCGGCGGCCCTGGCGCGGGTCGGTGGCCTGACCCGGCACGCCGGGTCCGGTCGGCGGGGCGGCCTGGGTCTGGCCGTCACGCAGCGCGGGAGCGGAGGGCGCCGGTGGGGTGGCCGGAGCGGC
>NZ_JAUXYO010000059.1 GCF_030694325.1 Allobosea sp. | reverse complement strand
TATGTGGAAGGAGGCGCAGAGATCGGCGACATCGCGGTCGGAGAGCGGCGCGATCCGCTCGGCCACGAGCCGCACCGCCGTCTTCAGTCCCGAGAGCGAGAAATCCGGATTGGGCCGGCCCTGCATGGGGCGGGGAAAATCGAAGCGCTCGGGATCGCCCTTGGCTGCCTCGCGCTCGACCGAGGGGCCGCCCGGATAGGGCAGGCCGAGCATCTTGGCGATCTTGTCGAAGGCCTCGCCGACGGCGTCGTCGATGGTGCCGCCGAGCTTGAGGTAGTCGCCGACGCCGCGCACGGCCAAGAGCTGCGTATGACCGCCCGAGACCAGGAGCAGCAGATAGGGAAAGGCGAGATTGTCGGTCAGCCGCGCCGTCAGCGCATGGCCCTCGAGGTGATTGACGCCGAGGAAAGGCAAGGCCATCGCCATGGCAATGGCCTTGGCGGTCATCAGCCCGACCATCAGGCCGCCGATCAGGCCCGGCCCGGAGGTGACGGCGATGAAGGGCTTGCCCGTGACCAGCGCGATCGCCTTGGCCGTGGTCAGGCCGACCATGACGCCGCCGACGAGGCCGGGGCCGGCGGCCGCCGCGACCGCGTCGATCTCGCCGGGCTCCAGCCCCGCCGTCTCGAAGGCGCGGGAAACGATCCGGTCGATCGCCTCGACATGGGCGCGCGCGGCGATCTCGGGGACGACCCCGCCATAGGCGGCGTGGGCGGCAATCTGGCTGAGCACCTCATTGGAGAGGATCCTGACCTCGCCGGAGCGCTCGACCGAGACGATCGCAGCCGCGGTCTCGTCACAAGTCGTCTCTATGCCCAAAACACGCATGATCGGTCGATGAGGTCTCGGCAGGAGGATGAATCGGGGGCGAGGTTCGGCGGCAACACGCCGGTCGCTTCCTCCTATAGTCCGCCGGTGCCGCGAAGGCCAAGGGGCGGGGCAGCGAGTGGGACGATGAGGATGGCGGCGCGGGAACCCGGCAGCCCTTCGCGCACTTGGAACCGCTGACGACTTGCGCGGGACGGAGCCGCGCGGAATGGATGAGGCCGGTGGCAACAGTCGCGGAGCGGACCGCGCGGGTCATCGTCCTGCGGGGGGAGAAGGACATCGCATGCGCATTTTCGTGTTTCGCCCTCCGGCCGAGGCGGCGCGCACCGCCGCCGCCTTGAGCGATCACCGTCATGAGCCGGTGCTCGCCCCCCTCTTCACCGTGTCGCGCACGGGCGAGCCGGCGCCGGAGGGCCCTTTCGACGCCCTCGTCCTGACCAGCGGCAATGCCGTCCCAGCGCTCGCCGAGCTGCCTGCGGCGGCCCGCGACATACCCGTTTTCAGCGTCGGCGCCCGCACGGCGAGCAAGGTCCGCGAGACCGGCCACGCGGACTCACGCAGCGCCGATGGCAACCGCGACGATCTGATCCGGCTGATCGGGGAGGCGCTTCCAGCGGCGGCGCGCCTGCTGCTGATCGTCGGCCGCGACCGGCATGACGATGTCGGGGACAGGCTGGTGCAGGCGGGGTTCTCCGTGGCGGTCTGGACCGCCTATGCGGCCGAGGCCGTCGCCATCCTGCCTGAACAGGCGCGCGAAGCCCTCGAACAGGGCACGGTCGAGGGTGCGCTGCATTATTCGGCGAGGGGCGTGCGCACCTGCCTCGAACTGGCCCGTGCGGCCGGCGTGCTCGAGCCGCTGCTCGACCTCACCCATGTCGCGCTCTCGGCGGACGTCGCCGCGCCGCTGATCACGGCCGGTGCCAGCACCGTGCTCGTGGCCGAGCATCCCGAGGAGGCGGCTCTGCTGGCGGCGCTGGACCAAGTGTCCGCTCGCAATCGCCGCGGCGAGGATGCTACACAAGGCGATGTTGCGCCGTCGGGCGTCGAGACGGACAAGGACGCGATGAAAGATTCCGTTACGCCGGACGGCAAGGCTGCCGGCCCCTCGGACCAGAAGCCGGAGAGCGCCGGCACGCGAAAAGGCAAGGGCGGGCGCTCCGGCCGGACCCCGCCGACGATCGAGGCGACGGCAACGGAGGTGACGCCGACGGCGCCGGAGTCGGCTGCGCCGGTCGAGACGAGCCAACCCGTCGAGGCGAGGCCGGTTGCGGTCGATCACGCCCCACAGGCCAGTGAGCCCGGCAGCGACGTGCCGCCCGAGGCTGTCCTCCCCACCGAGGCGCTGCCGCGCGAATATCCGGGTGCCACCAACGCCGAACCGGCCGCCGCGGCGGAGGCCCTGCGCCAGAAGCCGGAACCTGCCGTCGTTGCGGCCGCTGCGCCCGCGGCCGCTCCTTCGCGGTTGCCGTCGCTGCTGCTGGCGGGGCTTGTCGGCGGGGCCGTCGGGGCGGGGCTGGTGATGCTGGTCATGTCGCGCACGACGCCTGCGGTGTCGCCAGAGCAGATCGCACAGCTGCAGGGCCGCCTCGACACGTTGCAGAGCGCCGCCGCCGAACTGGACAGGAAAGCCGCCGCCGCCTCCGACGCCGCCGCCAAGGCCGG
>NZ_JAUXYO010000044.1 GCF_030694325.1 Allobosea sp. | reverse complement strand
TGCACCGGGTCGATGCCGAGCTTGAGCACGATCGGCAGCAAGATCGGCGTCAGGATGGTGATCGCTGCGGTGGGCTCGAGAAAGCAGCCGACGAACAGCATCAGCGCATTCGCCAGAAGCAGGAACATCGCCGGGTCCGAGGTGAAGGCGAGCACCCAGCCGGCGATCATCTCCGTGGTGCGCGAAACCGCCAGAACCCAGCCGAAGACCGAAGCCGCCGAGACGATGAAGAGCACGGTGGCGGTCAGCTCGACGGTCTCCATCGAGGCCTTGATCACCATCGCGCCGCTCAGCGTGCGGTACCAGACGGTGCCGAGGAAGATCGCCCAGACGCAAGCCGCGATGGCCCCTTCGGTCGCCGTGAACAGGCCCGACGTCATGCCGCCAATCAGCAGGACGGGCGTCATCAGCGGCAGCACCGCGGCGAAGCGAAAAACCCTGTCCGCGGCCAGCAGCAGGGCGAAGCCGGCAATGACCGCGATGCGCGGCGAGACACCGGCCCCGACGGCGAGCCAGATCGCCAGCGGAAAGCCCGCGACGATCACCAGTTCACCGAACACGCCGAGAATGCGCGGCCAGTGGAACGGCACGTCGCCGCCCCATTTGTTGCGGTGGGCGTAGAGGCTGACCGTCGCCATCATCAGCAGGGCCATGACGATGCCGGGAACGATGCCGGCGAGGAAGAGCTTCCCGATCGAGACATTCGCCATCATGCCGTAGACGACGAAGGGGAGCGAAGGCGGGATGATCGGCCCGAGCGTCGCCGAGGCCGCCGTGATGCCGACGGCGAATTCGACATCGTAGCCATGCTCGCGCATCGCCTTGATCTCGATGGTGCCGAGGCCGGCGGCGTCCGCGACCGCCGTGCCCGACATGCCCGAGAAGATCACCGAGCCGACGACGTTGACGTGGCCGAGCCCGCCCCGCATCCAGCCGACGAGGCCGAGCGCGAAATTGTAGATCCGGTTGGTGATGCCGGCCGAGTTCATCAGGTTGCCGGCTAGGATGAAGAAGGGCACCGCCAGCAGCGGGAATGAATCCAGCCCCGCGAACATCCGGTGGATGATGACGAAATCCGGCGCGATGCCGGTCGCGAGAATGTAGATCAACGACGAGCCCGCCATCGCGATGGCGACGGGAATCCCTGAGCCCATCAGGGCGAGGAAGAGCAGCTTGAAGGACAGCGCGCTCATGAAGACGCGCCCGCCGTCTCCGGGCGTTCCAGCACGCTGTAGCCGTTCGTCCAGTTGCGCCGCGCGACCTGGATCGCCCGCAGCGTCATCGCCGCGAAGCTCAGCATGACCACACCATAGACCCAGCCGATCGCGATAGGCGCGACCGACATGGGCTGGCCGCCGATGCGGGAGATCAGCTGCCAGGTCAACCAGACGGCGTAGCCGAAGAAGGCGATCCGCCCGAGATCGACCAGCGTCGAGAGCGGCCGCGTGATCCAGCGCGGCAGCCAGTGGTAGAAGAAGTCGACATGGATATGGCTGTTCTTGCGCACCGAGCCGACGATGCCGATGAACACCGTGCAGACCAGCAGGTAGCGCGCGATCTCCTCGGTCCAGGCGGCCGAGTCGTTGAGCGCGTAGCGTGTGAAGAACTGGTGGAAGACGGTTGCCCCCAGCACGCAGAAGACGCCGAAGCCGAGCCACTCCTCGATCGCATAGACCGAGAGGTCGATCGTCTCGTCCTCGACCTGGAATTCGCCCTTCTCGTTGAGGACGGCGGGCTGATCGTCGAGGCGGGCAGGCGTGGTCATGGCTGAGTCCGCGAATGGCTTACTTCAGCGCCACCAGCGCGTCGAAATCGGCCTGGACGAAGCCGAAATCCGCCGGCTTCGAACTCGCCAGCACGGCCTTCTGGAAGGCGGCCTTATCGACAGTATGGATCGTGCTGGTGCCGGCCTTGACGATCTCCTGGCGCAGCTTGTCGTCTTCGTCGCGGATCAGGGTGGAGGCGTGCAGGCTGCCCTCCTGCATCGCCTGGACGAAGATCGCCTTGTCGGCCTCGGAGAGCTTCTTCCAGGTGCCGCCGCCGATCACCGTGTTCAGCACGTCGATGACGTGGCCGGTGAGCATGATGTGCTTCTGGACCTCGTGGAATTTCTTCGACCAGATCGTGTTGAAGGCGTTCTCCTGCGCGTCGACGACGCCGCTCTGCAGGGCCGTGTAGACCTCGGCCAGCGCGATCGGCGTCGGGTTGGCCGAGAGCGCCTTGGGGAAGGCCATGTAGGCAGCGGCGTCGGGCACCCGGATCTTGAGGCCCTTCATGTCGGCGGGCGTCAGGATCGGCCGGCTGGAGGTGACGTGCCGCTCGGCGGCATAGGTCAGCGCGACGATGCGGTTGCCGGTCGCCTTCTCGTAGCCATCGGCGAGGCGCTTGTAGAGGTCGCTCTTCGCATAGGCTTGGACATGGTCGAAATCGCGGAAGGCGAAGGGGAAATAGGTCACGCCGAGCGGCTTGGAGACCTGCGCCTGGAAGCTCGCCGCGCTGATGATGATGTCGACCGTGCCGAGCGAGAGGCCCTGGTTGAGATCCGATTCCTTGCCGAGCGTGGCGGAGGGATAGAGCTGTATCTTGTAGCGCCCGCCGGTGCGCTGCTCGATCAGTTCGGCCGCCTTGACCGCGCCCTTGTGATGCGGCTCGGCTGGCTCGTAGACATAGGCCCATTTCAGCGTTGTCTGCGCCTGCGCCGGAAGACCGACAATCGAGAGCGCCGCCGCGGCGAACGCCGCCAGCAGGCTGCGGGGCATCGAGGCCTTCGTGGTCACCGTCATTCCCGTCTCTCCCCCTGCTGCAGGCTCGCGTCGGCGCCCGGTCCGGCCGCTCGCGTCCGGTGATCGGCACAGCAAACGACATGCCAGCTGAAAGTCGCCATTCCCGACAGATAGCGCCTCAAATGCATGCGGAAGACAAGCGCGATTGTTCGCAATCTGTGCACATTGTGCACGCAAGATGCGTGTGGTAGCCGGTCGCTGGGCGACGATCGGAGACAAGCTGCCATGCGAACCACCTTGCGCCGGATGTTGGCCGAGGGCCGCACGCCGATCGGGCTCGCGGCCTGCGTCGTCCGCACGGTCGAGATCGTCACGGTCACGCGCAGCTGCGGCTTCGATTTCCTGCTGGTCGACATGGAGCATGGGCCGATCGCGATCGGCGACGCCGCCTCGATGAGCGTCACTTCCTTCGAGGCGGGCCTGCCCTGCCTGGTTCGCGTCGGCGGACCCTATGCCCCAGACCTGGCGCGGGTGCTCGATTGCGGCGCCGAGGGCGTGGTGGTGCCGCATGTCGAGACCGCGGAAGAAGCGCGTCTGATCGTCGAGAAATGCCGGTTCCAGCCGCTCGGCAAACGCTCTCTTCCGAGCCCGCTGGCGCGGCTGGGCTTCCAGGTGCCCCCGGCCGCCGAGATGGTCGGGCGGATCGAGGCGGACACCTTCATCGTGGCCATGGTCGAGAGCGCCGGCGGCGTCGCTGAGGCTGCTGCCATCGCGGCCGTCCCCGGTATCGATGCCGTCATCATCGGCGCCAACGATCTCGCCGCCGACATGGGGCATCTGGGAGCGGTCGACCATCCCGAGGTTCTGGCGGCTTTTGCTTCGGTCGCTGCGGCGACGCTCGCGCAGGGCAAGATCTTCGGCGTCATCGGCGTCGGCGCGGCGCTGCTGCAGTCGCATGCGCTCGATCTCGGCGCCCGGCTGATCGTCGCCACCAACGACATCAACCTCTTGATCGACCAGGGAACCGCGGTCGCGCAGATGCTGCGCGCGCGCACCGGGCCGGCCACTCCCGCTGCGGGGTGAACGCTGCTGGCCTGCGCCCGCGCTAGCCGGCCGCGGGGGCGAGCCGGCAGGTGGAGCGGGTGAAGACCTCGATCTGCGACAGGGCGGCATCGAGCGTCGCGAAGGGGCCGTGCTTCATCGCGCGCATGCTTTCGGCGACCCGCTCGCCCGGAATGATTCGGTATTCGTCCGGTGCCGTCAGCTCGACGCGCCCCATATGACGTCCGAGCAGGTCGATCAGGGCCCAGCTCGTCGGGCCGCTGGGCGTTACGATGATGTCCATGGTCGGCTCCGCAGGCCCATCGCCCGCCGGCAGGATCGCACGTTTCCGGGCGCGATGCCTCCTGCTTCGGAGCGCGCTGCGGCGTGGTTGCCACAGCCAGGGGGAATGGGCTCCGGAGGCGCATCATTTACCAGCCGTTAACCATTGGCTGAATACACCGAAGACACCGAAAATTTACCAAGATGACCGCCGTGTTAACCAAACCCAGGCCCATCCGCCTCAAGGGGCGCTCCTATCTTGCCTTGACGCTGACCCCCGAGCTGCCGCTCGAGGACTGGCTGATCCGGCTCGACGAACTGGCCGCGCTCTCGGCCGGGTTCTTCCTGCGACGGCCCGTCGTGCTCGACATCGAGGGGCTCGAGCTGGACCGGGCGGAGCTGCGCGACCTCGTCGGCAAGCTCTCCGGCCGCGGCGTCCGGATCATGGGCATCGAGGGGGCGAGAGCCTCCATGCTGGGCTCGGACCTGCCGCCGGCCATGTCCGGCGGGCGCTCCACCGCCGATGTCGAGCCGCCGGCCGCTGAGCCGCTGCCGGAGCCGGTGGCGCTGGAAAGCGTCGTGCATTCCGATCCGACGCCGGGCAAGCCGACACCCTCGATCATCGTCACCCAGCCGGTGCGCTCCGGCCAGTCGCTGTTCTTCCCGGAGGGGGACGTCACCATCGTCGGTTCGGTCGCCTCGGGCGCCGAGATCGTCGCGGGCGGCTCGATCCATGTCTACGGGACGCTGCGGGGCCGGGCGCTCGCGGGCACCATGGGCAATGCGTCGGCGCGCATCTTCTGCAGCCGGCTCGAGGCCGAGCTGCTGGCAATCGACGGTTTCTACAAGACCGCCGAGGACATGGAGCCGGAACTGCGCGGCAAGGCCGTGCAGATCTGGCTCGAAGGCGAAACATTCAAGGTCGGGTCGATCGCCTGACCGGGCGACATCGGGACAATCGGGAGAGGTCTATGGGCAAGGTCATCGTGGTCACCTCGGGCAAGGGAGGCGTCGGCAAGACGACCTCGTCCGCCGCGCTGGGGGCAGCGCTCGCCAAGGGTGGCGAGAAGGTCGTGGTGGTGGATTTCGACGTCGGGCTGCGCAATCTCGACCTCGTCATGGGGGCCGAGCGGCGGGTCGTCTATGACCTCGTCAACGTCATCCAGGGCGAGGCGAAGCTGACCCAGGCGCTGATCCGCGACAAGCGCGTCGAGACGCTCTATCTGCTGCCGGCCTCGCAGACCCGCGACAAGGACAACCTGACCGCCGAGGGCGTGGAGAAGGTCATCGGCGCGCTCAAGAGCGTCTTCGACTGGGTGATCTGCGACAGCCCGGCCGGCATCGAGCGCGGCGCGACGCTGGCCATGCGCCATGCCGACATCGCCATCGTCGTGACCAATCCGGAGGTCTCCTCGGTGCGCGATTCCGACCGCATCATCGGCCTGCTCGATTCCAAGACGCTGCGCGCCGAGCAGGGCGAGCATATGGAGAAGCACCTGCTGCTCACCCGCTACGACCCCGTCCGGGCCGAGCGCGGCGACATGCTCAAGGTCGACGACGTGCTGGAGATCCTCTCCATCCCGTTGCTCGGCATCATCCCCGAGAGCATGGACGTGCTGCGGGCCTCCAATCTCGGCTCGCCGGTGACGCTGGCGGATGACCGCAGCGCCCCCTCGATCGCCTATTTCGAGGCCGCCCGCCGGCTCCAGGGCGAGAACCTGCCGGTCATGGTTCCGGGCGAGAAGCGCGGCTTCTTCGGCAAGATCTTCGGAAGGAAGGCGGCATGAACCTGCGTCGTTTCTTCTCGCGCGTGCAGTCGGCGCCGGCCGCCCGCGAGCGCCTCAAGGTCCTGCTGGCGCATGAGCGCGCCGCGGTCGGCGATTCCGATCTCGTCGCCAAGCTGCGGGACGAAATCCTGCGGGCGATCTCCAAGCACATGCAGATCGATTCCGAGAAGGTCAGCGTCACGATGGAGCGCGGCGCCCAGGTCTCGACGCTCGTCGTCGACATCGAGATCCCCTTCGACGTCGCCCGCAAGGCGGCCTGAGAACTCCAGCACGCTGATCGGCCTCGCGGCCGGTCAGCCCGCCTGCCGCAGCCGTCCGGCCAGCCGCGCCAGCAGGAACAGAGCGAGGGCCGCCGCCCCCGACAGCACGATCAGCAGGATCGTGCTCGGCAGCAGCCCCGCCCGCTCGACCATCACCGCGAAGGCGACCGGCGCGGCCGCGCGGATCGCCAGCCCCGGTGCCGAGAGCTTGCCCAGCATCGCGCCATAGCCGGCGGGGCCGAACAGCCGCAGCGGCACCGTGCCCCGCACGATCGAGCTTAGCCCCATGCTGACGCCATAGGCAATGGCGAAGAGACCGGCGAGCGTCGCCGTGGTGCCGCTGACCAGCAGCAGCGCGAAGCCGATCGGCATCAGCGTCGCCGAGACCCAGGCCGTCGTCGTGGGCTCGAGGTCCTTCCCGAACAGCATTTCGACCAGCCGTCCGGTCACCTGCGAGGGGCCGACCATCGCGCCGATCCCGACGGCGAGCGCCGCGCTGAGCCCCAGGCCCTGCAGCATCGTCAGCATATGCACTGACATCGCCGACATCACGAAACCCTGCAGGGAGAACGCCAGTGCCAGCAGCAGGAAGGCGCGCGTCCGATCCCGGCCGAGGAGATAGACGTGGCCATCGCCTTCCGGCTTCGCTGCCGTGACCGCAGCCGCCTTGCCGCCACGGGCCGGCAGCAGCAGCGCATGCAGCGGCAGGCACAGGACGAGATAGCCGAGCGCATAGAGCTGATAGATGCTGCGCCAGTCGTAATGCGCGAGCAGGGCCGTGGTCAGCGGCCAGAACAGGGTCGAAGCGAAGCCGCCGATCAGGGTGAGCTTGCTGATCGCGCGCCGCGCGCCGGCCCCCTCCGCCTGGGTCAGGGCGGTGAAGGCGGCGTCGTAGAGCACGAGCGTCGCCACCGCCTCCACCGCGATCATGGCGGCGTAGAAGCTGACCGGATCGCGCGCCTGCGACAGGCCGTAGAGTGCGGCCGCGGCCAGCACGCTGCCGAGGCTCATCATCGCCCGTGTGCCGAAGCGGTCGATCAGCTGGCCGGAAAACGGCGCCGCCAGTCCGCCCGCGAGCAGGCCGGCGGCGAAGGCGCCATAGGTCCATTCCGGCGCCCAGCCGAAGCTCTTGGTCATCTCGGGGGCGAGCACGGCGAAGGTGTAGTAGAGCGTGCCATAGCCGGCGACCTGGGTGGCGCCGAGCGCCACGATCAGGCCGAGATGGCCGCGCGCGGCAGAGCCCGCAGGCGGAGCAGAAAGCGTCGTCATCAGGCGGTCGCGAGCTCCGGCGTCTTCGTGGTCCCGCTGCAGCCGCAGCCCGCCTCGCCCGCCGCCTTGGCGTCGTGATCCTGCGCGCAGCAGGCGGTGCTGGGCGCAGGCGCCGGCCCGCCGCAGCAGCCCGCTGCCGCCGCCTGGCCGCCGCCCGGCGTGGCGCTGCAGACGCCCGTCTCCGGCAGCACGAGCTCGACCCGCCGTACCGCTTCATGGTCGCCCGCAAGCGCCGCGACGATGGAGCGGACCTGCTCATGGCCGGTGGCGAGCAGGAAGGTCGGGGCCCGGCCGTAAGCCTTCATCCCGGCGATGTAGAAGCCGGGCTCGGGATGGGAGAGCTCGGCTGCGCCATGCGGGCGAACCGTGCCGCAGGAATGCTCATTCGGGTCGATCAGCGGCGCCAGCACCGGCGGGCATTCCAGCGCCGGGTCGAGCCCAACCCGCAATTCCCTGAGCGGGCCGAGGTCGGGCCGGAAGCCGGTGGCGACGATCAGCTCGTCGACCGGGACAGTGCGGCCGTCATCGGCGATCAGCCGCAGCCCGGCCGCATCGCTCTCGATCCGGTCGAGCCGGTAGCCGGTCTCGACGGCCAGGCGACCGCTCTCGACGAGCTGCGCGATGCGCAGGCCGAGCTCTCCGCGCGCGGAGAGCTGGTCGGCGGCCCCTCCGCCATAGGCCTTGGCGACATCGGCGCCGCGATAGAGCCAGGTGACGGCCGCCGGGGAGGGCGCGTCGGGTAGGGCGGCGAGCGCGGTCAGCGTGCCCACAGCGCTATGCCCCCCGCCGAGCACGGCGACCCTGCGGCCGGCATAGCGCGTGCGATCGGTGCCGAGCACATCCGGCATGCCGTAGCTGATGCGTCCGGTGTTCTGCGCCTCGCCGATGGCGGGGAGTCCGCCGGAGCCGGCGGGGTTGGGCGAGAACCAGGTGCCGGAGGCGTCGATCACGGCGTCCGCGAAGAGTGTCGTCTCCTCGCCGCCGGAGCGGCAGCGCAGCGCGAAGGGGGCGTTCTCGCGCCCGGCGGTGCGGACCTTGTCGAAGCCGCGGCGCGAGATGGCCAGGACCTCGGCGCCGAGGCGGATGCGCTCGCGCAGCACGGGAATCTCCGCCAGCGGGGCGAGATAGCGTGCGACGAGATCGCCGCCGGTCGGATAGCTGTCGCCCTCCGGGCGCGCCCAGCCGGCTGCCTTCAGCAGCCGCTCGGCCGCCGCATCGACATTGAAGGCCCAGGGCGAGAACATCGGCACATGCGCCCAGTGCCGGACGGCATGGCCGACCGCCGGACCCTTCTCCAGCACGACCGGATCGAGCCCGCGCTCGAGCGCATGCGCGGCGGCAGCGAGTCCCACCGGTCCCGCACCGATGATGGCGATGGTCTGGCTCATGGCTGTTCCCCCAATCCAACGATCGCCGGCACCGTCAGGCGGCGCTGGCCTCGGACGTCCCGCAGCACTCGTCCCGGCAGCATTCCGCCACGAGGAAGTCGACGAGCCCGCTCATCACCTCGAAATTCGCGCGGCAGACCAGGGTGCGGCCCTGCCGCTCCTGCGTCACCAGCCCGGCCACAATCAGCGCCTTCAGATGGAAGGAAAGCGTCGACTGCGCGATGCCCAGCCGGCTCTGGCAATCCCCGACCGACAACCCGCCATGGCCGGCTCGGACGAGGGCGCGGTAGAGCGAAAGCCGGGTCGGGTTGCCGAGTGCCTCGAGGCGCGACGCTGCGATGATCGTGTCCATGCCGCCACCATGATCGGCAGCTTGACGGTCGTCAATCGATATTTCCGGTTTTATCGAAATAATTCGCTGCGACTCTCGAGGCAGTCACAACCGGGAGATCCGCCGCGCCCTGTCGTGGGCCAGCCGCTCGCGTTCGTCCTCGCTCATCGCGGCGGTGGCGGCGAGGAAGCCGGAGAAGAACGTCGTCGCGAGAATGGAACCCCGCCGACATCCATCCGTTGAACCATGGATGAAGGGTCTCTCCGGTGATGATGTGGCGGCTTCCGATCAACAATCGTCGATCGCATTCACGATGAAGCCGAAAGATCGCTCGCAAACGGCGAGCGGTCCTCGCATATATTACCTTCATCCAGGTCTCGGTGGAACGATTGAGACGTGGCCGGAGCTTGTCGAGCATGTTCGAAAGCTCGAGTTTTCGCACCTCCTTCTTGCTTGGCCTTTCTCGGGGTCGGGCGACCTGTTCTCGACTGGCGCGCTGTCGACGATCCAGGCGGTCGAGACGGCTGCCGTTCTGCAGGGCCTCGCGCACGACTGCGAGCGCCACGGCCTCACCCTCTGGATCGATCTTGTCGTCGACGGAGCGGCTGAGGACAGTGAGCCCGTCAGCCAATTGCCCGGGTGCTGGCGGCGACCGCGCCGCCTCGGCCTCGACCCGCGCACCGATCTGAACCTCAAGCGGCTGGAGGCCGATTTCGACGGGGACGACAGCCGCGAGCGGCTGATTTCGTACTGGCGTCGGCATCTTCAGAGTTGGTGCGACGCCGGTGTCAGAGGGGTTCGCTGCCACCGAGCGGGGGATGTCCCGCTCGCGGTCTGGCAGGCCATCCTGACGCCGGTCCGTGCGGCGTGCGGCGATTTCGAGGCGCTGGCCTGGATGCCCGAGGCGAGCACGGCGGAGCGCATCGCCTACGCATCTGCCTTCGACTACGTATCGGCTTCCTTCGCGGCGTCATCGAGCGTCGCGGAACAGGTCGACAACTACAATGCGCTCGCCGTGACGAGCGCGGTGATCGGCTGTGCCGAGGATCCCTTCGCGCCCCGTCTGCCGGCGGCGTCGCGTGCTCACCCGGAACGGGATCGACGATCGGCACTGGCCCAGGCGGCACTGCTGGCGGATGGCTGGCTGATGCCGATGGGCTTCGAATTCGGCATGGACGGTCCGTTCCGCCACGCGCGGTCGGAGGATTTCGCGGCTGCCCGACGCAGCGGCGACGATCGGCAGGACGCCGTCATCGCCCTCAACCGGGCGGCCGCGGCGCTGCCGCCGCACTCCGGACGCCCGCAGCGTCTTCTCGACACGAGGCCCCCCATCGCGGCGATCCTCAGGGAGGGGGCAGGCCGGGCTCGTTGCCTCGTTCTCCTCAACGGTGATCCCGTCGACCACCTCTCGCTCGATCCCGCGCGGCTCGCGGCGGAGGTCGGGGCCGTTCCGGCGGTCACGCTCGGGACGACGATACCCCCGGCTTCGGGCCTCGTGCTGCGGCTCGACGACGCCG
>NZ_JAUXYO010000036.1 GCF_030694325.1 Allobosea sp. | reverse complement strand
TGCTCCAGGAGGCTCCTGAACCATCTGGAGCATCCTTCGAGACGCCGCTGTGCGGCTCCTCAGGATGAGGGCTGAGTGAGACGACAGCCCGCTCACGCCCGCAAGCCGCGCCACCAAGCCCGCGCCGCGTCGCGGGCACGGAGCGCGAAGCCGTAAGCCGCGCTGGCGCGGACCCAGTCGAGCGCCCGGCGCCGCAGCCGGTCGAGCAGCGTCATCAGCCAGTTCAGCCAGCCATAGGTCAGCAGTTTCTCACGGCCGGCATGGTAGATGCGCTCGACCAGCAGGAAGCTGACGAGATGGGCGAAGGCGAAGACGACGAGCCCGGTCCGGAACCGGCCGTCTGCCATCATCCACAGCCCGAGCAGCTTGAGCGGCTCGGCGACCGCGAAGGGGACCGCCAGCAGCGCCAGGATCGAAAGCCGCGACTGCCGCGCGATTACGGCCTCCATACGCGCCACGATGCGCAGCGAAGCCACCCAGTCGATCAGCGGGCGGTAGAGCGGCCGGGCGATCTCGTCGAACACGACGATGACGGTCAGCACCGCCCGCAGGATGGCGAAGAGGAGGCGGGCGAGGGGGCCGCGTGTCTCGTCCCGGTTCGGCGGCTGCGTCATCGATCGTCCCTGCCTCGCGCCCGGCCGCTCACCGGCGTGCGTCCCGCCATCTCATCCGGCGCGATCCCAGCAATTCTGAGGCGTTCCCATCAAGCGCGGGTCATCCCGGACGCAGCGAAGCGGAGATCCGAGATCCATGCCGGAGCGCTTGCGGGCAAGGTTCCGGAATAGGTCCCGGGGCTCCCTGCCGGTCGCCCGGGACGACTCGCGCGCATGAGGTGACGGGCGGTCGACGGGGAGCGAAGCGAATTACCCCGCCTTCGCATCCTCCAGCATCATCGCCGCACCCTTCTCGCCGATCATCATGGTCGGATTGGCGGTGTTGCCGGAGGTGATGGCGGGCATGACGGAGGCGTCGATCACGCGAAGCCCCCTGATCCCGCGCACCCGCAGCCGCTCGTCCAGCACGGCGCGGGCATCGTCCGGGCGGCCCATCTTCGCGGTGCCGACGGGATGGAAGATCGTCGTCCCCAGCCGGGCCGAGGCGTCCAGCAGATCCTCGTCGCTCGTCGCCGCCGGGCCCGGCAGATGCTCCTGCGGCCGGAAGCGCGACAGCGGCGCCTGCCCGACGATGCGGCGCGTCAGCTTCATCGCGTCGATCGCGACCTGCCGGTCGGCTTGCGTATCGAGGTAGTTCGGCGAGATCGCGGGTGCGTCCTCGGCGTGGGGCGTCGCGATATGGACATGGCCGCGGCTGGTCGGGCGCAGATTGCAGACGCTGGCGGTGAAGGCGTCGAACGGGTGCAGCCCCGAGCCCCAGGAATCCAGCGAGAGCGGCTGGAAATGATACTGCAGATTGGCGGTCGCGTGCTCGGGCGAGGATTTGGCGAAGGCGCCGACCTGCGAGGGCGCCATCGTCAGCGGCCCGCTCCGCATCGCCGCATATTGCAGCGCCATCAGCGGCCGGCGCCAGATCTTGGCGTAGTCGCTGTTGAGGGTCCGCACGCCCTCGACCTTGTAGACGGGGCGGATCTGGAGATGGTCCTGCAGGTTCTCGCCGACGCCGGGCAGGTCCGCCACCGTCGCGATGCCCAGGCCCTGCAGCCGCGTCCCGTCGCCGATACCCGATCGCTCGAGCAGGGCCGGCGAGCCGATCGCGCCGGCCGAGAGCACGACCTCGCCCGAAACCTCGGCCCGCAGCTTCTCGCCGCCATGGCTGAACTCGACCGCAGTCGCGCGGCCGTCCTCGATCACCACGCGCTCGACCAGCACCTTGATCTCCAGCCGCAGATTATCCTCGCGGGCGTCGAGCACCGGCCGCAGGAAGGCGTTGAAGGCGCTCAGCCGCCGCCCGCGCCGCTGGTTGACCTGGAAATAGGAGGAGCCCTCATTGTCGCCGGTGTTGAAGTCGTCGATCTTGGCGATGCCGGCCTCGGCCGCCGCCTCGCGGATCGCGTCGAGGATCGCCCAGCGCACGCGCGGATGCTCGACGCGCCATTCCCCGCCGCTGCGATGGACCCCGCTTTCGCCCGGGCCGATATGGTCCTCGTGTTTCAGGAAAAAGGGCAACACGTCGTCCCAGCCCCAGCCGGAGAGCCCGAACTGGCGCCAGCCGTCATAGTCGGCGGCCTGGCCGCGCATATAGACCATGGCGTTGATCGCCGAGGAGCCGCCGACGACCTTGCCGCGCGGATAGGCCAGCGCCCGGCCGCCGAGGCCCGGCTGCGGCTCCGTCTTGAACAGCCAATCGGCGCGCGGGTTGCCGATGGCGAAGAGATAGCCGACCGGAATGTGGAACCAGATCCAGTCGTCGCGCCCGCCGGCCTCCAGCACCAGCACTTTCGTCTTGGGGTTTCGCGACAGCCGGTTGGCGACGACGCAGCCTGCCGAACCCGCGCCGATCACGACATAGTCGAAATGGCCGATCGTGCGGCGGTCGGTCTCGGCAGCGTCGGCCATGGCGTCCCTCGGGGCTGCGGCGGGTGCGCTCCCGCTCTGCGCCAACCGTTAAGCGGCACGGCCTATGGCGGCAATGGCGCTTAAGTGCGAATGGACTTTGCGTGGGGCCTCACGTCCACGCTGATCCGGACTGGCGGCGAAATCCGAACACGCGTGTCATCCCGGGCGACCGAAGGGAGACCCAGGATCCATTCCGGAAGCTCTCCGGCAAATGCTCCGGAATGGATCCGGATCTCCGCTTCGCTGCGTCCGGGATGACCCGCTCTGCTGGAGGGAGGACGAGGGCGAATGCCTCATCCCACGGCCCGCCGCTTGCTTGGGCCCTCTCGAATGGTTGTTATGGCGGCGCGGCGCTGGCGCCGTCCGCCCGGGAGAGTGTCGATGGGTTACCGCGTCGCGACCGGCACGCGCAGCTATCTCTTCAGCGATCTAAAGGAACTGATGGCGAAGGCGACGCCGCCGCGCTCGGGCGACCGGCTGGCGGGGCTCGCGGCCGGGTCGATGGAAGAGATGATGGCGGCGAGGATGGCGCTCGCCGACCTGCCGCTGCGGACCTTCCTGCACGAGGCGCTGATTCCCTACGAGGCCGACGAGGTCACGCGGCTGATCATCGACGGCCATGATGCGGCGGCCTTCGGCCCGGTCGCCTCGCTCACGGTCGGCGCCTTCCGCGACTGGCTCTGTTCTGAGGCGGCGACGACGGAGATTCTCGCCAAACTCGCCCCGGGCATCACGCCCGAGATGGCGGCTGCGGTTTCCAAGCTGATGCGCAACCAGGACCTGATCCTGGTCGCGCGGAAATGCAGCGTCGTCACGCGCTTCCGCAACACGCTCGGCCTGGCGGGCCGCATGGCGGTGCGCATCCAGCCCAACCACCCGACGGACGATGCCGCCGGCATCCTCGCCTCGACCATCGACGGGTTGAGCTATGGCTGCGGCGACGCCGTGATCGGCATTAACCCGGCCTCCGACAGCACGGCCCGGATCGCCGAACTGCTGCGTCTGCTCGACGATGTCATCGCCCGCTTCGACATCCCGACGCAGGCCTGCATCCTGACCCATGTCACCTCCTCGATTTCGCTGATCGAGCAGGGTGCGCCGGTCGATCTCGTCTTCCAGTCGGTCGCGGGCACGCAAGCCGCCAACGCCTCCTTCGGCGTCACGCTCGCGCTGCTGCAGGAGGGGCTGGAGGCCGGCCGCTCGCAGAAGCGCGGCACGGTCGGCGACAATGTCATGTATTTCGAGACCGGGCAGGGCGCGGCGCTCTCGGCCAACGCCCATCACGGCGTCGACCAGCAGACCATCGAGGCGCGCGCCTATGCCGTCTGCCGGGCCTACCAGCCGCTGCTGGTCAACACCGTCGTCGGCTTCATCGGCCCGGAATATCTCTATGACGGCAAGCAGATCATCCGCGCCGGGCTGGAGGACCATTTCTGCGGCAAGCTGATGGGCGTGCCGATGGGTTGCGACATCTGCTACACCAACCATGCCGAGGCCGATCAGGACGACATGGACACGCTGCTCACCTTGCTGGGCACGGCCGGCGTCAACTTCATCATGGGCGTGCCCGGCGCCGACGACGTGATGCTGAACTACCAGTCGACCTCCTTCCACGACCAGCTCTACATCCGCGAGGTGCTGGGCCTGCGGCGCGCGCCGGAGTTTGAGGACTGGTTGCTGCGCATGGACATTACCGACGCCGTCGGCCGTCTCAGCGCCGGGCAGGGCGGGCAGGCGCTGCTCGCCGCGATGCAGGACCGTGCGGCATGAGCGCCGGCTGCTCCTCATTCCCGATGTCGTCATCCTGGGCGCCCGAAGGGCGTCCCGGGATCCATCGTAGGGCTACGAGTTCTATGATGGATCCCGGATCTGCGCGGCTTCGCCGCTTGTCCGGGATGACCGTGGAGGTTGGTTCGCCGTCCCGTGCAATGGGGCTTTGGGCATGAACGGCTCCGAAAAACCCCCGGCCGCCGGCCGCTTCGCCGAACTCGCGCGGCTGACCCCCGCCCGCATCGCGCTCGGTCGCTCGGGCGTCTCGCTGCCGATGCACGAGGTGCTGCGCTTCGGCCTCGCCCACGCCCAGGCGCGCGACGCGGTGCACGCACCCTTCCGCCCAGACGACGTCGCTACCGCCCTCGCGGGGCTCGGGCTCGAGACGCTGGCGGTGGCAAGCGCGGCCCGCTCCCGCGAGGATTATCTGCGCCGGCCGGACTGGGGCCGCAGCCTGTCGCCGGAGAGCCTGACCGCCGTGGAGGCGCGGCAGGGCCGGTTCGATCTCGCCCTCGTCGTCGCCGACGGGCTGTCGTCCACCGCCGTCCACCAGAACGCCGCGCCGCTGGTCGAGGCGTTGCTGCCCCACCTCAGGCGCCAGTCGCTGTCGCTGGCCCCGGTCGTCATCGCCTCGCAGGCGCGGGTCGCGCTCGGCGATGCCGCGGGCCAGGCGCTGGGCGCAGGCATGGTGCTGGTGATGATTGGCGAGCGGCCGGGCCTGTCTTCGCCCGATTCGCTCGGCGCCTATCTCACCTTCGCGCCGCGCACGGGGCTGACCGACGAGGCGCGCAACTGCATCTCCAACATCCGTCCGGGCGGGATGGGCTTCGCCGAGGCGGCCTTCCGGCTGGCCTGGCTGATCGACCAGGGTTTTCGCCGTTCGCTGACCGGCGTCGGCCTCAAGGACGAGAGCGACGCGGCGCTGGAGGCCGGCGGCGCTGGCGGGTTGATCCCGGAGGGCTGAACGTCCTCAGCCGGCGAAGCCGCCCTCCGCGAGGAAGGCCGCCTCCTCCGGCGTCGTCTCCCGCCCGAGCAACGCATTGCGATGGGGGAAGCGCCCGAAGCGCCGGACAACCTCGCGGTGGCCCTCCGCATGCTCCGCCGCCTCGCCGCCGAGCGGCGTGCTCAGCGCGACCGAAAGGTCCTGATCCGCCACATCCTCGGAATGGCAGAAGGGCAGGTGCAGGAACAGCCGCAGTTCCGGCTCGATCGCCTCGCCATGTCCGCGCGCCTGCGCCAGCCGCGCGAAATGCCGCGCCAGCGGGTCGGTCGCGTACATATGCGCCGTGCCGCGGAAGCCGTTGCGCGGAAGCTGGTCGAGCAGGATCGCCAGCGCCAGGCTCCCCGGCGCGCTGTCGGCCCAGCCGTCGAGTTCCCGTCGCGCCGCCGCGAAATGCAAGCTAAGGAAGCGCTCGCGGAACAAGCTGTCGAAGGCCGCGTCCTTCCTGAACCAGCGCTCGGCACCCGCGTCACGCCAGAAATCGATGACGGACTGCGCCGTGTCGCCCGCTCCCCGACGAGGCCCGCCCGCGAATGTCTGCATGCTCTTCGATCTCCTGTCCTTTGGCCACCGACCGGCCAGACCGCCTCCCGGCCTCGGCAGATATCCTCTGCGCCGGGAGGGGTTGCTAACCTTGCGTCATCGACGTCAACTGGGGCGGTGACGACGATGCAGCCGCCACGACACCGTGACCAGCCGATCGCCGAGAGCTCTCCCGGCAGGGCCACTCACGCCCTCGTCAGCCGCGACGTCGCGGAGACGCAAGCCTGGCTCAACGCGCGCCTGCGCCGCGACCTGCGGCTGGAGCCGCTGGGGCCGGACGCCTTCGAGGCGAGACTGACGGCACAGTCCCTGGCCGGCGCGCATCTCATTCGGGCCGAGTATCCCGCCGGGATGCGGCTGAAACGCGGCGAGCCGCATGACGATCTCACCATCCGCATCGTCGCTGCCGGGGGAAGCCTGTTCTCGTCCGGCGGGCGGACCCTCGCCGCAGTGCCGGGGCGCGGGCTGGTGCTGAACACCGGCCTCTGCGAATCGGCCGAATACGGGCGCGGCAGTGTGCATACGACCTTCACGCTGCCGGGAGAGGAGGTCGCGCGCATCCTCCAGGCCGCCTTCGAGCGGCCCGCTCCGGGGCCTCTCGACATTGCCGGCGCGTTCGATGTGACGGCGCCCGAGGGCGTGACGATCATGGCGATGATGAGCGCGATCGAGGCGGGCCTTTCGGGCGACGCCCCGCTGGCGTCGGCGTCCCATGCGGCACGGCAGCTCCGCGATGCGCTGGTCATGCTCGCCCTGGCGCGCTTTCCGCACCGCTATGCCTCCTGGTTCGAAACGGCGGCTGCGGCTCCTGCGCCCTGGCAGATCCGGCGCGCCATCGCCTTCATCGACGCGCATGATTCCGGGCCCTTGACGGTCCAGGAGGTCGCCGACGCGGTCGGCATCGGCCTGCGCTCGCTGCAGGACGGCTTCCGCAAGCACAAGCATGTCTCGCCGCACGACTACATCAAGCAGGTGCGCCTGGCTGCGGTGCGCACCGAACTGCTCGATCCGGCGTCGGGCCGCTCCATCGAGGCGATCGCCCGGCACTGGGGCTTCGTCAACCGCGGCCACTTCGCGCTCGACTACCGCAACGCGTTCGGCGAGCAGCCCTCGCAGACGCGCCGCCGCCGCTGATCCGGCCCGGCACCGGCCGCGCCGCTTCGGCACGCCCCGGCCGTCCGGTCTCGCCGAGGCGCCAGATGACCAAACGTAAATCAGCCGTCAGCGAACATGGTGAATCAAATCCTGCCGCGGCGGGCTGCCGCGACTCGGCCGACGCGGGTCCGACTCCGCAGGCGCACGTTCGTTTCCGTCGACTTAAGATAAAAACCTACATTTTTAAGTGAATTATAAGTTTGTTCTCCTAGTTATTCTGTACGCAGCGCGAAAATCACAAGTAAAGACGAGGTCGAGGTCGAGACGATGAGCAAGACAAGTGCCAGCGACCTGAAAAGGTTCCGGGCCGAGGCCGATTGTACGCTTCGCCATGCCAAGGCGACGGCGGGCGCCCTGGTCCAGATCCTCGAGGCGGGCGGAGGCGTGCACGTCGATTGCTCCGCGGTCGAGCAGGCGGACATCACCTTCGTGCAGGCGCTGGTCGCGACCGAGCGCAGCTGCGCGGCCCGTGACCTGCCCTTCGCCCTCACCGGCCTGAGCGACGTCGTCGCCTCCGCCTTCCAACGGGCTGGCGTGACGCCGCCCGGCTCGATGCCTTCCGAACTGTCCGGGATCTGACCATGGCCAACATCCTCACCGTCGACGACTCGCCGAGCGTGCGGCAGATGATCAAGCTCGTGCTCGGTCCTGCCGGGCACAATGTCGTCGAGGCCGGCGATGGCTCGGAGGGCCTGGCCAAGGCCAAGGCGCAGAGTTTCGACCTCGTCATCACCGACCTCAACATGCCCGTGATGAACGGCATGCAGATGATCAAGGCCCTGCGCGCCCTGCCGGCCTTCATGGGCACGCCGATCGTCTTCCTGACCACCGAATCCGACGACGCCGTCAAGCAGGAGGCCAAGGCCGCCGGCGCGACGGGCTGGATCACCAAGCCGTTCAAGCCCGAGCAGCTGCTCGCCGTGGTCGCCAAACTCGTGAGGGCCTGATGGAACTCGATCCGACGGAAACATTCCGGCAGGAAGCCTCCGAGCTGCTCGATTCGCTCGAGACGGTGCTGCTCGACCTCGGCCAGACCCCGCAGGACCGCGACCTGATCGACGCCGCCTTCCGGGCGCTGCACACGATCAAGGGCTCGGGCGCGATGTTCGGCTTCGACAAGGTCGCGGCCTTCACCCATGATTTCGAGACGGCCTTCGACCTGATCCGCAAGGGCAAGATCGACGCCAACCACGACATCGTCACGGTCTCGCTCTCGGCACGCGACTATATCCGCACGCTGATCGAGGACCCCGATTCCACCGACCCGATCATCGGCGAGGCGATCGTCGAGGAGCTGCAGCGCCTGATCGGCGCCGGCCCCGCCGCGGCGAAGAATGCCGCTCCCGCGGCAGAGACTGCGGCCGAACCTGCGCCGGGGAACCCCGCTTCCGCCGGCTGGCGCATCGAGATCGCCTTCGAGCCCGGCATCCTGCGCAACGGCACCAACCCGCTCGTCCTGCTCGACGATCTGCGCGCGCTCGGCCCCTGCACGGTCGAGGCCGATCTCGGCGCCGTGCCGGTCCTCGAGGAGCTCGACCCGGAGACCTGCCTCATCACCTGGACGGTGACGCTGGAGAGCGCCTGCTCGCAGGAGGAGATCGAGGACGTCTTCATGTTCGTCCGCGACGAGATGAAGCTCGTCATCGCCCCGCTCGCCGCAGGCGGGCAGAGCGGGTTCGGCCTGGACATGTCGATGCCGGGCGATGCGGCTCCCGCCACCGCCACCGCGCCAGTGGTCGAGCCCGAGGCCGCTCCCGCTCCGGCCGCCCGCGCGGCTGCACCGGCCCCCGCCGCGCCGGCTCCCGAGAAGGCGGAGCTGAACCGCCGCGCCGAGGACAAGGGCACCACGACGGTGCGCGTCCAGGCCGAGCGCCTCGACGAGCTGATGGACCGGGTCGGCGAGCTCGTCATCGCCCAGGCCCGCCTCAGCCAGATCGCCCATTCCGGCACCGACCTCGCCATCAAGGCGATCGCCGAGGAGATCGAGCGCCTGGCCTCGGGCCTGCGCGACTCGACCATGGGCGTGCGCATGGTGCCGATGGGCTCGCTCTTCGGCCGTTTCCGCCGCCTCGTCCACGACCTCTCGCGCGATCTCGGCAAGCCGGTCGACTTCGTCACGGTCGGCGAGGACACCGAGATGGACAAGACCATGATCGAGCGCCTCGCCGATCCGCTGGTCCATCTGATCCGCAACGCCATCGATCACGGCATCGAGAATGCCGACGACCGCGCCAGGACCGCCAAATCCGCTACCGGCCGGATCGAGCTCGCCGCCCGCTATGTCGGTGCGCAGGTGCTGGTCACGGTCCAGGACGACGGCGCCGGCCTCAACACCGCCCGCATCCGAGCCAAGGCCGAGGAGAACGGGCTGATCGCGCCCGGCGCCAATCTCAGCGAGCACGAGATCCACCAGTTCCTGTTCCATCCGGGCTTCTCGACCGCCAAGACCATCTCGGCGCTCTCGGGCCGCGGCGTCGGCATGGACGTGGTCAAGCGCACCATCGAGGCGATGCGCGGCACCATCGACCTGACCACGATCCCGGGCCACGGCTCCTCGGTGACGCTGCGCCTGCCGCTGACGCTCGCCATCATCGACGGTCTGCTGATCCGCGTCGGCGAGGGGCGCTACATCATCCCGCTCTCGGCGGTCGAGGAGTGCATCGAGCTGACGGCGGAGGCGGAAGCCCGCGCCAAGGGCCGCAGCTTCCTCAATGTCCGCGGCGACCTCGTGCCCTTCCTGCGGCTGCGCGACGTCTTCGATGCAGAAGGCCAGCCCGATCCGCACCAGAAGGTCATCGTCACGTCGATCGGCGACACCCGCGTCGGCCTCGTCGTCGACCAGATCATCGGCAGCCACCAGACGGTGATCAAGTCGCTGTCGAAGCTGCATTCGGACGTCACCATGTTCTCCGGCGCGACCATCCTCGGCGATGGCTCGGCGGCGCTGATCCTGGATGTCGCCCAGCTCGTCACGCTCGGCCAGTCCCGCGCCGAGAACGACAGAACCCCGGAGGCCGCGTGATGACGCAAGCTCAGATGCAGGGCGCCGGTGCGGATGCCGGCGCGGGCCTTCCGCCAATGGGCGAGACCCGGCTCCAGGTGCTGATGGTCGGCCTCGGCAACGAGATCTTCGCCGTCGAGACCGACATGGTCCGCGAGATCATCGACCCCGTGCCGGTGACGCGCGTCGCCGGCGCGCGCGCCTTCCTGCCGGCGCTGGTCAATGTGCGCGGCAACGTCATCCCGCTCGCGGATCTGCGCATCCGCTTCGGCATGCCCAAGAGCGAGCAGACCGCCGATACGCGCATCGTCGTGATCGAGGTGGAGATCGACGGCGACCCCGTCACCCTCGGGCTGCTCGCCGACAAGGTCTACGAGGTCACCGAGGTTTCGACGCGGCAGATGCAGCAGACGCCGCGTCTCGGCAGCCATTGGCGGCCCGAATTCATCCGCTTCATCACGAAGTGGGACGAGGAATTCGTCATCGTTCCGGACATGTCCAGGATTCTGGGCTGAATTTTTCCCATTGGATTTGGGGGCTACCAAGATGCGTTTCACGATCAAGGCCAAGCTCGCTTCGGCGTTTGGCGTCATCATAACCTTGTCCATGGTCGCTGGCGGGCTCTCCTATCAGGAACTGGCCAAGATGGAGGCGTCCCAGCAGACCATCATCGGGCAGGGCGAGCGCGTCTCGAAGATCGCCGAGATCCAGAGCGAGCTGCAGGGGCAGGTCCGTGCCGAGAAGAACGCAATCCTGGCCTCGGAAGCCAAGGATGTCGAAGCCGCCGCGACCGAGATGATGACTCGCCGGGCCAATGCCGCGCGGTTCACCTCGGAACTTTACGCCATCGCGTCGCCGGAGGGTAAGCGGCTGCTCGATCAGGCGACCGCCAAGGGCAAGGTGCTGAACGACGTTCAGGACGAGACGGTCCGCAACGCCAAGCTGAACTCGGCCAACCGCGCCTATGAGCTCTGGGCGGCCGAAGGCGCTCCGGCCCTGACCGCGCAGAACGCCGCCTACGCCGTCGTGATCGAGGAACTCGCCAGGCATCCCAACTCGATGCAGCACGCCGTCGCCGGGCGCACGACGATGACGGCGCGCTACGAGACGGCGCGATACCTGCGCATGCTGATCGAGGTTTTCACCGCCAACTCCCTGGCCGAGCTCGACGCCCGCCGCCAGGCGCTGGCGACCCAGAGCGAAGCCGTCAAGCGCTCCAAGGTAGCGGCGATCGCCGTCTTGAGGGATGTCGGGCTCGCCACGCAGGACATCGACAGCCGCGGCGAGCAGGTGCTGGCGGTCGGCATGCGCGCCTCCGACATCGCCCGCGAGGGTGGTGTGATCAAGGCGATCGAGATGACCAGGAGCGAAGGCCGCAGGGCGCTGCTCGAAACGCTCGCCGCCTTCGACGCCTACACGGTCTTCGCCCAGAAGCGCATGGCCGAAATCGCGACCGAGGCGACCGCCGCCGCGGCCTTCGCCAAGACGCTGCTGCTCTCGATCGTCGCCGCTTCGCTGCTGATCGCCATCGCCGCCGCCGTCTGGATCGCGCTCAACATCAGCCGCGGCGTCGCCGGCGCCGTCTCCATCGCCAACGCCGTCGCCGCCGGCGACCTCACCCAGACCGCCAAGGTTCAGTCCAACGACGAGGTCGGCGACCTCGTCACCGCCTTGAACGGCACGGTCGAGAAGCTGCGCGAGGTCGTCGGACAGGTGACCTCGGCCGCCGAGAACATGTCGTCGGGCTCGCAGGAACTCTCGGCCAGCGCCGAGCAGCTCTCGCAGGGCTCGACCGAGCAGGCCTCGACGACCGAGGAGGCCTCCTCCTCGATGGAGGAGATGGCCGCCAACGTGAAGCAGAACGCCGAGAACGCCCAGACCACCGAGAAGATGGCGACCCAGTCGGCGCAGGACGCCGAGGCCTCCGGGGCCGCCGTCGGCAAGGCGGTGGAGGCGATGCAGACCATCGCGCAGAAGATCAACATCGTGCAGGAGATCGCCCGCCAGACCGATCTGCTGGCGCTCAACGCGGCGGTCGAAGCGGC